>JASHNV010000008.1 GCA_030041455.1 Spirochaetia bacterium
ATTTCAAGGTCGCGACAGATCTTGCGTGCCAGAAACTCGTTGATCTCCGTGTGCCGAGGAACAACCGAGCTCGTCCCGGTCGCACGGTTCACAAAGACGGTATGCGGAGGCCCTCGCGAAGGAACTCGCAGCCCTGCGCTTGAAGGTGTCGAACAAGGTCGCGACGCTTCACATGTCGAGCTGCAACGGCTCGCGGACTACCTGCTTGCCGGTAAGCGATTCTTCGGAGAGTATTCGGTTCGCCTTAAGCACCATCTCGACGGCTTCCCGCAGGTTCGCTCGAGTCTCTTCGAGGGTCTTGCCCTGGGTATTCGCGCCAGGAAGCTCTTCGACAAACCCTATATAGCCTTCGTTGACTTTCTCGAAGACCGCTGTGAACGTGGTCGCCATGATTCCTCCGATCGTGGCCGATCTACCCAGGGCGGCCAGGGTGTGTTCCCCCAATGGCGTTTCCGGCTCGTCCGTATCTCCATTCAGTCGCCGTTGACTCCATGAACATGGGGTCCGGCGATCCGACCGGCGTCAACACGAACAGGAGGAATTCCCGGGTACGCGGCAGAATCCCGCTTACTGGAAGCACTTCCCAATGTACCGCAACCTAGACACAGTCGGCGAAGCTTTACGTTTCGTCGCCGGACCGACTGACCAAAGTGGGCATTTTACGTGTTTCGCGAACGAGCTTTGGGCAAAGAGGTCCGCGCCTTACGCTTTATAGTCGTACGGCTTGCTTTGCTGCCTAACTCCTGGACTGGAGCACGGCATCGTGCAGAATCGTGTTCATGTGTGTCTGATAGCCTTCGCCCTGCCCTTTCAGCCGCTGCAGAACATCTTGATCAATTCGCGCCGTTATAGGCGCCTTTCGTACCCGGTAAAGTTTCAAAACTTCTGCGAAAGGCCTCCCATCCAGGCGAATCGCCCTCGCAAATTCCTCCTCCGTCCATTCAGGCATATCTTTGGTGCCGACGTCTCTCTCGGGGAGAATAGTCAGACTTTGAAGCCTCTTCATTGCCGCAGAACTCATGCGCGAAAAACCCTTAACCTTCTTCATATCTTTTCTTTTCAAGGGAAGCGGCTACTTGCAATCCTCGCAGCGTCCGAAGAGCGTGAGGGCGTGGTCCTCGATCGAGAAACGCTCCTGCCTGCCGATCGAGGTGATGACGGCGCCGGGAAGGCAGTACTCGAACTCGACGACCCGGTGACAGTGGATGCAGGCGAGGTGGTGATGGTGGTGGCGGTCGCCGCAGACGAAAAAGCGGTGGCTTCCGTCGGAGAAGTCGATGCGGTCGAGCACCTCCATCGCGACGAGCTGCTCGATGGATCGAAAGACCGTCGCGCGGCCGATCCGGCTGCCCTTCCGGCGCACCTCGCGCCACAGGTCGTCGCCGGTGAAGCTTTTTCGCTCTTCGGCGAGCTCCTTCAGCTTCTCCGCGATCACTTTTCGGGGCTTGGTGTTTCTTTGGCTGAGGCTCTCGAAGGCGGTCGAGATTCGACCGGCCTCGAACGAGTCCTCGCCGCGGGGCTCGACGCGCTTCGCCACGGAACTGCCGATCTCCTTTTTCCAAATATACCACGGTGCCGGCGGAACGTCGAGGGATGCCGCCTGTTAAGGCGGCATCCTGTTAAGGCGGCGGCCCTCCAGTATGCGCGTGAGACGCTCCGATGCCCGGTCTCCTCCTCAGCCCCCGAGCAGGCGCTCAAGCTCGTTCAGCTGAGCCATCATCCACGTCTGGTAGTGAAGGTCCTGGGGCATGGTCTCGGTGACCGGAAACACCGGGATGCCCTCCGCCTTCGCCTCGCCCTGGAGCTTGGTGGTGATCGGGGTAATGGTCTGCTCGTTGTAGATCAGCACCTTGATCTGCTTTCCGGTGACCTGGCTTTCGGCCGTCACCGCCGCGTCGGCAGGAGGATCGTTCCCCTCGGCGATCGCCTTCTGGAACTCGAACGGCGTGAGAACGTCGAGTCCCATCGGAAGGGCCTGGTAGAGGTAGATCGTCTCGGTGAGGCCCACCGGCGTGTTTGCGTAGCGCGCCTTGATCTCGGCCATTTTCTGCCGGATCTGATCGAGCGAGCCCACGAAGACCTGAAGCGTGTGGTCGAAGTACGCGCCGTCCGCGGGGTCGAGCTTGGAGAGCGCGACTCCGATCGCCTTCGCGATCGCCTCGGCGTTGTCGGGGTTGTACCAGACGTGCTCGTTCTCGGGAAGCTTCGTCACCGCGAGGTCGAAGCCGGTGAGCACGATGCGCGAGCCGCTCGGAGAGGCGGCGAGAAGCTTGTCCATCCAGTCGTCGTAGCCGCTTCCGTTCTCGATGACGAGCTGCGATCCGGCGATGGCCCGGCCGTCGTCCACGCTCGACTCGTACTCGTGCGGATCGACGTTCGGATCCGACATGATGCTCGTGACGCTCACGTGGGAGCCTCCGATCTGCTTCGCCATGTCTCCGTAGAAGTTCTCCGCCGCGACGACGTTGACCGTCGTGGCGCTCGGCGCGGCGGTCTCGGTCGCGCCGGCCGCGTGGAGAAGCGCGGCCGGCGCGCTTACGAGAATGAGGGCCGTGAGCGCGGCTCGAAACCGCGCGGCGGGCGCAAGGAAAAATGCCATTGGAAAGCCTCCAAGAGTAGTCTCGTGATGTCGATACGACATCTCATTTAGAGACACCCTACCACGGGGAAACGATATTGTCAATGAGATCATGTATCATTTGTGATTTTTCCGCCCCGAGCCCGCCGAACCGCCGCGGCGAGGCCGGGCCTGGCTCCGGATCAGGCCCTTCCGGCTCGCTGTTGCCGCTCGGCGGCCTCGTCGTAGGGGTAGGAGACCGGCATCTCGCTCGCCGCGTCGAGGCGGCGCATCTCCTCGTCGCTCAGCGTCCAGCCCGAGGCGCCGAGATTCTCTTCGAGCTGGGCCAAGCTCCGCGCCCCGACGATCGGCGCGGTGACGCCGGGCTTCTGCAGGAGCCAGCGGATCGCGCTCTGCGCGGCGCTCTTTCCCCGCTCGCGCGCGACGAGGAGAAGCTCGTCGATGAGCTTCCAGGTGAAGTCGTTGTTGTATCGGCTCCACGTCTCGCTCCAGCCCATCTTGTCGGCGATCCGGATTCGCGTGTCCTCGGGCGGCTCGGCCATGCCGCGCGAGAGCTTGCCTGAGAGCCAGCCGCCTCGGAGCGGGCTCCACGGAAGGACGGCGAGACGCTCGCTCAGGCAGAGCGGGATGAGCTCGAACTCCGTCGCCCGGCAGAGCAGGCTGTACTGAGGCTGCAGAGAGGAGAAGGGCTCCCAGCCATTTTGACGCGAAAGGTCGAGCGCCTTCTGAAGCTGCCACCCCCTGAAGTTGCTCGCGCCGACGTATCTCACGAGGCCGCTTCGCACGAGATCGTTCAGGGTCGCGAGCGTCTCGGCGAGCGGCGTCGTCGGATCCCAGGCGTGGACCTGGTAGAGGTCGATGTAATCGGTCCCGAGCCGCTTGAGGCTCGCATGGACCGCCTGGAGGATATGCTTGCGGCTGAGCCCGTTGTCGTTCGGCCCGCTCCCCGCGGAGAAGCGAACCTTGGTCGCGACGACGAAGTCGTCCCGCTTCCGGCCGGCAAGCCACTTGCCGACGATCTCTTCCGACTTGCCCCCCGCGTAGACGTTCGCGGAATCGATGAAGTTGCCCCCGGCTTGGGCGTAGCGGCTGAGAATGTCGAAGCTCGCCCGCTCCTCCACCTCGCGGCCGAGCGTCATCGTGCCGAGGCAGAGCTCGCTTACCTTCAGGCCCGTTCCCCCAAGATGGCGAAAATCCATGCGTGAACCTCCCGCGCGTTCCGAAGCCGGGCCGACTCGCCCGCGCTATCAAGAAGGCGCGCGGCCATTGTATCCCGACCGAGGCCGCGCTACAATGAAGGCATCGAGCGCTTCGCGAGGCGGCAGCGTGTCCACCTACATTCTCTCGCACGACATCGGAACGACCGGCGACAAGGCGACGCTTTTCAGCTCGGAGGGGAAGCTCGTCGCGAAGGCCTTCTCCGCCTATCCGACCTACTATCCGAAGGCGGGGTGGGCCGAGCAGGACGCGCTCGACTACTGGGGAGCGTTCTGCGCCGCGACTCGCGAGCTCCTCGACTCCTCAGGCTGCGCGCCCGGGGAGATCGCGGCGGTCTCCTTCTCCGGCCACATGATGGCCGCGCTCCCGATCGATCGTTCGCTTGAGCCGGTGCGGCGCGCGATTATCTGGGCCGACCAGCGCGCCTCGCTCGAGGCCTCCGAGCTCGCCGAGCGAGTCGGGCCCGCGAGAGCCTATCGGATCACCGGGCACCGCCTGAGCGCCTCCTATTCCGCGGCGAAGATGCTGTGGATTCGGGAGAACGAGCCCGAGCTCTTCGATCGCGCGGCGAAGTTCGTCCAACCGAAGGACTTCCTCGCGCTCCGCCTCACCGGGCGCGTCTCCACCGACTTCTCAGACGCGAGCGGCACGAATCTCCTCGACCTCTCGAGCTGGCGCTGGTCGGAGGAAATCCTCGAGGCGGCCGGTCTCCGAGCCGAACTTCTTCCGGAGCTCCTCGAGGCGACCGACTTGGCCGGTCGGATCCTGGCCGAGCCGGCCCGCGAGTGCGGGCTCCTCGCGGGAACGCCGGTGGTGATCGGCGGCGGCGACGGCGCCTGCGCCACCTACGGGGCGGGGGTGGCCGCGGAAGGCGACGCCTATCTCTGCCTCGGGACCTCGACCTGGATAGCCTGCGCGAGCGGTCGCCCGCTCATCGACCCCGAAGAGCGGACCTTCACCTTCGCCCTCTTCCGCAAGGGGCTCTACATGCCGACGGGCACCATGCAGGCAGGCGGCGGGTCGCTCCAGTGGCTGAAGGAGGTCTTCTCAGGCGGCGGAGCGCCCTACGACGCCCTCGAACAGGAGGCCGCCGCGACTCCGCCGGGCTCCGAGGGCCTTCTCTTTCTCCCCTACCTCATGGGCGAGCGCAGCCCGTGGTGGAACCCGGACGCCCGCGGCTGTTTCATCGGGCTCTCGATGGTCCACGCGCGGCGCCATCTCCTCCGCGCGGTGATGGAGGGCGTCGCGTACAACATGCGGACGATCGCCGACGCGTTCGCCGAGCAGGGCTTGCGCTTCGCGTCGTACCGGATCATGGGAGGAGGGTCCCGGAGCGCCGCGTGGCGGCAGATCTTCGCCGACGTGCTCGAACGGCCCGTCACGCCGCTCGACTTCGCGGAGGAGGCGACCTCCGTCGGCGCCGCGATCGCGGGCGGCGTCGGGGTGGGGCTCTTTCGCTCCCTCCCCGAGGCCTGCAGGATCGTTCGCCTCGGCCAGGCGTGCGAGCCCGACGAACCGAGCCTCCCGGTCTACCGGCGCCGCTATGCCGCCTTTCTCTCCGCCTATCGGAGCCTCGTTCCGGTCTTCCCGATGCTTGCGCGCGACGAGCCGTAGCGGGCGGCCGCATGTCCCGCCCACAATGTAAGCACGTCTTGACAATTCGTCGATCCTCCGCGAGAATCCGAGCCCACCGGGAGGAAGGCGACGTGGGCGGGTACCGGCCGGCATCGATCCCTACTATGTATTTCATCGGCGTGACGACCGGACGCTCCTCCATCATGAGGATCTTCCCGGAATGGGCCTCCCACCTCCGCCTCGGCGACTGCGAGCTCCGCGGGATCGATTTTCCGCCCCACGCGCCGCTCGACGCCTACCGCGACGCCGTCCGCTTCATCAAGGACGATCCCCTCTCCCTGGGCGCGCTCGTCACGACGCACAAGATCGACCTGCTCGAGGCCTGCCGGGACCTGTTCGACGAGCTCGACGGCGACGCGGAGCTCCTCGGAGAGGTCTCCGGCATCTCGAAGCGGGACGGAGCTCTCGTCGGCCACGCCGAGGACGCGGCGGCGAGCGGTCTCGCGCTCGCCGCCGCGGTCCCGCCCGGACACTGGGAGGAGAGCGGCGCCGAGCTTCTCCTCCTCGGCGCGGGTGGCTCGGCGGTCGCGCTGAGCGCCTTCCTCTTGCAGGGCGGGTGGGGGAAGGATCGGCCGTCGAGGATCCTCGTCACGGAACGGAGGCCCGGGCGCCTCCTCGCGATGAGGGCGATCCACGGGAAGATCGGTCCCGATATCGCCTGCGAGTATCGCCTCGCCTCGGACCCGGCCGACAACGACCGGGAGCTCGGGACGCTGAAGCCCGGCTCCCTCGTCGTGAACGCCACCGGCCTCGGGAAGGACGCCCCGGGCTCCCCGCTCACCGGCCGAGCGCTCTTCCCCGAGCGCGGCATCGCCTGGGACTTCAACTACCGCGGCGAGCTCGAGTTCCTCGACCTCGCCCGGTCGCAGGAGCGGTCGCGGAGGCTCAGGATCGAGGACGGCTGGGTCTATTTCCTCCACGGCTGGACCCGGGTGATCGCCGAGGTGTTCCACCGGACGATTCCGGGAAGCGGACCGGAGTTCGAGAAGCTCGCCGCGATCGCGGCGAGGCACCGTCTTCGCGAGGCGCGGCGGTAGGGCATGGAGAGCATCCTCGTAACCCCCCGATCCCTGACCCAAGGAGGGGACCCGGCGCTCGACCGTCTCTCCACGGCGGGATACCGTCTCGTGTTCTCGCCGCCCGGCGTCCAACCCGGCGAGCGCGAGCTCGCCGCGCTGCTCCGGGGCTGCGTCGGCTACCTCGCCGGCGTCGAGACGATCAGCGCGGGGGTGATCGCCTCGGCGGCGAGCCTTCGGGTGATCAGCCGCAACGGGAGCGGAATCGACAACATCGACCTGGAAGCCTGCAGGAGCCGGGGTATCCGGGTGCTTCGCGCCGAAGGGGCGAACGCCGAGGGCGTCGCCGAGCTCACCATCGGGCTCCTCCTCGACCTCGCGCGCTCCATCACCCACTCAAGCGGCCGCCTCAAAGCGGGGAGCTGGGAACGGCGGAAGGGCTTCGAGCTTCCCGGCCGGTCGCTCGGGATCGTCGGCTGCGGCAGGGTCGGCCGCGCCGTCGCGCGGAGCGCGCTCGCCTTCGGCATGGAGGTGCGCGCCTTCGATCCCTATCCCGACGCGGGCTTCGCGCCGGGCCTCTCGTTCCGCTACACCTCCCTCGAGGAGCTCCTCGCCCGCTCCGACGTCGTGACGCTCCACGCGCCGCCGCGCGAGGACGGGCGCGCGGTGATCGACGGCGCGGGGCTCCTCGCGATGAAGCCCGGCGCCTGTCTCATCAACACGGCCCGAGCGGAGCTCGTCGACGATCGGGCGCTCCTCGAGGCGCTTGAGAGCGGGAGGCTCCTCGGCTACGCGACCGACGTCTTCGAAAAGGAGCCGCCGGGAGCGACGCCCCTCCTCGCTCACGAACGCGTGATCGCGACGCCCCACATCGGCGGCTTCACCGAGGAGAGCGTGAGCCGGGTGACCCGGGCCGCCGTGGAGAACCTGCTTCTCGCCCTCGAGGGCGCCCGGCGGTGAGCCCGCTCAAGCGGCCGGTCGCCGCCGAGGCCGTCCCGCTCCGCGGGGGCCTGAAAGCGGAGCTCGACGCGCCCTTCGGGGCGCGCTCAGGCGTCGACCTCTTCTGGCTCGGGCAAGCCGGATTCGCGATCCGCTCCGCGGAGCTCACGCTCCTCGTCGACCCCTACCTCTCCGACTCCCTCGAGAAGAAGTATCGCGGAAGCGGCCTGCCCCACGAGCGCATGAGGCCCCCTCCGATCGCTCCCGGCGAGCTCCGCGGCGTCGACGTCGTGCTCTGCACCCACCGCCACCAAGACCACATGGACCCCGAGACGCTCGGACCCCTGGCGCTTCACAACCCGGCCTGCCGGTTCGTCGTCCCGAGAGCCGAGCGCGAGCGCGCCCGCGCGCTCGGCCTCGGCGAGGAGCGCCTTTCGGGGGTGAGCGCGGGAGAGACGTGGAGCGAGCTTCCGGGCCTCTCCGTGGAGGCGCTTCCTTCCGCGCACGAGGAGCTCTCCGTCGACGAGCGGGGCGAGCACGCCTTCCTCGGCTACCTCGTCACGATGGGCGGCATGACGGTCTACCACTCGGGCGACTGCGTCCCGTACGCCGGCCTCGAGGAGAGGCTCCGCCTTCGGGCGATCGACGCCGCGCTCCTCCCGATCAACGGCCGGAGCCCCTCCTTGCGCGCGAAGGGCATCCCCGGCAACTTCACCGTCGAGGAGGCGCTCGCCCTCTGCCGCGGGGCCGGAATCGCTCTCCTCGTCGGCCACCACGTCGAGATGTTCGCCTTCAACACCGTCGAGCGGGGCGAGGCGACACGAAGGCTCCTCGCCGCGTGCGGGAGCGTGGAATGGATTCTTCCGCAGATTGACACGCGCTACCGCCTGCGCCGATAATCGATCCGAGAGGCGAAGCCACGATGGACCTTTCCGGCAAAACGGTCGACAAGAACACGCCGGTCCCCCTCTACTTTCAGTTGAAGGAAATCCTCCTCGAGCAGCTCGACGGCCTGGAGGTCGGAAGTCCCTTCCCGACCGAGCTCGAGCTGTGCGCGCTCTTCGACATCAGCCGCCCGACCGTGCGCCAGGCGATCAACGAGCTCGTCTCCGAGGGGTATCTCACCCGCTTCAAGGGGCGCGGGACGTTCGTCGCGAGCCCGAAGATCAAGCAGGACTTTCTCCTCGTCCTCGAGAGCTACAACGACGAGATGCGCCGGAAGGGCATGGTCCCCGCGACGAAGGTTCTCGACTGCGAGGTGGTTCCCGAGACCGAGCTCGTGCGCAAGACTCTCGGCCTCGACGCGGGGGAGCAGGTCGTCCGGCTGCGCAGGCTCCGCTACGCCGACGGCGAGCCGATCGTCATCGTGGTGACCCACCTTCCCTATCGGCTCGTGGAGGACCTGCCGTCGAAGGACCTCGAGCGGGAATCGCTCTACGAGGTCCTCGCCCGCGACTACGGGATCGCCGTCGAGCGGGCGATGCGGACGCTCGAGGCGACGCTCGCCGGCGAGTACGAGGCCGGGCTCCTCAACGTGAAGGTCGGCGCTCCGATCCAGTTCATCCAGACGGTCGGCTACCTTGCCGATCGCACGCCGATCGAGTTTTCCCTCGCCTCCTACCGAGGCGACCGCAACAAGTTCAGCTTCGAGCTCACGCGGGGCGGAGAGCCCGTGTGAGGCGCGCCTGCTCGCCAGGCGGCCATTTGTAATTACGTCTTGACAATGAAGCGCGACGTCGACGATGATGGCGCGGAGCGTGGCTTCGGACGGCGCGACGGCTTTGCCGCCACGGGAGGCGCAAGGAAGTGACGGATCCATGAGACAGGCGGTGATGACGAGGCCGGCCGTGATCGAGTTCAGGGAGGTCGAGGCGCCCAGGGCCGGGGAAGGCGAGGTGCTCGTCAGGGTCAAGCGGATCGGAGTGTGCGGCTCCGACGTCCACGTCTACCACGGGCTCCACCCCTATACGGGCTACCCGGTCGTCCAGGGTCACGAGGTCTCAGGCGAGATCGTCGAGGTCGGCCGCGGGGTCTCGCGCTTCGCCCCCGGCGAGGCGGTCACCTTCCTCCCCCAGCTCACCTGCGGCAGATGCTACATGTGCACGCACGGCATGTCGAA
>JASHNV010000075.1 GCA_030041455.1 Spirochaetia bacterium
AGGAGATCTTTTCAATTCCGATGCGCTGAACGGAAACATCACGTGCCGGTTCGGAACAGCGATCGATACGCCGTTGCACAAACGATCGCCCTCGGAAAACAGTGACCTTGCGCGAACGCGGCCCGACCGTCGACGCCTCCGTAAAGCCCTCTTCCGGCTCGGCACACGCATTTCCGAACGGGCGGCCCGTTCGATTCATTTTGAAATCAATGGAGCAGGACTGAATCGATGAACGACTGATCAATGCGAATCCGTACGTCTGCGGCCTTCACGAGCTCATTATGGGGCGCTTGCCCGTGGAATAGAAAAATGTCTACTCCATCGTCCTTGGCCATTCTGATTGCTGGAATATAGTCGCTGTCGCCTGCGAGTATGCCAATATGACTAATCTGGGACTTTGCGCTCAGGTGGACTGCCGTCAGCCCCAGGAGCATATCGACTTGCTTCTGTTCGTATATCACCTTTCCGTTTGATTCTGAACGTTTCGCCAGGTATCCCATCCGGACCTCCCATCGCGGCAAGCCTCTTAGATATTCGTAGAATTGCTGTCGTTTCGCGAAGCGTTCGTTTTCTTCCTGTGTCGGCGGATTCCCCTTGTGAGGGAGACAGTGGAAGTAGTAGGTACGAATCACCGTCGAGTCAGGCACATGTGAGCCCATACGATCAGAAAGCTTTGAATAATCGATCCTAGGTTGCCCAAACTCATTCTTAAGCGTCTTTTCAAGATAACCACCGTCGATCAAGAGCGCTACCTTGTCCACCCCAACTTCCCCCATACGAAAAAAAAAGGAGAGTACCACTGTTATGTGGTACTCTCCTCAAGTGCCCATTAATCACTGGCGTTCCTCGCTGCTCAAGACAGTTATGGATCGCCAGGGCGGATCAATACCTAATTCTAAATTTCGGCTTGACTCTTTGTCAAGAAACCTTCTTCTTTTTTTCTTGACTTCAAGATAGCTCAATAGCGGAGAATCGTCAACCCCCTCCTATGGAGCTTTTTGACTTTTCTCGGTGCTCTTGGACGATTGTCGCCCGGACCGTCCTTGTGGCGAGTCTCCAGGGGCTGGTGAAGAACGACGACGTAGCGACGCTTGCTGGAGCCGTCTATGGCGTGGACCAAGCATACGCCGTTTTGGCCGTACGATGGTCTTATTAGTTCAAAGGCCTCTACCTCCAACGGGTCCGGACGCCCCTTTGCGCAAGGCGGATGATCGCCCGATCGCGCCGTCTCGCCGGAACGAACTCGAAGCCGCTCTCCCGTGCCGGTCTTTGAGGAAGCTTCCCGTTTGAGGGAGATCGAGGGATCGAGGTCGCGCGCCGACTCTTCGGAACCGTCGGACGCCGAACCAGCGAATGAGAATTCCCTATGGCGATGAGGTCCGATCCCGGCCTTCCGGTCTCCGGGGAAACCACGCGGATCGAGCTTGATCGTGGACTCGAGATTGTCGGGAGCTCAAGAGCCTATGGGGGAGAGACGCTCCTCCACGTCAGCTCTCGCGCGCGGTCCGGCGGCCGGGCTGTCGGACAGGAGACCGCCGGCGAACCGACGAGCGGTGGGCCCGCCAGGGGCGCCGCCGACTCGGGCTCTCATGAGCCTGACGGCTATCTCCTCGGCTCGTACCGCATCGCCAACGCGCCCGAGCCGAACTCCACCCGGCTTACGAGCTTCAAGTCGATACGCTTCGCGAGGCCCGCGAACAGCGTGGGCCCGTGGCCCGCCAGAGTCGGATGCACGACGAACTCGTATTCATCGATCAGTCCGAGCTCCGCCAACGCCTGCGCGAGCTTCACGCCGCCCAGGAAAAGCCCCTTCCCCGACGCCTGCTTGAGCCGTCGAACGGCGTCCCCGAGATCGCCGCGCACGAGCTCCGCGTTCCAATCCACCCGGTCCAAGGTGCTCGACACGACGTACTTCTTCGCCGCGTCGATCGTCCGGGCGAAGGGTTCCATCCAGTCCTCCATCCAGTCGGGCCTCGCCCCCGTCGGCCCACGCGACCGCCACGCTGCCTCCATCATTTCGTAGGTCACCCGGCCGAAGAGAAGGGCATCGGCCCGGCCGAAGTTTTCGATCGCGTGACGGTGCAATTCCTCGTCCGGGATCATGGCGAGATGATCCTGGCATCCGTCCAACGTGACGTTGATGGAAAACCGAAGAGGCCGCATCGCGTGAGACTACCGCCCGCGGCGTAGACGCGCAACCCCGCGGCCCGGCCGACACGCCGAGCCCGAGCGACCCAAACGCCAGACGACGCGCGGTCGCGGGGTTCGATCGTGGAGCTCCGGTTTCCGCAGGAAGCCAGCGGTTCGCGCTCGATCCCGGACTCTCCCTCGTCGGGAGCTCGCAGCTCGCACGCGCAGTCTGCTCACCGCGCATGGCGAGGTCGTCGGGACAGACGGTCGCCGCCTGAATAACAAGCGGCAGCCGTCGGTGCCGGCCGTTCGCGGGGGGTTATACCCCTTCAGGCGGATCGTCCGGCGCCAGCCCGGAGTCTCAAGCAGCGGCACCGCCGGGTGGGGGTCGCGCGTCGAGTCGTACAGGCTCGTCGGAGGGCTTCGGCCCCGAGCGCTCCCGGGACCGCGCCCTTTCGCAAGAAAGGGAAACCGCACCGACACATGTTGGTTCGCCTTGCGACCTCCGAGGGAGCAGGAGCTCTCACGCCCATTGTATGCCGATCCTCGTGGGGAGGGCGTCATGTGGGCGAACGCCCTCTGGTTGCAGGCGACCACGGTGCAGCCGAATGCGGTGGTGGGCGCGTGTTCCCGACGATCGACCGGCCGCTTCGTCCCGCGGGGCCCTCCGTCGTATCGGCAGGCGCTTCAGAAAAGGGTGTGTGTCATCACGGCAAGCACCTGCGTCCCGGAGCCGGCGCGAAGGGCCCCCGACCCCGACGAGCGGCGCCTTAAGACGAAAGGCGCGGCGAAAGGCCGCACCCGGGAGGTCTGCGGCGCGCTTTCGCCGTTGGCGCTCTCCCTTGTCAAAACCGCGAAAATGCTCTCGAATAGAAGGAATGATCGACAGGTATCGGCTCGGAAGCCTCGGAATCGACGGCGCGCGCGCGATCAGTGGCGGACTTTCCGCCCGCGGCTCGGTCGGCGGCCGCGCATGAGCGCGTCCGCGCGCCGGCTCGCGCTCTATGTCGGGTTCTCGCTCGTCGTCTTCGTCGTCGGCTTGGGCGGCGGCATTCTCATCGACCGCACGGTAGTCGATCGCGAGGGACAGCTCTCGGGCTCCGCCCCGAACTTCTCGCTCGTACGCTCGGCGTGGCGGATCATCAACCGGGTCTACGTCGACCGCTCGGCGCTCAAGTCCTCGGCGCTCACCTACGGCGCCATCTCGGGCATGGTGGACGCGCTCGGCGACACCGGGCACAGCACCTTCCTGAGCCCGGACATGGTGCAGGACGAGCGCTCGTTCACGAAGGGCGAGTACGTCGGCGTCGGCCTCGAGATCCAGCTGCAGAACGACCAGGTGACCATCGTCGCGCCGATGGACGGCTCGCCCGCGTTCAAGGCGGGCCTGCGTCCGGGGGAGATCATCCAGAAAGTCGACTCGGTCGACGTCCTCGGCTTCCCGCTCCAGGACGTCGTCAAGAGGATCATGGGTCCGGTCGGAACCAAGGTCGTCCTGACGATCTTCAACCCGTCCGACAGACGGACCAAGGAGGTGACGCTCAAGCGGGCGCGAATACGCATCCGCAACGTCACCTGGCGGGCGATTCCGGGGACCCGTTTCGCGGACCTTCGGGTGGCGGCGTTCAGCCAGAACGTCACGAGCGACCTTCGCGCCTCGCTCGCCGACATCGAGCGGAAGGGCCTCGCAGGCGTCGTCCTCGACCTGCGAAACGACCCAGGGGGCATCCTCGACGAGGCGATCGGGGTCGCGAGCCAATTCCTCCCGAGCGGGAACGTCTTGCTCGAGAAGAACGCCAAGGGCCAGTCCTCTCCGGTGCCGGTCCGTTCGGGGGGCATCGCTCCGAAGATGCCGCTCGTCGTGATGATCGACGGCGGCACGGCGAGCGCGGCCGAGATCGTCGCCGGAGCGCTTCAGGACGCGAAGCGCGCCACGCTCGTCGGGGAGAAAACCTTCGGAACCGGGACCGTGCTCGGGCTCTTTCCGCTCGACGACGGCTCGCAGCTGCTCCTCGCGACCGAGGAATGGCTCACGCCGAAGGGCCGCGTCATCTGGCACAAGGGAATCAACCCCGACGTGGCCGTCACGCTTCCGCCCGACGCGGTTCCGATCGAGCCGGACTCGCTCGCGACCATGACCAGCGAGGAGCTCGCCTCGAGCGACGACACCCAGCTCACCGAGGCCGTCGAGGTCCTGGACAAGCAGATCGGAGGCGCTTCGCCGTGAGGCTTGCGGTCTTCGGCGCGACAGGACGCACCGGTCTCTTGATCGTCCGCCAGGCGGTCGATGCCGGCCATCACGTCACGGCGTTCGCGAGGCGGCCGGAAGCGCTCGGCGCCGAGCGGGAAAACGTGACCGTGGCGCTCGGCGACGTCCGCGACTCAGGCGCGGTCGCCGCCGCGGTCCGGGGCTCGCAGGCCGTGCTGTCCGCCCTCGGAACTCTGCGCCTTTCGGAGCACGACGCGCTCCGCTCCTTCGCGCGGGCGGTGGTTCCCGCCATGCGGGAGGCCGGCGTCCGGAGGATCGTGGCGCTCACCGGAACGGGAGTCTCCGAGGAGGGCGATATCGAGTCGCTCGGGCTGCGCCTCTCGAACGCGCTCATCAAAGGCCTCGCGGGGGAGGCCGTCCGCGACGCGTACGAGTGCGTCGAGGCGATCGGGGCGTCGGAGCTCGACTGGACGATCGTGCGCGCTCCGTTCATGACCGGCGGCCCCCTGACGCGGCGCTATCGCACCGGCACCCTGAGGATGGGGCTCGCCTCGCACGTCTCCCGGGCCGACGTCGCGCACTTCATGCTCGCGCTCGCCGCCGACTCGGGCCTCTACGCGCGCCGGATGCCGATGATCCGAACCTGAAGCGCGCGCCTACGGGCGGATGCGGTGGCGGTCCCTCGGAAAGAGCGAGGTCTCCTTCACGTTCGCGAGGCCGAGGATCTTCTGGGTGAGTCGCTCGAGCCCGATCGCGAAGCCGCCGTGCGGCGGGCAGCCGTACTTGAAGATGGTCGGATAGTCCCCGAGCCCCTCCAAGGTCAGGCCGAACCGGGGAAGCGCGTCGAGCAGCATGGGGTACTCGTTGATGCGCCGCCCTCCGGTCGTGACCTCAAGGCCGCGGAACAGCAGATCGAAGCTCATCGTCTTGGAGTCGAGCGGATAGGTGTAGAAGGGCCGCATTTTTCGCGGGTAGGCGTTGATGAAGGCCGCCTCGATTCCGTGGCGCTCCTTCGCCCAGTCGCAGAGCACCCGCTCGCCCTCCGGGTTGATCTCGAAGACCTTTCGCCCGAGCCGCTCGCTCACGATCTCCCGCGCCTCGTCGTGGCTCACGAGCGGGATGCGGCCGACCTCCTCGGCGGTGGGAACGGAGGCGCCCCAGAGCTCGAGGATCTCGCCGTTCTGCTCCGCGAGCTTCGCGAACACGTAGGCGAGAATGCGCCGCTCGAGGTCCATGAGGTCCCCCTCGCTCTCGATGAAGGCCATCTCGACGTCGAGGGAAACGTACTCGTTCAGGTGGCGCGGGGTCTCGTGCTTCTCCGCCCGGTAGGCGTCCCCGATCTCGAAGACCCGCTCCATTCCCGACGCGATCATCGCCTGCTTGTAGAACTGCGGCGACTGCGCGAGGTAGACCTTCGTGTCGAAGTACTCGACCTGGAAGAGCCCGGTCCCCCCCTCGGTGCCCGTGCCGATGAGCTTGCTCGTCTTGATCTCGGTGAAGCCCTCGGAGCGCAAGAAGTCCGCGAAGTGCCGCAGGATTGCGGCCTGGAGCTCGAAGATCCGCCTGAGCTTCGGGATCCGGAGCGAGATGTAGCGGTTATCGAGGAGCGCCTCGAGGCTGAGCTTGGCGGGATCCTGGTTCACCGGGATCGGTAGCTGCGGGTCGGCGGCGGCGAGGACGGTGATCTCGGCGGCGCGGACCTCGACGCCGCCCGGCGCCTTCTCGCTCGGCGCGACGAGCCCCTTCACGGTAATCACCGACTCGTGGGTGAAATCGGGCTTCCGATCGAGCACGATCTGCGCCTCGCCGCTTCGGTCGCGCAGAATCACGAACGAGACCTTGCCGAGGTCGCGGATGCGGTGCACCCATCCTGAGAGCTCGACCTCTTCGCCCGTGTGGCGCGCGATCTCGGCCGCAAGCGTTCGCATCGCAGTCCTCCGCCGTCTCAACGGCTCTTTGCGAGCCGCTCCTTGAGCACCGAGCGGACGAGCTGCGGCTCGGCGCGCCCGGAGGTCGCCTTCATGATCTCTCCGACGAGAAAGCCGACGGGTTTCTCGTCGCCCGCGCGGATCTGGGCCGCCGCCTTTTCGTTGGCGTCGATCGCCTCGTCGACGAGCTTCGCGATCGCGCCGGCGTCGATCAGCTGCTCCCAGGCGCGCTCGCGGATGATCGTCTCGGGATCCTTGCCCTCGGCGAAAAGCACCTCGAGCACCTGCTTCGCGATCTTCCCGTGGATGCGGCCGCTCGCCAAGAGCACGAGGAGCCCGGCAAGCCGCTCGGGGGTGAGCGGGCTCTCGGCGAGCTCCACGCCCTCGCGGTTCAGGAGCCGCTTCACGTCGGAGCCGAGCCAGGAGGCCGCGGCGAGCGGGTCGGCCCCGAGCGCGACGGTGCGCTCGAAGAAGTCCGCGCGGCTCTTCTCGTCGATGATGAAGTCCACCTGGTCCGGACCGAGACCGTACTCCGCGACGAGCCGCTCCCGGCGCGCGGAGGGAAGCTCCACGAGGCCTTTCTCCACGTCGAGAAGAAAGGCCGCGTCGGGCTTGAAGGGCGGCAGATCCGGCTCCGGGAAATACCGGTAGTCGTCGGCCTCCTCCTTCGAGCGCATAGCCTCGGTGAGGTCGCGGTTCTCGTTCCAAAGCCTCGTCTCCTGCGCGACCGGCGCGCCGCGGTCGAGCAGCCCGGACTGCCGAGCGATCTCGAAGGCGAGCGCCTTCTTCACGAAGCGCGAGGAGTTCATGTTCTTGATCTCCACCTTGCTTCCGAGGCCCTTTCCGGGACGGTTCACCGAGACGTTCGCGTCGCAGCGGAGGGACCCCTCTTCCATATTTCCGTCGCAGACGCCGAGGTAGCGCACCATCCGCCTGAAGTACTGGAGGAAGAGCTCGGCCTCCTCGCCGCGCTCGAGCACCGGCTCGGTGACGATCTCGAGGAGCGGCGTTCCCGCGCGGTTGTAGTCGAGGAGCGACACGTCGCCCGCGTGGATCATCTTGCCCGCGTCCTCCTCGAGGTGAACCTCGCGGATCGGAACGCGCCTGCGCGAGCCGCCGAGATCGAGGTCCACGCGGCCGTTCCGCCCGACCGGCGAGCCGAGCTGCGAGATCTGATAGTTCTTCGGGAGGTCGGGATAGAAGTAGTTCTTTCTCTCGAAGACCGCGCTCTCGCTCAGCTCGCAGTCGAGGGCGCGCGCGACGAGGTAGGCCTGGACGATCGCCTGCCGGTTCAGCGTCGGGAGAACTCCGGGATAGCCCATGCAGACCGGGCAGACGTTCGTGTTCGGCTCGTCGCCGAAGGCGGCGCGGCAGCCGCAGAACACCTTCGACTTCGTGAGGAGCTGGACGTGGATCTCGAGACCGACGAATGCCTGGTACACCCTAGCTCCTCCATTCCTCGGAATAGCCGGGAGGGTGCTCGAGGGGAACGGCCTCCGCGAAGCTTTCCGCAGCGCGGAAGAGACGCTCCTCCTCGAAGGCCGGCGCGAGAAGCTGCAGCCCGAGCGGAGCGCCGGCCTCGGATCCCATGGGGAAGCTCAGCGCCGGGATCCCGGCGAGGTTCGCGGTCACGGTGAACCGGTCGGCGAGCTTCTGCTGGAAGGGCGTGAGCCCCGCCTCGCCGTGCTTGAAGGCCGCGGTGGGGAAGACCGGGAGGAGGAGGAGATCGACCGCGCCGAAGAGCGCCTGGAGGTCGTTGCGGATCGCGGTGCGGATCTTCTGCGCGCGCACGTAGTACCGGTCCTGAAAGCCCGAGCGGAGCACGTAGGTTCCGAGCAGGATCCGGAGCTTCACCTCGTCGCCGAAGCCGCGGTTGCGCGCGCCCTTCACGAGCTGCTCGGGATTCTCCGTCCCCTCGGGCCTGAGCCCGTAGCGGATGCCGTTGAAGCGGGCGAGATTCGCGCTCGCCTCGGCGGTTGCGATCGTGTAGTAGGCCGGCACCACGTAGTCGAAGGTCTTGAGATCGACCTCGCTCACCTCCATGCCGAGCCCCCGCGCGAGGTCGGCCGCGCGCCGATACGCGCGCTCGATCTCCCCGGAAAGCCCGGCGAGTCCCCGCACGACGCCGAGCCTCGGACGAGGCGGCGTCTGGCCCGACGGCAGGTACTCCACGGAGGAATGGTCGAGCGGATCGATGCCTCGGATGACCTCGAAGACCCTGCGCGCGAAGCCGACGCTCTCGGCGACCACGCCGATGCCCTCGAGCGACGACGCGTAGGCCACGAGCCCGTAGCGCGATACCGCGCCGTAGGTCGGCTTCAGGCCGTAGATTCCGCAGAAGGCGGCCGGCTGCCGGATGGATCCGCCGGTGTCGGAGCCGAGGGCGAAGGGAACGATCCCGGCGGCGACCGCGGCGGCGGAGCCGCCGCTCGAGCCGCCTGCGACGAGCGACGTGTCCCAGGGGTTGGAGGTCCTCGCGAGGGCGGAGGTGTCCGTCGAGGAGCCCATGCCGAACTCGTCGAGGTTGGTCTTGCCGACGACGAGCGCGCCGGCCTCCTGGAGGCGCCGGACCGCGGTCGCCGTGTAGGGGCTCTTCAGGCCGGCGAGCATTTTGGAGCCGCAGGTGAGGTTGAAGCCCTCGACCGCGATGTTGTCCTTGACCGCGAAGGGAATGCCCGCGAGATCCCCGCGGGGCGGGCTCGCCGGGACGGGCGGGCTCAGCTCGAGGAAGGAGCCGATGCGCTTTTCCCAACCGCGCGCGTAGTCGAGATAGCTTTCCGTCCGATCGGGAGAGAGAAGAACGTTGCTCCAACGCGCGCTGTGGTTCATGAATCGAGTCTCGCTCTCCCCTGTGACGACGGTACGCACCAGGCCCCGCGCCGGGTTTGACGCGCGGACGGCTTGGCGGATGGTGGCCCGGTTACAGGACGTTCGGAATTACGATGAACCGCCCCTCGCTCTCGGGGGCATTTCCGACGAGGGTGTCCGCCGCGGCGCTTTCGACGACCGCGTCCTCGCGCACGCGGTTGGTCTTGAGGAGCGCGTGCGTCGTGGGCTCGAGATTTTCCACGTCGATCTCCCGCATGGTCGAGAAATACTCCACCATCTGCCCGACGAGGGCGCTCAGCGTCTCGGCCTCTTCGTCGGAGAGATCGAGCTGGGCGAGCGATGCGGTTACGTAGAGCTCCTTCAATTCCACCCGCGCAGGTTACCCGCGACGCTCCCATCTGTCAAGGCGGCCGGGATCGCAGGCGAGCGCGCGAGGGTCGTCGCGCCAGTCGGTCGGGCGCTGCGGAGCGCGACGACGGGAAGGTTTCGAGCATCCCCGCACGCAGAGGTACGTGAAGCGTCGGAAGAAGCGCCCGGGATCCTCGGACGAGATGACGGATCGTCATGCCCGTCGCGGAGGTCGACGGCCTTTCGCCGCGCCCGAGAGCTCGCGACGCCGCCTCTCGAGCTCCCCATGCCGGGGCTCCTTAAGCGCGCGAAGTACGGAGCGGGGAAGGCCCGCCTCGGGTCTCCCGTCGCGCGCAAAGCCGGGAATCCCTTCCCTGTCAAGCGCATGGCACTTTACTTTGTCCATTTTTCATATTATCTTCACTACCCTAGCGAGCGCTAGCGTTTTTGATGGACCCAGGTACCCGTGTACGATCCATTCCTCATGTTCTGACTTTTCGAACCCAATGCTACGCGATGGGGAGTATGTGTGGTTAAGAAA
>JASHNV010000076.1 GCA_030041455.1 Spirochaetia bacterium
ACGCCGACCGCCTTCAAGAGCGCCTCCTTCGCGGTCCAGAGCTGAAAAAATCGCGCCGCCCCGCGGAGACCCGACGAGCCGTCAAGCGCCTCCCACTCGGTCGGATGGAGGCAGAGGAGAGCAAGCTCGTCGGTCGCGACCGGGCGCACGCGCTCGACGTCGAGGCCGATCTCCCCGGGCCCTGCGGAAAGCGCGAAGAGCATGAGGTCTTCGGAGTGGGAAAGGCTGAAGGAAAGATCCCGGGAACGCGCGAGCGCGGGCTTTCCGAGCGCGTTCTCGGCGAGGGGGACGGCGTCGGCGCCGCACCCGAGCGCCCTCCCGAGGAGCTTTCTGAGAATCCCGCGTCCAAGCACGAACAGATTTCGCGCCGGCGCGCGCGAAATCCGCCCCGCGCGGGCCGACTCATCGGTCGAAAGGCACTTCTCGCAGGCAGGGAGAGCGTCGAGACTCCCGGACACGGTTGCTCGCCACACTTCTACAATCGAAACTGCCATTGGTCGCTGCGCGTCCTCTCCCACAGGAGAAAGTGTAGTAATCGCCGCTCACGCTGTCAAATCGGCGGAGTCGAGCGTGTCGCGTCAAGGAGCCCGGGCGCTTGATGGGGCGCGCCCGATGGAGTAGCGTGACGCGATGCTCAACGTGAGCCTTTCCCAGATCCTGTGCATGCTTCCCGCGGTCATTCTCGGCTTTACCCTTCACGAGTACGCTCACGCCGCCGTGGCGGTCAGGCTCGGCGACCGCACGCCGATCGACCAGGGGAGATACACGCTCAACCCGATGTCGCACGTGAGTCTGTTCGGCCTCGCCATGATGCTTCTCGTGGGATTCGGATGGGCGAAGCCGGTCCAATTCAACGCGGTCAATTTCAAGCGTCCGCGCCTGTTCGCGCTGCTCGTCGTCGTCGCGGGTCCCGCGGCGAACTTTCTCGCCGGGTTTCTCTTCCTCTCCGCCTTCGAGCTTCTGCGGGAGGTCGTCTCGTCGTTCTTTCAGACTCCGGGCCTCGGAGAGGCGCTCTACCGGATTCTCTCCTTTTGCATTTGGATCAATCTCCTTCTCTTCCTTTTCAACCTCCTTCCGATTCCCCCGCTCGACGGCTCGTACCTCGCGCTCGAGGCGATCCCCGCCCGGTTCGCCGCTTTCAGGAGGGGCTTCCTCCGCTACGGCGCGCTCGTTTTTCTCGGACTCGTCGTTGTTCAGACGGTCACGAGGGTGACCGTCTTTCCGATCGCCGCCGCGACCAGTTGGCTCCTCTCTCTCCTCGTAGGTCTCCTCGCTCCACGGACGGGGTGAGCTCCGGCGCTCACGGGCAGCCGACGGGTTCGAGGAGCGCCCGCACGGCGGCGAGAAGCTCCTGCAGGCTGAAAGGCTTCATAAGGACCGAAAACTCGCTCGTGTCGAAGGGAAGTGCCTCCCGAACGCCCCCGGTCATGATCATGCATTTCATCGCGGGACGGAGGCCGAGGAGCTTGCGCAGGAGCTCGGTGCCGCTCGTGGCGCCAAGGTTGAGATCGCACAGGACGGCGTCGACCCGGGATTCCGAGCAGATCGCATCAAGCGCGTCCGACGCGCTCGTTGCCGCGAGCACGCGAATCCCGGATAGGCCGAGCATCCGCTCGACGGCGCTCAAGAGGATGCGGTCGTCGTCGACGACGAGAATTGTGCTTCCGCGGTCGTTTTCCGTCGTGTGGTGCATGCTTCGTTCCCGCCGGGGATCGGCCGACTCTCGGCGGCGTCGGACAACCTCACGGGGAGGAATGCCGGATCGTCGACAGTGTGGTCCGAGCCGTGCTCAATGGGTATACATAGAATGCAGTATCTTTGCAGTTCAAAGTGAGTATTCGAATTCGATACGTTTCGCGGTTGAAACAGGGGTCAGTACAATAGCGTCAGAGGTAGTCACTCGTTCGTCAAGCGCCACCATCGTGTCAACAAACCGGGTTAGAATCTGCATCGCTGACGACCACAACATCGTGCGGCAGGGTCTTCGCGCCTTGCTCTCGACCAATCCCCGGTACCTCGTGGTCGCCGAAGCCGGCGACGGAATCCAGGCGATCGAGATCGCGAGGACGACCAATCCCGACCTCGTGATCCTCGATCACAAGATGCCGAAGCTCGACGGAATCGACGCCATCGCCGAGATTCGTCGAGCCCGCGCCGACGCCAAGATCGTCATCCTGTCGGGACACTGGGACGAGGAAAAGGTGAAGTCCGCGTTCCTGAACGGGGCGAACGGATACCTCCTGAAAAACTGCGACTTCAAGGAGCTCGAAATCGCCATCGAGAGCGTTCTTTCGGGCTTTTACTATATAACGCCCGTCGTCTCCCACGTGATCCTTTCGCCCTACATCGGAAAGGAGAAGATCACGATCATGCGATCGAGAAAGGACCTTCTCAGCCGCCGCGAGCGGCAGGTGCTCAAGCTCATCACCGAAGGTCATCGCAGCCGCGAAATCGCCGGGCTCCTCTACATCAGCTACACGACGGTCCTGAAGCACCGGGCAAATCTCATGGCAAAGCTCGGCGTCCATTCGGTCGCGGACCTGATAGCCTACGCCGGCCGAAACTCGCTCATCGATTAGGCCTCTCCGCATGGTTTCGCGGGCAAGCGGGAGACGCGCCGTCGACCGCGACCATTCGAGATTTCTCGGCTTGAGAAGTTTGGCTCCTGAGGGTATCATGACGTGGCCTGATCCTGGACGGAGCGTCCGAGCCATGCCAGCGGAGCACGCATTCGGACGACGGGACGGTCGTACAAGGGACTTCCATGGCCTGGGGCGAGTTGAGCTACAACGACCTCGTAGCGCAGAACGAACGGCTGACCGATGAGCTCGCTCGGTATCGGGAGCTCGACCGCCTTCAGACGGGCGAGCCGAGGATCCTCGGGGAATCGGTCGACTCGTTTCAAAGCATCCTCGATTTCATTCCCGACGGCGTGACGATCACACGGTCGAGCGACGGGCTCTACGTGAGCGTGAACGACGCCTTCACCGCCCTAACCGGCAACCCTAGGAGCGAAGCGGTCGGAACGACCGCGGACGCCCTCGGGCTCTGGCTCGACTCCGCCGCCCAACGGGGCTTCGAGCGTGAGGTCCGGTCGAACGGCTGCGCGAGGGACGTCGAGGCCAAGCTCAGAAGGAAGGACGGTTCGCTCTTCGACGCGCTTCTTTCGTCGAAAATCGTCCGCATGGGGGCCGAAGAACGCATCCTCACGGTTCTCCGCGGCGTCGACGAACGCCGAACTTCGGGCGAACGTCTCCTCCGCGCGGGAAAAATCGAGGCGATCAGCGAGCTCGCCGGCTACGTCGCCCACGACGTGAACAACATCCTGATGGTCGTTTCCGGCTACGCCGACACCCTCCTTGCCGCTTTTCAAACGGAAGATCCGCTGAGGGAGGTCGTGCGGGTCATCAAGCGCACGGCGTTGAAGACTTCCTCTCTCACGCAGCAGCTCCTCGCCTTCGGAAGAACCCGAGAGCTCACTCCGGTCCCGATCGACATCAACGACGTGATCGGCGAGATGGAGGTCGTCGTCCGGCGGATCATAGCGACGGACAACATCACCCTCCGCCTTGCCCTCGACGCGGATCTCGGCCTCGCGAGCCTCGATCCCGACCGGCTTGAGCAGATCATCATGAGCCTTACGACCAACGCCCGCGACGCGATGCCCGACGGAGGGACCCTCCTCTTTGCGACCGAGCGCGTGACGTTGACCGGAGCCGAGCGCAATCTCCTCCCCTCGCCCCGAAGCGGGCGGTTCGCGATGTTCCTGGTCTCCGATACGGGGACCGGGATGCCTCCCCACGCCCTCCTCCACGCCTTCGATCCTTTTTTCTCTACGAAGGCGCGAAAACGGGGGCTTGGACTCTCCTCGGTCTATCGGATCGTGCTCGAAAGCGGCGGACTTCTCTCGTTACAGAGCGAAGTCGGACGCGGCACCACCGTCAGGATCTATTTCCCGCGGGAGGAACCGGCGCGGTAGAGGCGGCCAAGCGGAAGGGACCGCCTGCAGGCTC
>JASHNV010000077.1 GCA_030041455.1 Spirochaetia bacterium
GGCGCTACTGCGCCTTCGAATACAGCGCCGCCACCGTGTCCCAGTTGATCACGTTGTAGAAGTTGCCGATGTACTCGGCCCTCCGGTTCTGATACTTGAGATAGTACGCGTGCTCCCAGACGTCGATCCCGAGGATCGGCGTGTCGCCCTCGCTCACCGGATTGTCCTGGTTCGGCAGGCTGTAGACGTCGAGCTTCTTGTCCTTCTTGACGACAAGCCAGGCCCATCCGCTCCCGAAGCGAGTGGTCGCGGTCTGGGTGAATTTCTCCTTGAACTTGTCGAAGCTCCCGAACGCGGCGTTGACGGCGTCGAGCAGCTTGCCCGAAGGCTGTCCGCCCTTGTGGGGGCCCATCATCTGCCAGAACAGCGTGTGGTTGTAGTGCCCTCCGCCGTTGTTGCGCACCGCCGCGCGGCTGCTTTCCGGGACCTTCGAGAGATTCTGGAGGATCTTGACGACATCCCAATTCTCGAACTCCGTTCCCTTGACGGCGTTGTTGAGATTCGTCGTATACCCGACGTGATGCTTGTCGTGGTGAACCTGCATCGTGAGCTCGTCGATCGCGGGCTCAAGCGCGTTGTACGCGTAGGGTAGTGCCGGAGTTTCAAATGCCATGTTCTTCTCCTCATGCGATACGTTTCGTAATTCAATCGAAATGATAAGCATTCGAAATCGGCAGGTCAAGAAGACCGCGGACGAAAGCACGGCGGCCCCGCGACCCCTCCCGGGCCCGCCGGCATCGCGGAGGAGCTCGATGGAGGTCCGCGGGAAGACGGGTAGGCCGGACCGATCTTCGGGAGGCGTCCGAGGAGGCGCCGCCGCCGGAGTCCGCGCCGCGGTCGAGCTCGGCACACCAGCGGATGTCCAGGAGGAGAAGCGGAGGCTTTTCGCCGCCCCGACAGGGGCCCGAGGAGCCCGGCGGATTCATCCCCTGCTTTGGCGTTCTGACAACCGCGTTAAGCTGCTTTGGTCGCCGCGACGAACCGACCCGGCCGGAGGCCGGGACGTCGTCGATGATCGCTGCGCCAAGCCATCACGCCGGCCGACCGAGTGGTCGGTCCACAGACAGCTTCACCGCGAATGTTACGTAGCTCCGGATTCCTCGATGGGTTGCGCCACTGGAACGGTCCGAATAAAAACCTCGGGAAGAATTACCGGTAACTTCCCTTTCGGAAAGTCCTTTACGTTTCGCGTGATCACAAAGTCCATTTGGTTTTCCCGTGCACAAGTGAACTGGACGGTATCCTCAAGATCACGCGTGTCGTCTGCAATAGCAGTCTCTATTATGACGTCAGTCACCGGCAACAAAGAAACTATCTTTTTCAATTGTCGAACCAATTTCAACGCTTCCTTCTTCCCTTTCAAAGAGGAAGCAAGGTAGTGAACGTTCAAAAACGATATAGTTGAGGTAAAGGCTGCTATCTTCTTTTGTTCTGCGTAGGCCATGACAAGTGCCGCCGCTATTGAAAAGGGTTCTCGGTTGAGCAAGAAATCCAAGATTACGTCGGAATCGAGAAAGACCTTAGTCATGCAGGTATTTCTTGGTTAGGTATTCTCGTCTGATTTTCTTTTCGTCAATCCTCGAATTCCCGCTCGTTCTGAGAGAACCAAACAGACTTCTTGTTAATGGCGGCCACGTCCGTGGGTCCGCCGAAATTGTGGCCCGTTCGGTCTCGGTAAGCTGTTTGAGGTAAACCTCGACCAGCGCCGAAATGGACGTGTTGTGAGAGGCTGCGTATGATTTGGCGCGACCGACCACGTTTGGATCCACAGTTAGGGTGAGTTTTGTCGATTTCCCTTCAGGCATACGTGTAATCTATCACAATTCCGCACGTGTGACAACCGGAATTGACGTCGTCGTACGATAAAATCCTCACTGAACGAACGGAGCCGTCGGGTATGGGCGGCGACAGAAGCCCGGGGCTGGGCCGCGGCGGCATCGCCCTCGTCGCACGAACGACCGGCATCTCCTCCTCGACGATCGATCGAGGACTGAACGAACTGGAGTCAGGCGAGAGTGCCGGCGCCGGGCATGTACGTCGAGCCGGAGGGGGCAGAGAGAAGTCTCTCCAAAAGAATCCGACGCTGCTCACTGATTTGGAAATCCTCGTGGAGCCGACGGCGTCGGGAGAGACCCGGAAAGTGCATTGCGTTAGACCGCGAAGAGTGTGCGTGCCTTGGCCGAGGAATTACGGTCTCAGCACCACGAAGTCAGCTACCAACGTGGACAGCGACCGCAGATTCAATCCTTGAGAAGATCAAACGACGTTCTCAAGCTATCTCTGAGACGGGACACTAGTCCGAGACCGCCTTCAGGATCAGGTCGCCGATCTCGGCCGTCCCGACCCGGCGCATGCCCTCGCTCATGATATCGGCGGTGCGATATCCTTCGTCGAGCACCCGCCGGACGGCCGCGAAGATCCTGTCGTAGGCGCCGTCGAGGCCGAAGCTGTACTTGAGCATCAGGCCGACGGAAAGGATCTGAGCGATGGGATTGGCGACGCCCTTTCCGGCAATGTCGGGAGCGGAGCCTCCGGCGGGCTCGTAGAGACCGAAGGTTCCGGTGCCGAGGGAGGCGCTCGGGAGCATCCCGAGGGACCCCGTGATCATCGAAGCCTCGTCGGAAAGGATGTCCCCGAACATGTTCTCGCAGAGGAGCACGTCGAACTGGCGGGGGTTTCGAACGAGCTGCATCGCGGCGTTGTCCACGTAGAGATGTTTCAGCTCGACGTCTGGATACTCCTTCCCGATCCCCGTCACGACCTCGCGCCAGAACACCATGGTCGTGAGAACGTTCGCCTTGTCGACGGAGGTCACCGCCTTTCGGCGCTTTCGCGCGGCCTCGAAGGCGACCCTCGCGATCCGCTCGATCTCTCCGCGCGTGTAGACCATGGTGTCGAACGCGCGGCTCTCCTCCCGGCCCTTCGGCTGACCGAAGTAAATGCCCCCGGTGAGCTCGCGTACGACGAGCACGTCGAAACCGTCGCCGATGACGCTCGCTTTCAGCGGTGAGGCCTCCTTCAGCTGCGGGAAGATGATCGCGGGCCGAAGATTGGCGTAGAGCTCGAAGGTCTTTCGAAGAGGGAGGAGCGCCGCGCGCTCGGGCTGCTCGGCGGGCGGAAGCTTCTCCCACTTCGGGCCTCCGACCGAGCCGAAGAGGACGGCGTCGGCTCGGCGGCATGCGGCGAGGGTGCTATCAGGGAGAGCCGCTCCGTGCTTGTCGATCGCCGCGCCGCCGACGTCGGCCCACTCCTTTTCGAAGGAGGCTCCGTGGAGCTTCCCGACGGCGTCGAGGACCTTTACCGCCTCGGCCATCACTTCCGGACCGATGCCGTCGCCGGGGAGGATCGCGATGCGTTTGGTGTTCATCGCTCCCCAATGTAGCGGGTTTGGACACCTCGTGCAAGGAGAGCCCGGCCGTCGACGCGGCGCGCGATCTTGCAACCGAGCGCGGGATCGGCCTACAGTGGAGCGCGGGCTCGCACGGAGTCCCGCGAGCTCAACGAGGAGAGGCGGCGCATGGAATATCGGACGCTCGGCACTTCCGCACTCAAGATTTCTACGGTAGGTCTCGGGACCTGGGCCCTCGGAGACGACTTCTGGGGGCGCGTCGACGACGCTCAATCGGTACGGGCGATCCAGGCCGGGATCGACGCCGGGATCAACTTCATCGACACCGCGCCCGCCTACGGCGCCGGACATTCCGAGGAGGTTGTCGGGAAGGCCATCCAGGGCCGGCGCGATCGGGTCGTCCTGGCCACCAAGGTGGGCATCGCGCGCACGAAGGACAGCTTCGGGAGAAATCTCAAGCCCGAGTCCGTCCGGAAGGAAGTCGACCAGTCCCTGAAGCTCCTCGGCACCGACGTCATCGACCTCTGGCAGATTCATTGGCCGGATCCGAATACCCCGATCGAGGAGACCATCGGGGAGATCAACCGCATCAAGGAGCGAGGGAAGATCCGCTACATCGGCGTCTCGAACTTCGACCGGGCGCTTCTCGAGAAAGCCCGGAAGCTCGCCGAGGTCGTGAGCCTGCAGCCCCACTACTCGCTTCTCGAGCGGGCGGCCGAGCGGGAGCTCCTGCCCTACTGCGGGCGCGAGTCCGTCGGGGTCATCGGCTACGGAACGCTCGCGGGCGGCCTCCTCACGGGGAAGTTTCGGGAGGTTCCCGCCTTCGAGGGGGGCGACCACCGCGGGGAGTTCTACGGGTTCTTCAAGGAGCCGCAGTTCGGCAAGGCGAGGAAGCTCGTAGGGGTGCTCGAGGGCATCGCGACGGAGCGGGGCAAGACCGCCGCCCAGATCGCGATCAACTGGGCGGTCCGTCGTCCGGCCGTGACGTGCGCGCTCGTCGGCGCGAAAAGCCCGGCGCAGGCGCGGGAAAACGCCGGCGCGGGCGACTTCGCGCTGAGCCCCGGCGAGATGGACCGAATCGAGGCGGCTTGCAAGGAGGCCGGCCTCGCGAGCTAGTCATATGGGAGGTCAATATGGGCAAGTCCACTATCGTTTCTGACCCTGAGGTCATGATGGGGAAGCCGGTAGTCGCGGGAACCAGGATCACTGTTGAGTATATTCTAGAGGAGCTCGCCCACGGGCAGCCGATCGATACACTTGTGGCCTCTCACCCTACCTTGACGCGCGAGGGAGTGCTGGCGGCACTGGAGTACGCCGCCAAAGTGCTGCGGCTAGACGTTGTGGAACCCATAGAGACTCCGTGACGTGAATCAGGCCTTCCTCGCTGACGAAAACGTTGAGATGGATGTCGTTGATCGGCTCAAGTCGCTGGGTCACATCGCAGTACACGCCTCCGAGCTGTCTCCAGGCCGCCTCGACACCGCGGTACTGCAAGCAGCATTTCAGGCCGGGCAGATTCTCATCACGAACGACAAGGACTTCGGAGAGCTTGTCTTCCGAAAGCATCATCGCTCCGCCGGCGTTATCCTCCTTCGGTTGCCCGGTAGACCTCCAGCCATCAAGGCTCGACTGGTTGCTGATACCATCCAGCGCTACAGCGGAGAGCTCCTGGGTGCGTTCGTGGTGATAGGGCCTCGAACAATCCGGTTGAGGAGAGTGCCGGACTGAAACGCCACCGAAGGGGACGCTTCCCTCGATCGGGGGCGGTAGTGTTCCCGTTAAGTATCCGGCCGCCACTTCGAGTCCGGCCGGGGGACCTCGACCCTTCGCTCCTGGAATGAAACAATAAACAGGATCGGTTGATATCCGCTACGTAGGAATCTTCCGGCGATCGTAGACTGAGGTCTTGGAGAACCTCCTTCGAAGATCGGCGGCGACATCGTAAGCGCTCGGATGGGGGCGTTGGTGTGGAAGGACCCTATCGGACGAGCAATTGATCAGGGGTCACGATAGTCAGCAAAAGTGCGACGAGATCGTCTCGTGTGTTTGCTGCCGGCAGTCGGTCGAAGACAAATCGCAGGCAGTGATAGGGCTCGAGTCTGTTGCTGCGAGCTGACACCACGCCGTCCGACGGGTGCTCGACGAAGGCTATCGCACCGCCGATATCATGAGCGAGGGCATGCGCCGGGTCGGGATCGCCGAGATCGGCGACCTGATCCTGAAGGCGGTCGCCTCTTTATGACTAGCCGTGGCGCGCGGGCGCCCTCTGCCAGGTCACGAGCGCGACGGCGACGAGGTGCTTGCAGAAGAGCTCCGGCCGTTTCGTGCAGGTGCATTTCCAGCCGAGACCCCGATCGCTTGAGACGAGCTCGACGCGCCGGGCGACGCCGCCTGCGACGCGCGCGCTCACCCTTAAGGGGCCGAAGGCGTCGATCTCGACGCCTCCGCGCTCCGCGATCTCGGCTCCGAGCCTGAGATTCGACGGCAGCGCCAATTTTCGCAGGCGCTCGCTCTCGACGAGATCGGCAACCGACTCCATCCGTACCTCCTCCAAACTGCCGGTTATTGACACAACGGGCGAATCCGTTTACATAATCTTCACGATGGCGTGGGGATTATACCACCGCTGTCGATGTGGCTCGAGAATCGAATCACCCCGGAGCCTCTTTCATTCATGCGGGTGCGTTCGGGTCGCGAGCAGGTGCCCAGGACGCCTTTGCCGCAGAATCTTCCGCAACGGGCCGCCCTGCTTGAGTTTCAGGAAGTTCAAACGGTATGGAACGAGTCACGGCGTATCTGGTGCCCGTATGGGCAATTGGGATCTTTTTTGTTTTTATCCTCATCGTGGTCGCAATCTTCCTCGTGGTGCCCCCGCTTCTCGGCGAGAGACACCGCGAGCGGGCGACGGATCTCGCCTACGAGTCCGGAATCGTTTCGACGGGGACCGCGCGCCTGCGGGTCGACGTTCAGTTCTACCTCGTCGGCGTCATTTTCCTGATCTTCGATATCGAGACCGCGTTCGTGCTCGCGTGGGCCGTCGCCTTCAAGCGGCTCGGATGGGCGGGGTTCATCGAGATTTTCATATTCATCGGCATGCTCGCGCTCGTGCTCGTCTACCTGTCGCGCTCAGGCGCCCTTGATTGGCGGCGCAAGAGCCCCGCCGGAAGGAGAGCGCCGTGAGGAAGGCGGGAAGGGACGCCGAGGGACCGAACGGGAGCGAGGGCCGGGCCCCGGGCGGCATGGACTACACGCTCACCCGGGACACCAACCCCGGCAAGATCCTGAAAGACAGCGTAATCCTCGCCAAGCTCCAGGACCTCGTCGCCTGGTCGCGAAAGTACTCGATCTGGCCCTTCAACTTCGGGCTGTCCTGTTGCTACGTCGAGATGGCCACCTCCCTCACGAGCAGGTTCGACATCGCGCGCTTCGGCTCGGAGGTCATCCGCGGCACTCCGCGCGAGGCGGACCTCCTCATCGTCGCGGGGACGGTGTTCATCAAGATCGCGCCGGTCATCCGGCAGCTGTACGAGCAGATGATGGAGCCGCGCTGGGTGATCTGCATGGGATCGTGCGCCAACTCTGGCGGCATGTACGACATCTACAGCGTCGTCCAGGGGGTGGACAAGTTCCTTCCGGTCGACGTGTACGTCCCCGGCTGCCCGCCGCGGCCCGAGGCCTTCATGGAAGGTCTCGTCATGCTCACCGAGAGCGTCGGACGGGAGCGGCGGCCCCTCTCCTGGGTCATCGGCCCGCAGGGCGTGGAGAGGCCGGAGAGCCCCTCGCACCGGGAGCTCAAGCGCGAGCGGCGACTGCGCGCGACCACCTTGAGGAGCCCCGATGAAGTCTGACGCGCTGGTCTTCTCCGATGTCGCGGGCGACCTCGCGACGCGCTTCCCGGGAGTGCCCCTCCTCGCCCAGCAGACGCGCGACGATTTCCCGACGATCTGGGTGCCTCGAGAGTCGATCGTCCCGGTTCTCGGCTTCCTGAAGAACGAGGCGAGCCAGCCCTTCAGGCTTCTCTTCGATCTCACCGCGATCGACGAGCGGCATCGCGCCCACCGCGAGGGCCAGCCCGAGAGCGACTTCACCGTCGTCTACCACCTCATGTCGTTCGAGCGGAACCAGGACGTCAGGCTGAAAGTCGCGCTCTCAGGAGACTACCCGAGGATCCCCTCCTGCGTTTCGGTTTTCCCGAACGCCAACTGGTACGAGCGCGAAGTATGGGACATGTTCGGCGTGAGCTTCGAGGGCCATCCCCATCTCAAGCGCATTCTCATGCCGGCCACCTGGAGCGGCCACCCCCTGCGAAAGGAGCACCCGGCGCGCGCGACGGAGATGGGACAGTTCACGCTGCCCGACGCCCGGGAGGTCGCCGAGCAGGAGGCGCTCCGCTTCGATCCGGCGGAGTGGGGCATGAAAGAACGGAGCGAGGACTCCGACTACATGTTCCTCAACATGGGGCCCCATCATCCCGGCACCCACGGCCTTCTCAGGATCGCCCTCCAGCTCGACGGCGAGGAGATCGTCGACTGCGTTCCCGAGATCGGTTTTCACCATCGGGGCGCCGAGAAAATGGCCGAGCGGCAGACCTACCATACCTTCATTCCCTACACCGACCGCATCGACTACCTCGGCGGAGTCATGAACAACCTCGCCTACGTGCTCGCCGTCGAGAGGCTCGCCGGAATCCGGGTGCCGGAACGCGCCGAGGTGATCAGGGTCATGCTCGCCGAGTTTTTCCGCATCTCCAGCCACCTCGTCTGGTACGGGACCTTCGCGCAGGACACCGGGATGATGTCGCCGACCTTTTACATGTTCAACGACCGCGAGCGGGTGTTTCGCATCGTCCAGTCGATCACCGGCGGCCGCATGCACCCGAGTTGGTTTCGCATCGGCGGGGTCGCCCAGGACCTGCCGCGCGGGTGGGACACGCTCGTGCGGGAGTTTCTCGACTACATGCCGAAGCGCCTCGCCGAGTACGACAAGAGCGTCATGAAGAACAGCATCTTCAAGGCGCGGGGCCGCGACGTCGGCGTCTACACCACCGAGGAGGCGATCGAGTGGGGGGTCACCGGCGCGGGCCTGCGCGCGACCGGCTACGAGTGGGACTTCCGAAAGAAGCGCCCCTATTCGGGCTACGAGCGGTTCGAGTTCGACGTGCCGATCGCGACGCACGGCGACTCCTACGACCGCGCGAGGGTGCGCGTCGAGGAGATCCGGCAGTCCCTCCGAATCATCGAGCAGTGTCTCAACAACATGCCGGCAGGCGATTACAAGGCCGACCATCCCCTGAGCACCCCGCCGCGCAAGGAGCGCACGATGAGGGACATCGAGACGCTCATCAGCCACTTCGTCGGCGTCGCCTGGGGTCCCGTCATGCCCGCCGGCGAGGCCTGCTTCCCGATCGAGGCGACCAAGGGATGCAACAGCTATTACATCGTGAGCGACGAGAATACGAACTCCTACCGAACCCGGATCCGCACGCCCTCCTTCGCGCACCTTCAAATGGTGCCGCAGATCAGCAGGGGGCTCCTCGTCGCCGATCTCATCATCGTTCTCGGAAGCGTCGATTTCGTGCTCGCGGACGTGGACCGGTAGAGGAAAGGCATCATGCTGAGCGATACGGAGAGACAAGAGATCGATAGCGAGATCCGCCACGCGCCCGCGAAAAGCGCGGTCGCGATCGACGCGCTCAAGATCGTCCAGAGGGAGCGCGGCTGGATCTCCGGAGACGCCATCAAGGACATCGCGAGACACCTCGAGATGACGCCCGACGAGCTCGACGGGGTGGCGACCTTCTACAACCGGATCTTTCGCAAGCCCGTCGGCAGGCACGTGATCGAGGTATGCGACAGCATCTCCTGCTGGGTGATGGGAAGCGACTCGATCAAGGACATCCTCGCCCGCAGGCTCGGCGTCGGCGAGGGCGGAACGACCCCCGACGGGCGGTTCACGCTGCTCCCGGTCGACTGCCTCGGCGCCTGCCATCGGGCTCCCGCCGCCGTCGTCGACGGAGAGCTCCACGGCGAGCTCGACGAGGCGAAGCTCGACGAGATGCTCGGCGAGCTTCGCGCGAAGGAGCCGTAGGTGGAGACTCCGCTCACGGGCAACATCCGGCCGGATCGGGAGCCGCCCAGCCTCAAAGAGTACGAGAAGAGCGGCGGGTACCGAGCCCTCGCCCGCGTCGTCTCGGGCCTCGCCCCCGCGGAGGTCACCGCGATCGTCAAGGACTCGACGCTCATGGGACGCGGGGGCGCCGGTTTCCCCACCGGTCTGAAGTGGAGCTTCGTTCCGATGGGCGTGGACGCGCCCCCCGGGCCGCGCTACCTCGTCGCGAACGCCGACGAGATGGAGCCCGGCACCTTCAAGGACCGCGTTCTCATGGAGGGCGATCCTCACCAGCTCGTCGAGGGGATGATCATCTCCGCCTACGCCATCCAGGCGACCACCGCCTTCATCTTCCTCCGCGCGGACTACGACCTCGCGGAGAAGCGCCTGAAGAGGGCGGTCGCCGAGGCCTACGAGGCGGGATACCTCGGGAAAAACATCATGCGGAGCGCCTACAGCCTCGAGATGTACGTGCACGTGAGCGCCGGGCGCTACATCTGCGGCGAGGAGACCGCGCTCCTCAACTCGCTTGAGGGAAAGCGCGCGATTCCCCGGGCGAGGCCCCCCTTTCCGCAGGTCTCGGGCCTCTTCGGCAAGCCGACCGTCGTCGACAACGTCGAGACGCTGTGCAACGTGCCGCACATTCTCGCGAACGGCGCCGAATGGTACAAGTCGCTCAGCTTGACGGCGATCGGCGGAACGAAGATGTACGGCGTGAGCGGCCGCGTGAATCGGCCGGGCTGGTGGGAGCTTCCGATGGGAACCACGGTCCGCGAGATCGTCGAGGTGCACGCCGGCGGCATGAGGCCGGGCTACGCGCTGCGCGGGCTCCTGCCCGGGGGCGCCTCCACCGACTTTCTCGTCGAGCAGCACCTCGACACTCCCATGGACTTCACCTCGATCCCGAAGGTGGGCAGCCGCATGGGAACCGGGACGATGATCATTCTCGACGGCAAGACCTGCCCGGTCGCGTTCGTTCTCAACCTCCTCAAGTTCTTCGCCCACGAGTCGTGCGGCTGGTGCACCCCGTGCCGCGAAGGGCTTCCGTGGGTGGCGCGGATCGTGAAGGCGATCGAGGAGGGGCAGGGCGAGGCGCGCGATCTCTCGGTGCTCGAGGAGCATTGCGTCGCGCTCGCGCCCGGGCGAACCTTCTGCGCCCTCGCCCCGGGCGCGGTCGAGCCGCTGCAGAGCGCTCTGAAATATTTCCGGGAAGACTTCGAGCGCCACATCAAGGAACGGGGATGCCCCTGGAGGGCCGCGTGACAACCATCTACATCGACAACCTTCCGTACGGCGTCAAGGACGGTCAGAACCTTCTCCAAGCGAGCCTCACCCTCGGCTTCAATCTTCCGTATTTCTGCTGGCATCCGGCGCTCCACTCGGTCGGGGCCTGCCGCCAGTGCGCGGTGAAGGTGTTCAAGGACGAGAGCGACACGCGGGGCAGGCTCGCCATGGGCTGCATGACCCCGGCGACCGAGGGGACCCGCCTTTCCATCGAGGATCCGGAGGCGAAGGCGTTTCGCGCCGGCGTCATCGAGTGGCTCATGCTCAACCACCCCCACGACTGCCCGATCTGCGACGAAGGCGGGGAGTGCCATCTCCAGGACATGACCGTCATGAGCGGCCACAACTACCGGCGCAGCCGCTTCAGAAAGCGCACCCATCTGAATCAGAACCTCGGCCCCTTCCTGAACCACGAGATGAATCGCTGCATCCAGTGCTACCGCTGCGTGCGCTTCTACCGCGACTACTCAGGCGGCAGGGACTTCAACGTCTTCGCCTCCCACGACAGCGTCTATTTCGGCCGTTACGAGGACGGGGCGCTTGAGAGTCCGTTCAGCGGGAATCTCGTCGAGGTCTGCCCGACCGGCGTCTTCACCGACAAGCCGTTCAAGGAGCACCCGACCCGCAAATGGGATCTCCAGACCGCCCCGTCGGTGTGCACGGGCTGCTCGCTCGGCTGCAACATCATCGTCGCCGAGCGCTACGGCGAGGTGAGGCGCGTCCTCAACCGCTACAACGCCGATGTCAACCGCTACTTTCTCTGCGATCGGGGACGCTACGGCTTCGACTTCGTGAACAGCCAGCGCCGGCTCAGGCTTCCGCTCGTCGACGGGAGGGAGCTCGTTCCGGAGGGCTCCGCGACTCAGGCGCTCTCCGCGACCGAAGGAGGATCGCCTCGTCCCGCGCCGGCGTCGAGCGAGGCGAAGGGCGCGGTGGTCAGGCGGGCGGTCGCCCGCGCGCGCGACATCCTCCACGGCTCGCGGCGCGCGATCGGCATCGGCTCGCCGAGGGCGTCGGTGGAGTCGAACTACGCCCTGCGCAGTCTCGTGGGTCCGGACAATTTTTGCGACGGCATGACGTCCGGGGAACATCGCCTCGTCGGCATGATGAAGGATATCGTCGCGTCGGGGCCCGTGCGCTCGCTCTCCCTCGCCGAGGTGGAGCGGGCCGACGTCGTCCTCGTCCTCGGCGAGGACGTCGTGAACACGGCGCCGCTCCTCGATCTCGCGCTGAGGCAGGCGGTGCGGACGCGGCCCGAGGCGGTCGCCGAGCAACTCCTTCGCATTCCGCTCTGGGACGACCGCGCGAAGCGGGAGGCGACCCAGGGCAAGCAGGGGCCGCTGTTCGTCGCGACGCCCTACCCGGTGAGCATCGACGACATCGCGGTCAAGAGCTACCGCCTCTCGCCCGACGACATCGCGAGGCTCGCCCAGGCGGTCGCCTACGCGATCGATCCGGAAGGGATCGCGCCGCTCGTCGGGGCGGCCGATCCGCTCCACGTCGTCGCCGAGACGATCGGCGGCTCCCTCGGGCTCGCCGCGCGACCGCTCGTGATCGCGGGAGCGTCGCTCGGAAGCGAGGCGATCCTGCGCGCGGCGGCGAACGTGGCGACGGCGCTCGCGAAGGCGGGGAAGAAGGACGCGGGGCTCTTCCTCGTCGCGCCGGAGGCGAACAGCATGGGCTCGGCGCTCCTCGGCGGCATGAGCCTTGACGAGGCGCTTGAGGCCGTGCGGACGGGCGGGGCGGACACGGTCGTCGTCGTGGAGAACGACCTCACCTCGCGCCTGAAGGAGGCGTCGTTCCGCGCTCTTTTCGATTCGACGAAGCACTCGATCGTGCTCGACTTTTTCCGCAACCGCACCACCGAGCTCGCCGAGATCGTGCTTCCGGTCGCCACCTTCGCCGAGTCGAGCGGCACCTTCGTGAACAACGAGGGTCGCGCCCAGCGCTTCTTCGAGGTCGTGAATCCCGACGAGATCGTGAGCGCGAGCTGGAAGTGGCTCGGCCTTCTCTCCGGCCGGGGGACCGGCGAGGAAATCGCGTGGGACACGCTCGACGACATCATCGCGCGGATCTCCGAGGACCTCCCCGCGCTCGCGGCGATCGGAAGCGCGGCGCCGGGGGCCCGCGACGTGCCGCAGGTCCACCGGGTTCCGCGGGATTCCCACCGCGTGAGCGGCCGGACCGCGAATGTCGCCTCCCTGACGGTCCACGAGCCGCCGCCCCCGCGGGATCTCGACACGCCGCTTTCCTACAGCATGGAAGGCTCGCCCCGGGGAAGGATCCCATCGAGCCTCATCGCGCGCATCTGGGCGCCGAGATGGAACTCGGTCCAGGCGCTCACGCGCTTCCAGGAGGAGGTCGGAGGACCCCTGAAGGGCGGAGACCCGGGAGCGCTCCTGTTCGGGCCCGCCTCCGATCGAACGCGGGCGTACTTCGACGGGGTTCCCGAGGCTTTCGCGCCCGATCCTCGGCGGCCGCTTGCGGTGGCGATCCGGCACGTCTTCGGCTCCGAGCCGCTGAGCGCGCTCTCCCGCTCGGTCTCGGAGCGCATTCCCTCCCGCTACGTGGGGATCACGCCCGACGCCGCGCGCTCGCTCGCGGTGGCCGACGGCGAGCGCGTCGAGGTCACGGTTCGCGACCTCCGCATGGAGCTCCCGGTCAGGATCATGGCGGGCTTGGCGGAAGGGCTCTGCGCGCTCCCCGAGGGCCTTCCCGACATGCCCTACGTCGGGTTGCCGGCCCCGGCGGGCATTCTCAAGAGGACCGCGCCGTGATCGTGGTGGTCGCGCTCGTCGTCCTTCTCGGGGTCCTCGCGATCGGGGCGTGGCTCATCATTCTCGAGCGCCGCCTTCTCGCGCTCTGGCAGGACCGCTATGGGCCGAACCGGGCGGGTCCCTTCGGGCTCGCCCAGATCGTCGCCGACATGGTGAAGATCTTCTTCAAGGAGGACTGGGTGCCGCCCTTCGCCGACAAGGTGCCTTTCATCCTCGCCCCCGGCGTGATCATCGCGACCGTGCTCCTCTCGTTCGCCGTCGTGCCCTTCTCGCCGCTCTTCACGGTGAGCCGGCTGAACGTCGGCCTCCTCTTCTTTCTCGGGGTCTCCTCCCTCGGCGTCTACAGCGTCATCCTCGGCGGATGGGCCTCCAACAGCAAGTACTCCCTCCTCGGCGGGATCCGGGGCATCGTACAGATGCTGAGCTACGAGGTCTTCATGGGGTTGTCGGTCGTCGGGGTCGTCATGCTCGCCGGCTCCTTCGATCTCTCCGACATCGTACGAGCGCAGCGCGGGCTCTGGTTCTTCATTCCCCAGATACTCGGCTTCGTCATCTTCTTCATCGGAGGGATCGCCGTGACGCACCGCATCCCGTTCGATCTTCCGGAGGCCGAGAACGAGCTCGTGGCGGGCTTCCACACCGAGTACTCCGGGATGAAGTTCGGCATGTTCTACGTCGGCGAGTACGTCGGGGTGGTGCTGATCTCGGCGATGACCGTCGCGCTGTTTTTCGGCGGCTGGCTCGGCCCCTTCCTCCCGCCGCTCGTGTGGTTCTTGCTGAAGACGTTCCTGTTCATGTGCGTCTTCATCCTCGTTCGGGCGGCGCTGCCGCGGCCGCGCTACGACCAGCTCCTCGCCTTCGGCTGGAAGCTGCTCCTTCCGCTGTCGCTCGCGAACATCGTGCTCACCGCCGCGATCTATCTCGCGGCGAAAGGCTAAGAGGTATCGTTATGTTCAGCATTTTGAGGTCGATCTGGGGCGTGCTGCTCCACACGTTCGCAAAGAGGGAAACGGTGCTCTACCCGGAGGAGCTGCCCTACCTCCCGCCGCGAGCCAGGGCCCGGATCGTCCTCACGCGCGATCCCGACGGGCAGGAGCGCTGCGTCGCCTGCAATCTCTGCGCCGCCGCCTGTCCGGTCGACTGCATCTCGCTCCAGGCCGCCGAGGACGAGGCCGGCAGGCGCTATCCGTCCTTCTTCAGGATCAATTTCTCGCGCTGCATCGCGTGCGGATTCTGCGAGGAGGCCTGCCCGACCTACGCCATCCAGCTCACGCCCGATTTCGAGCTGAGCGAGAGGAAGCGGAAGGACCTCGTCTACGAGAAGGAGGATCTCCTCATCGACGGCACGGGCAAGTACCACGGCTATAACTTCTACCGGCAGTCGGGGCTCGCCATCCGGGGCAAGGGCAAGGGCGAGGGCGACCAGGAGAATCCTCCGGTCGACATTCGCGCCCTGCACGACCCGCGATAAAGGAGGATGATGGTGACGGTGCTCTTCTTCGTGGCCGGCGCTCTCGCGATCGTATCCACCGCTCTCGCGGTCACGCGCCCCAACGCGGTTCACGCCCTCCTCTATCTGATCGTCGCGATCCTGTCCCTCTCCGTTCTCTTCTATCTTCTCGGCGCGCCCTTCGCCGCCGCGCTGGAGGTCATCGTCTACGCCGGCGCGATCGTCGTGCTCCTGCTCTTCGTCGTCATGATGCTCAATCTGAGCCACCAGTCCGTCGCCGAGGAGCGGACCCTGCTCAAGCCGAGCATTTGGATCGGGCCGGGGATCCTCGCGGCCGTCCTGCTCGGCGCCCTGATCGCGCTCCTCTCCAACGGGGCCCCGGCCGGAGGCGACTCGATCGAGGGACCCGCCGCGGTCGGCACGGCGCTCTTTCGGCCCTACCTCGTCGGGGTGGAGATCGCGTCGTTCCTCTTGATATCGGGCGTGGTCGGCGCGTACCACCTCGGCCGCCGCCTGAAGGAGCCTCGACCGTGAGCCCTCAGTTCTCCGACTACGCGCTCGTCGTCGCGGCGGTCCTGTTCGCGCTCGGGCTGTTCGGCGTCCTCGCGCGGCGCAACGTCGTCTACGTCCTCATCTCGGTCGAGGTCATGCTCAACGCGGCGGGTCTCGCGTTCATCTCGGCGGGGAGCAAGCTCGGCCAGCCCGACGGCCAGGTCATGTTCATTTTCATCCTGACCCTCGCCGCCGCGGAGGCCTCGGTGGGGCTCGCGCTCGTCATCCAATTCTATCGAGCCTACAAGACGCTCGACACGGATTCGGCAAGGGAGCTCAAGGACTAAGATGTACGCCATCGTGTGGCTGATTCCCGCGCTGCCGCTCGCGGGCTTTCTCCTCCTCGTGTTTCTCGGCAGGCGCATGCCGCGCGCCGTCGCCGCGGTCGTGGGAGTGGGATCGGTGGGCCTCGCCGCGCTCGCCACGGTGCTCGTCGGGGCGAGCTTCCTCTCGGCGCCCCCGGCCGGCGGCGCGATCGAGGAGCGTCTTTTCGGCTGGGTGTCGCTCCCGAGCCTGAGCTTCGCGTTCGGATTCCGGGTCGACGCCCTCACCCTCACGATGATGGCGGTGATCACGATCGTCGGGTTCCTGATCCACCTCTACTCCTCGGAGTTCATGAGCCGGGACGGGGAGTTCTGGCTCTTCTTCGCCTACATGAATCTCTTCGTCTCGTCGATGCTCGTTCTCGTGATGGCGGACAACCTCGCGCTCCTCTACCTCGGATGGGAGGGGGTGGGGCTGTGCAGCTACTTCCTCATCGGCTTTTGGTACCGGGAGCCCGAATACTGCGTCGCCGCCCGAAAGGCCTTCATCGTGACCCGAATCGGCGACGTCTCGATGCTCTTGGGCCTCGCGCTGCTCGTGTCGAGCTTCGCGACGCTCGATATCCAGGAGCTCCTGAGGCGCGCCGCCGCCGGATGGGCGCCGGGCTCGGCGCTGCCGGTCGTCGCGACGCTGCTCCTCCTCGGGGGCGCGGTCGGGAAGTCCGCGCAGCTTCCCCTCCAGGTTTGGCTCCCCGACGCCATGGCAGGACCGACGCCCGTGAGCGCCCTCATCCACGCCGCGACGATGGTCACCGCGGGGGTCTACCTCATCGCGCGCCTGAGCGCGCTCTACGCGCTCGCGCCGGCGGTCCAGAGCCTCGTCGCGATCGTCGGCCTCGCGACGCTCCTCCTCGCCGGGCTCGCCGCGATCGCGCAGGTCGACCTCAAGCGGATCCTCGCCTACTCGACGATCAGCCAGATCGGGTACATGTTCCTCGGGCTCGGGGTGGGGTTCTACTCGGCCGCGATGTTCCATTTCATGGTTCACGCCTTCTTCAAGGCTCTTCTCTTCCTCGCCGCGGGCGTCGTCATCATGGCGCAGGGGGAGGAGCACAACATCTTCCGCATGGGCGGCCTTCGCACCGCGCTTCCCGCGGTCTTCTGGACCTTCCTGATCGGCGCCTCCTCCCTCGCCGCGCTCCCGCTCGTGACCGCCGGATTCTACAGCAAGGAGTGGATCCTCTGGGGCGCCTGGCAGGCCGGGCGCGGAGGCCCTCTCCTGTGGCTCCTCGGCGGGTGCCTCGGCGTGCTCCTCACCTCCCTCTACTCCTTCCGAGCCGTCTTCGTCACCTTCTTCGGCGACCAGAAGATCCGGGAGTCGCACCTGCCCGGCGCCAGGATGAAGATTCCCCTCGTGATCCTCGCCGCTCTCTCGATCCTGGGCGGCTTCATCCAGATTCCCTCCGACATCGCGCCGGTGAGTCTCTTCGAGTCCTTCATCGGAGGCGTTTTCCCCAAGGCGCCCGGAGCGGCCGAGGGGGGGTCCACGCAGATCCTCCTGCAGGTTGTCGCTTCCGCCCTGAGCCTCATCGGCGTCCTCGCCGCCTACGTGCTCTACCGGCGCGGAGTGGGCGCGCATGAGCGCCTCGCCGACTCGGACGCCTATCGGGGCGTCAGGCGGTTTCTCTTCTCCGGGCTCGGCTTCGACTGGGTGTACAAGTGGGCCTTCGTGAAGACGTTCGACTGCGCGGCGAAGCTCCTGAAAGGCGAGGTCGTCGGCCGCGCCGCGGACGCGATCGGCTCCGCGAACGCGGCGATCGGCCGCGCCCTCGGCGCCCTGCAGTCGGGGAGGATTCGCTGGTACCTCGTCGGGATCGCGCTCGGAGCGGTCGCGGCGGTCGGAGCGGCGGTGTGGCTATGATTCCCGCGATCGTTCTCCTCGCGCCGCTCCTCGGCGGGGTCTTGGCCTGGATCTCGGGCAGGGCGGGAAGGCTCTGGGTACGGATCTGGCCCCTCGCCCTCCTCGTTCTCGACTTCGCGGCGCTTCTCGCGGTCTGGATCGGAGGGAACCCCGACGCCTTCCATGAGGGCGCCTACAGCTTCTACGCCGATCTCATCGTCCCGTGGATTCCCCAGATCGGCGTCTCGGTGCACCTCGTCCTCGACGGTCTCAGTCTCGTGCTGTCGCTCCTCGCGGTGTTCATCGGCATCGTCGTGATCCTCGTCTCGTGGAAGCGCGAGCGCGACCACGAGGGCTTCTTCTATTTCAACATCACGCTCGTTCTTTCAGGCGTCTTGGGAACCTTCCTCGCCGTCGATCTCTTCCTCTTTTTCCTGTTCTGGGAGCTGATGCTCGTTCCGACCTACTTCCTCATCGTCGGGTGGGGCGGCGAGCGGCGGGCGCCCGCGGGGTTCAAGTTTTTCCTCTTCACGCAGCTCTCGGGCCTCGTGATGCTCCTCGCGATCCTCGCGCTGTACTTCATTCATGGCGGCTCAAGCGGCGTCTACACCTTCGACCTCTTCGGGCTGATCGGGACGCCCATGAGCTCCCGGACGAGCTTCCTGCTCATGCTCGGCTTCATGGCGGCCTTCGCGGTGAAGCTTCCGGCGGTGCCGTTTCACTCGTGGCTTCCCGACGCCTACGTCGAGGCGCCGCTTGAGGCGACGATTCTCCTCGCCGCGCTCCTCTCGAAGAGCGCCGCCTATGGAATCCTTCGCTTCGTTCTTCCGCTCTTCCACGACGCCGCGCTCGCCTTCGCGCCGGTCGCCTACGTTCTCGGAGTCCTGAGCGTGGTCTACGGCGCCGTTCTCGCCTTCGCGCAAACCGATCTCAAGCGGCTCATCGCGTACTCGAGCGTGAGCCATCTCGGATTCGTGCTCGTCGGGATATTCGCGCTGAGCCCCCTCGCGCTTCAGGGCTCGGTGCTCCAGATGGTGAGCCACGGCGTCGCGACCGGAGCGCTGTTCGTCGTCGCGGGGTTCATGGAGCGCCGTCTCGGCCACCGCGACCTCTCGCGGATGGGCGGGCTCTTCCCCCTCGTCCCGCGTCTCGCGGGTGCGGGCGTGGCGCTCGCGCTCGTGGCGCTCGGGGTACCCGGCTCGGGGAACTTCATCGCGGAGGTGCTCATCGTCATCGGCACGTTCCAGGCGAGCCCGCTCTTCGCCGTCCTCGTATCGAGCGGTCTGGTCTTTTCGGTGGTTTATGCGCTGTGGATGATCCAGCGCGCTTTCCACGGGCGCGCGGCGGTGAGCGGAAGCCTGAGAGACTTAAGCGCGCTCGAGGCGGCGGGCGCCCTCGTCATGATCCTCGTCGTTTTTTGGCTCGGGCTCCATCCGCAGCCGGTATTTGACGCGACGAGCCGTTTCCTGCAGACCCTGCAAGGGGGAGCATGATGTCCTCGACGGAGCTGAACGCGCTTCTTCCGTTGACCGCCGTCGGTGCGGCCTGCCTCGTCGCGCTCGCCGGAGTCGCCGTGCGGCGGAACGTCGTCTTTACGTTCGTCGTGACGATCCTAGGATTCGCGGTCTCGGGGGCGGCCCTCTTCGCCTCCTCCGGCGCGCAGAGCGTCGGAGGGCTCCTCGTCATCGACCCGTACGCGCGCTTTTTCTCGGCGGTCCTCCTTGCCTCGAACGCCGGGGTCGCGCTCCTCGCGTTTTCCTACTTTCGGAGCTACCGCGAGAACCGCGAGGAGCTCTTCATCCTGCTCCTCCTCGAGACCCTCGGCGGCCTCGTGCTCGTCTCGGCGGTCCACTTCGCGAGCTTCTTCCTCGGCCTCGAGCTCCTGAGCGTGTCGCTCTACTCGCTCCTCGCCTACGTGCGCACCCGAAAGGCCTCGTTCGAGGCGGGCGTGAAGTACTTCGTTCCGGCGGCCGTGGCCTCGGCGTTCCTCCTTTTCGGCATGGCGCTCCTCTACGACGCCGCGGGCACCATGGATCTCGCCGGGGTGGGCAGGAGCCTCGCGCGGGCCGGGAGCCTTCCGGAAGGCGCCGTCGCGATCACGGGCCTCGTCATGGTGATCGTCGCGATCGGCTTCAAGCTCGCGCTCGCTCCCTTTCACATGTGGGCGGCCGACGTCTACCAGGGCGCCTCCGCGCCGATCACCGCCTCGCTCGCCTCGGTCTCGAAGGTGGCGGTTTTCGCGCTCTTCTTCCGGTTCTTCTCGGGCATCGACCTTCGGGCGAGCGCTCTCGTCGGCTGGATCCTGACCGTCGTCGCGATCCTCTCGATGCTCGTCGGAAGCTGGCTCGCGCTTCGCCAGAGGAACGTGAAGCGCATGCTCGCCTACTCCTCGACCGCGCACCTCGGCTACCTGATGCTCCCGCTCCTCTCCGGAGGCCGGGCGGGGGCGGCCGCGGCCGCTTTCTATCTCGTCGCGTACTCGGCGGCCACGATCGCGCTCTTCGGCGTGATCACGGCGCTCTCCTCGGTCGACCGAGAGCGCGACGACGGCGCGGAGTTGATCGGCCTCGCATGGCGAAAGCCGTTCCTTTCGGCCGTCTTCATCGCGGGGCTCCTCTCCATGGCGGGAATCCCGCTCACCGCGGGCTTCATGGGAAAGTTCTACCTGCTCACCGTCGGCGTGGGCTCGTCGCTCTGGGCTCTCGCCGCGGCGCTCGTTCTCTCAAGCGGAATATCCCTTTTCTACTATCTCAAGCTCGTCGCCGTACAGTTCTCGCGTCAAGAAGCCGAGCCGCATGGGCCCCGGACGCCGCTCGCCGCGGGGTTCGCCCTCGCCGTCGCGATCGTCCTCGTCGTCGGCTTGGGAATCTATCCCGGTCCGCTCGCGAACGCGATCGCGAGTCTCGCGCTCTAGCCGGGGGCATCGCGCCGCCTCCGACTTCGGCGGGGGCCCGCTTGGGCGTTCCGAGTCATGGCCGCCGCGCGGCCCGCGCATGCCGAACGGACGCCGGTCCTCTCTCAGGCGCGCGGCGAGGCCGTTCGTCGACCCCAGCCGGACACGCGATCGCGGCGCACATCGTACGCTCCCGCGGCACTCCCAGGTCTCTCCTATCGCGCGCGCGGATCGAGGTCGTCCGATCACAACAAATCCAGGTTGTTGTGATGCCCTTCTCAATACGACTTCGCGGGCGCGACGCGGCCATACACCGGGCGATACGAAAACTTTTCTCGCCTTTTTGGAATTTGTCGGGTAGAATATCTCCTGAGGCGCGACGTGCCCGTGAGCTCGCCCCGTTGAAGCTCGGTTGGGGACAGCCAGTCAACGGCAGGCATGTGGTTTGCAATACAAAGCCGTCGCGCCGCGACACCGCCTAGTGATCGACGACGTGTTGCGAGTTGGGTAAGGATATCTAAGAGACACGAAAGATACCCGGGGACCTCAGGCGGTCCATCGGATTGACATTCGCAAGGGAGTCAACGCGCATGTTGTGGCTTCTGCTTGTGTATTTTGTCTTGTCCATCGTTCTCACTACGCTTCTCCTCATGGCCACTTACCGTATCGGCGGCCACCACGCCGAACGCGCAACCAACGATCCCTACGAATCGGGCATGACGCCGACCGGCTCCGCCCGCCTCAAGCTTGCCGCCGAGTTCTACCTTGTCGCCATGTTCTTCGTCATCTTCGATCTCGAGTCGGTGTTTATCTTCGCCTGGGCTGTCGCCGTCCGCGATCTCGGCTGGGTCGGCTACATCTCGATCGCGGTATTCGTCGCGGTGCTCATCGCGTGCCTGTACTACCTGTACCAGGTGGGAGGGCTCGACTGGCGGACAGCGCGGCAGAGGTCGGCGCTCGCCCGTCGCAAGGAACTTACGAGATGAATCTATTCCATCACCAAAAAGACGACTCGGAGGCGGGAGTCAAGCAGAGCATCCTCCTCACGAGCGTCGAGAGCCTAGTTTCTTGGGGGCGGAAGTACTCGATTTGGCCCTTTAACTTCGGACTTTCATGCTGCTACGTCGAGATGGCAACGAGCCTCACGAGCAGATTCGACATCGCGCGCTTCGGCGCCGAGGTCATCCGCGGGACGCCGCGGGAAGCCGACCTCATGATCATCGCGGGCACGGTGTTCATCAAGATGGCGCCGGTCATCCGGCGGATGTACCAGCAGATGATGGAGCCTCGCTACGTCATCTCCATGGGCTCCTGCGCGAACTCCGGCGGCATGTACGACATCTACAGCGTCGTGCAGGGAGTCGACACCTTCATGCCGGTGGACGTCTACGTTCAGGGCTGTCCTCCGAGCCCGGACGCCTTCATGCGCGGTCTCACGATGCTCATGGAGCTCATCGGCAACGAGAAGCGACCGCTCGGCTGGCATATCGGACCGAACGGAGTCACGAGGCCCGAGATGCCCGCGAAGAAGGACGTCGACCACGCGGAGCGCGTCGCGCAGGGCACTTTCAGATCCCCGGACGAGGTGTAGCGAATGAGCGAGCAGCCTGACATCGTCGCGGAGCTGAAAGCCATGTTCGGCGACGCCGAGATCAACGCCCAGACCACCCGCGACGGCATGCCGACGATCTGGGTGAGCGGCCCGAAGCTTCGCGACGTCCTTCGCTACCTCAAGCAGGAGACCCCCAGGCCCTACAAAACCCTTCACGATCTGACCGCGGTCGACGAGCGCGAGCGCGCTCACAAGGCCGGCCTTCCGCCGTCGGATTTTACGATGGTGTATCACCTCGTCTCCTACGATCGGAACGAGGACATCCGGGTGAAGGTGCCGCTCTCGGGCGAGCATCCGTCGGTGCCGACCGTCACGGACATCTGGAAGTCCGCGAATTGGTACGAGCGCGAGGCGTGGGACATGTTCGGGGTCAACGTCGAGGGGCACCCCCATATGCGCCGCATCCTCATGCCGCTCTGGTGGAAGGGGCATCCGCTCCGCAAGGACCACCCGGCGCGGGCGACGGAGATGGGGGTGTTTACCCTTCCCGAGGAAGTGGCCGAGGCGCGCGACGAACAGAACGAGTTTCGCCCCGACGAGTGGGGCTGGGAGCGCGCGGGCGAGGACTTCGACTACATGGTCCTCAACTTCGGCCCGCAGCATCCCGGAGCGCACGGCGTCATCCGCATGGTATGCCAGCTCGACGGCCAGGAGGTGGTCGACGTCTCCACGGAGATCGGATTTCACCACCGGGGCGCCGAGAAGATGGGCGAGCGGCAGTCCTGGCACACCTACATCCCCTACACCGATCGCATCGATTATCTCGGCGGGCTCATGAACGAGGTTCCCTACGTCCAGGCGGTCGAGACCCTGGCGGGAATCCAGGTGCCCGACCGGGCGAAGGTCATCCGGATCATGATGGCGGAGCTCTTCCGCGTGATCAGCCACCTCGTCTACTACGGCACGCTCGCCCAGGACGTCGGGGCGCTCTCGCCGGTCTTCTTCATGTTCAGCGACCGCGAGCGGGCGTTCGACATCGTCGAGGCGATCGCCGGAGGGCGCATGCATCCCATGTGGTTCCGCATCGGGGGCGTCGCGCAGGACCTCCCGAAGGGCTGGGACACGATGGTGGCCGACTTCCTGAAGTACATGCCCAGGCGGCTTCGCGAATACGACAAGCTCGTGCTGAAGAACAGCATCTTCAAGAAACGCACCATGGGAGTGGGGGACTTCACCATCGCGGAGGGCCAGGAGTGGGGCGCGACCGGTCCCATGCTCCGCGCGACCGGCATCGACTGGGACCTGCGGAAAAAGAGGCCCTACGGCGGCTACGACCAGTTCGAGTTCGACGTGCCCACGGGGAAGTGCGGCGACATCTTCGACCGGGCGTGGGTCCACGTCGAGGAGATCCGGCAGTCCTTGAGGATCATCGAGCAGTGCCTGAAGAACATGCCGGCCGGCTCCTACAAGGCCGACCACCCCCAGGCGACGCCGCCGCGCAAGGAACGGACCATGCACGACATCGAAACCCTCATCGACCATTTCGTGCACGTGAGCTGGGGACCGGCCATCCCGGCAGGAGAGGCCTCCTGCACCGCGGAGACCACGAAGGGGCAGACGACCTACTACCTCACGAGCGACGGGAGCACGATGTCGTACCGCACGCGGATCCGCACGCCGTCGTTCGCGCACATCCAGATGTTGCCGGTTCTGAGCCGCGGCCTCACCGTCGCGGATCTGGCGGCGATCATCGGGAGCATCGATTACGTCCTCGCGGATATCGACCGATAGGGGCCCGGGCGGGGAATGGAGTGAAGCTATGCTGAGCGACAAAGAGCGGGAGGAGATCGAGGCCGAGATGGCGCGCTATCCGCACAAGCGCGCCATGGTCCCCGAGGCCCTCCGCATCGTGCAGACCCACCGCGGCTGGATAAGCGACGAGTCGGTCAGGGACGTCGCCGAGCTCATGGGGATGTCGGCCGAGGAGATCGACACCATCGCGAGCTCGTACAACATGATCTTCCGCCGTCCGGTCGGCAGGCACGTCATTCTCTTCTGCGACAACGTGAGCTGCTGGATCATGCGATCCGACGCGGTGCGCGATCACCTCGTCAAGCGGCTCGCCGCCGGTCCCGGCGAGACGACCAAGGACGGCCGGTACACGGTCCTGCCGTCGGCCTGCCTCGGCGACTGCCACCACGCGCCGGTCATGATGGTGGACGACGAGATGCACGGCAATCTCACGCCCGAGAAGATCGACCGGATCCTGGAGCGCTACACATGACGACAACCGACGAGAAGCGGCCCCTCACGCGCAACATCCGCGCCGGAGCGGAGCCGCCCGACGTAAGCGCCTACGAAAAGAGCGCCGGCTACGAGGGCCTGCGCGCCGCGCTGAAGATGACTCCGGCGGAGGTTCAGGACTGCGTCAAGAAATCCACGCTTCGCGGCCGGGGCGGCGCGGGCTTCCCCACCGGCGTGAAGTGGAGCGTCGTGCCGATGGATCCCCGGGCGCGGAGCCCGAAGTATTTCGTCGTGAACGCCGACGAGATGGAGCCCGGCACGATGAAGGACCGGCTCCTCCTCGAGGGGGATCCCCACCAGCTCATCGAGGGAATCGTCATCGGCGCCTACGCGGTGCAGGCCGCGCGCGCCTTCATCTACATCCGCTGGGACTACAAGCGCGCGGCTCGTATCCTCGAGCACGCGATCCGCGAGGCCTACGAGCGCGGCTACCTCGGAAACCGCATCCTCGGCTCCGAGTTCTCCCTTGAGCTTCACGTTCACGTCTCCAACGGGCGCTACATGTGCGGCGAGGAGACCGGCCTCATGAACGCCCTCGAGGGCAAGCGGGCGACGCCCCGCAACAAGCCGCCCTTCCCGCAGCAGAGCGGGCTGTGGGGCCATCCGACGATCGTGAACAACGTCGAAACGGTCTGCAACATCCCCCACATCGTGAGGAACGGGCCCGATTGGTTCAAGGCGCTCTCGCGAAGCGAGGACGGCGGCACCAAGATCTACGGGGTGAGCGGCCGCGTGAAGAATCCGGGGCTGTGGGAGCTGCCGCTCGGAACGCCGCTTCGCGACATCATCGAGGGCGAGGCGGGCGGCATGATCGACGGCTACGGCTTGAAGGGGCTCCTGCCCGGAGGAGGCTCGACGGATTTCCTCACCCCGGACCATCTCGACGTTCCCATGGACTACGGCTCCGTTCAGAAGGCGGGCAGCAGGCTCGGCACCGGCACCATCGTCGTGCTCGACGACCGGACCTGTCCGATCGGCATGCTCATCAGTCTCGAGGTCTTCTTCGCGCGGGAGTCGTGCGGCTGGTGCACGCCGTGCCGGGAGGGGCTCCCCTGGATCGCGCGGGTGCTCACGGCCATCGAGGAGGGCAGGGGCGAGACGCGCGATCTCGACATTCTCCAGTTCCACACGAAGGCGATCCGGCCGGGCAATACCTTCTGCGCCCTCGCGCCCGGGGCGATCGAGCCGCTTGAGAGCGGGCTGAAGTTCTACCGGGCGGACTTCGAGCGCCACATTTCGGAAAAGAGATGCTCGTACAAATGAGCAGCAGCGGAGGATCCGATGCCTGAGCTTCTGATAGACGGCGAGAAATACCAGTACGAGGACGCGCACAAGAACCTGCTCGCAAGCGCGCTCTCGATGGGCTTCGATCTCCCCTACTTCTGCTGGCACCCGGCGCTCGACTCGGTCGGCGCCTGCCGCCAGTGCGCCGTGAAGGTCTACCGCGACGAGAACGACACGAGGGGACGGATCGTCATGGCCTGCATGACCGCCCTGACGCCGGGCCTGAGGGCCTCGATCATGGATCCGGAGGCGGTGAGCTTCCGCGCCGGCATCACCGAGTGGCTCATGGTGAACCATCCGCACGACTGTCCGATCTGCGACGAGGGGGGCGAGTGCCACCTGCAGGACATGACGGTCATGACCGGCCACAATTACCGCCGCTACCGCTTCGACAAGCGGACGCACCGCAACCAATATCTCGGCCCCTTCGTGAACCACGAGATGAACCGCTGCATCCAATGCTATCGCTGCGTGCGTTTCTACCGCGATTTCGCGCAGGGGAGCGATCTCGACGTCTTCGGCTGGCACGATAACGTCTATTTCGGCCGCGCGGAGGACGGCATGCTCGAAAGCGAGTTCAGCGGAAACCTCGTCGAGATCTGTCCGACGGGGGTCTTCACGGACAAGACCCTGAAGCGCCACTACACCCGCAAGTGGGACCTCCAGACCGCCCCCTCGGTGTGCGAGCACTGCGGCCTCGGCTGCAACACGATCCAGGGCGAGCACGAGGGAATCCTCAGACGCCGCTACGCGCGCTACAACCCCAACGTGAACGGCTACTTCATATGCGACCGCGGGCGCTTCGGATACGAGTACGTGAACAGCGCGCGGCGCATCCGAGAGCCGATGATCCGGGGGCGGACCGCGTCGAACCGGGCCCCCGCCGCCGAAGGCGCGGTGGCCGTCAATCAAATGGGGAACACGATTCTCCCCTCGGAGGCGGCGGAGAGCGCCCTCGAGGCGAAGGACGTCCTCGCGCGGGCGGCCGAGCTCATCGCCGGGAGGAAGGTGATCGGGATCGGATCCCCGCGCGCGTCGGTGGAGTCGAACTTCGCCCTCTTTTCGCTCGTCGGCGCTGGACGCTTCTATCAGGGCACGCCCGCGAGCGAGCTCAAGGCCGTTCGGCGCATCCACGACCTCCTGTCGAGCGGCGTGGTCCCCGGCGCCTCGACGCAGGAGGCCGCCTCCTGCGACGCGGTGCTCGTGCTCGGCGAGGACGTCACGAACAGCGCCCCCCGTCTCGCCCTCTCGTTGAGGCAGGCGAGCCTGCGCAAGCCCGAGGCGGCCGCCAAGGCCGAGATCGTCGGCGGCGTGCAGAGCTGGGACGACGCCGCGCTCCGCGAGGCCGTCCAGTCCGAGCGGGGCCCCTTCTTCGTCGCGACGCCGGCTTGGACGAAGCTCGACGAGCTCGACGGATCGCCCTTCCGCGGCGCTCCCGACGACCTCGCGCGGCTCGCCTTTCAAGTTGCGCACCTCGTCGATCCGAAGGCTCCCGCGGCGGGCGGCCTTTCGGCCGAGGCCGCCCGCGCGGCGGAACGGATCGCCGCGGGGCTGCGCTCGGGCGCGAAGCCCCTCGTCGTATCGGGCTCGAGCCTTCCGCTCATCGAGGCCGCCTCGAACGTCGTGCAGGCGCTCCGCTCAGGCGGGCTCGACGCCCGGGCCGTCTTCACCGTCCCGGAAGCGAACAGCATGGGCTGCGCCATGATGGAAGGGGAGGGGATCGAAGCGGCGGCCGGCGCGGTCGAGCGGGGGGAGGTCGAGACCGTGATCGTGCTGGAGAACGATCTCGCCCGGCGCCTTCCGCGCGCCTCTCTCGCGAAGTTGCTCGGCGGCCGCGCCCGGATCGTGGCGCTCGACCACCTCGCGAACGCCACCACGGAAAAGGCCGAAGTCGTCTTTCCGGCGGCGACGGTCTCCGAGGGCGACGGCACCTTCGTGAACAACGAGGGCCGCGCCCAGCGCTTCGTGCAGGTCTTCAATCCCCGCGGCGACGTCAAGGAGAGCTGGCGCTGGCTCGGGCTCATCATGGCCGAGATCGCGCCGGACCGAAGGAACCCCTGGCCGAACCTCGACGCGATCCAGGCGCAGGCGGGCGCGGCGCTTCCGCAGCTGAAGGCCCTGAGCGGCATCGTGCCGGGGGCGGGCTTCAGGGCGGTCGGCCAGCGCATTCCGCGCCTGTCGCATCGCGCGGCAAGCCGCACCGCGATCACGGCGAACGTGACCGTGCACGAGCCGCCCCCTCCGGTCGACCCCGACAGTCCCCTCAATTTCTCGATGGAAGGCTTCAAGGGGATGCCGCCCGCCGGGCTCCTCGCGCGCTACTGGGCTCCCGGCTGGAACTCCGTACAGTCCCTGAACAAGTTCCAAGTCGAGGTGGCGGGGATCCTGAAGGGGGGCGAGACCGACCGGCTGCTCTTCCCCGGGTTGGGCGCGGCGCGCGCGCCGTCCTACTCCACCGCCCTTCCCCCCGCCTTCGCCCCGGCGGACGGCGAGCTGCTTCTCCTCGGCGCCCGCCACATCTACGGCTCCGAGGAGCTCAGCAACCACGCCGAGGCGGTCGCCGAAGTCGCGGCGAAGCCCTATGTCGCCGTGAGTCGGACCGACGCCTCGCGGCTCGGGCTCGCCCACGGCGGGAGCGCGCTCGTGCGGGTCCGGGGCGAGGAGCTCGCGCTCGGGGTCGTCGTGAAGGACGACCTCCCCGCGGGCTTGGCGCTCTACCCGGTGGGCCTCGCGGGCGAGGGCTATCTCGAGCTGCCGGCCCCGGCGAAGGTCGGCCCGGGGAGGGTGGGAGCGTGAGTCCCGCGCTTTCGGTCGTTCTCTGTATCGTCCTCCTCGTGATCCTCATGATCGTCGGGGGGCTCCTCACCTGGGTCGAGCGCAGGCTCCTCGGGCTGTGGCAGGACCGCTACGGGCCGAACCGCGCGGGGCCGTTCGGGGTGTTCCAGATCTTCGCGGACATCCTGAAGCTCCTCACGAAGGAGGACTGGATCCCGGAGTTCGCCGACAAGCCCGTCTTCGTCCTCGCTCCCGCGATCATGCTCGTCGCGGTCGTCGCGCCGTTCGCGGTCATCGTCTTCGCTCCCGGGATCCTGATAACCGATCTCAACATCGGGCTCCTGTTCTTCCTCGCGATGTCGTCGATGACCGTCTACGGCGTCGCGCTCGCCGGGTGGGCCTCGAACAACAAATACGCCCTCATCGGCGGCATCCGCGCCGTCGCGCAGATGATCAGCTACGAGGTGTTCATGGGCCTCTCGCTCATGGGCGTCGTCATCATCGCCGGCACCTTCAGCCTAGGAGAGATCGTCGAGCGGCAGCAGAGCGTGTGGTACTTCGCCTACCAGCCGGTCGGCCTCATCATCTTCCTCATCGCGGGCCTCGCCGAGACGAGACGCCTTCCCTTCGATCTCCCGGAGGCCGACAGCGAGATCGTCGCGGGGTTCCACACCGAGTACTCCGGCATGAAGTTCGCCGTGTTCTTCTTAAGCGAGTACGTCGGGATGACGCTCATCTCGGCGCTCATCGTCGTGCTCTTCTTCGGAGGCTGGATGGGTCCTTTCCTGCCCCCGATTCTCTGGTTCGTGGTGAAGACCGCCGTTCTCATCGCGTTTTTCATCCTTGTTCGCGCCGCGCTGCCGCGCTACCGCTACGATCAGCTCATGGAGCTCGGATGGAAGGGGCTCCTGCCCCTCACGCTCCTGAACCTGCTCGCGACGGGGGCGGTCGTGCTCGCGATCGGCAAGTAGGCGAAGACCGGGTCGCAAGGAGAGAGTATGTTCAGCAATCTGCGCACGATATGGGTCATGTTCCTGCATGCCTTCGCGAAGAGGGTCACCGTCCAGTATCCCGACGAGAAGCGGAAGCTGCCCTCGCGCTGGCGGGGCCGCATCGTGCTCACGAAGGATCCCGACGGCGAGGAGCGCTGCGTGGCGTGCAACCTCTGCTCGGTCGCCTGCCCGGTGGGATGCATCTCCCTCCAGGCGGCCGAAGACGAGCACGGGCGGCGCTACCCCGACTATTTCCGGATCAACTTCTCCCGGTGCATCTTCTGCGGCTACTGCGAGGAGGCTTGTCCGACCTACGCGATCCAGCTCGTGCCGGACTACGAGATGGGGGAGTGGCGGCGCAAGGACATGGTCTACGAGAAGGAGGATCTGCTCGTGAACGGGCAGGGCAAGTATCCGGGGTACAACTTTTATCGGGTGTCGGGCCTCTCGATCAAAGGGAAGGGCAAGGGCGAGGCCGAAAACGAGCGCCCGTCGGTCGATCCGCGGGAGCTCGTTCCGTAAGGGAGGCGCAATGTTCCCAGTCTTCTACGTCGCGGGGCTGGTGGCGCTCGTCTCGACGGTCATGGTCGTGACGCGCAGAAACCCGATCCACGCGCTGCTATACTTCATCCTGTCGCTCGTCGCCGTGGCGGTGATCTTTCTCGACGCGGGCGCCCCGTTCGTCGCGGCTCTCGAGGTGATCATCTACGCCGGCGCGATCATGGTGCTCTTCATCTTCGTCGTCATGCTCCTGAACCCCGGCGTCGCGCTCGTCATACGGGCGCGCGAGTGGATCGGCCCCGCGATCCTCTCGCTCCTCCTCACCCTGGGCATCGTCTACTCGGTCGTGGGCTCCACGATCAAGACGATGGGGATCTCCGCGACGACTCCGAAGGACATCGCCATGGCGCTTTTCGGGCCCTACCTGCTCGGGGTCGAGCTCGCCTCGCTCCTTCTCCTCGCGGGCCTCGTCGCCGCCTATCACCTCGGACGGCGTATTGAGCGGGAAGCGCCCGCGCGCGGCGCTTCCCTCCAGCCGGGAGCCCCGGTCGGCTCCGGCGCGCCTTCGTCGCGAAAGGAGGGGGCATGAGACAGTATCCGATCGACTACGGGCTCGTGCTCTCGGCCGTTCTCTTCGCGATCGGGATGGCGGGGGTCTTCGTCCGGCGAAACGTCATTTTCGTCCTCCTCTGCATCGAGATCATGCTCAACGCGGCGGGGCTCGCCTTCGTCCTCGGCGGAGCGCGCTGGGGCCAGGCGGACGGGCAGGTGATGTTCATCTTCATCCTCGCGATGGCCGCCGCCGAGGTCTCCGTCGGGCTCGCGCTCATCATGCGGATGTTCCACCGTTTCAAGTCGCTCGACACCAACGAGATCGCAAGGATGAAGGGGTAAGCATGGAGCTCTTATGGCTTGTACCGGCGCTGCCGCTCCTCGGATTCGCGCTTCTCACGCTCGCGAGGCGGCTCGTCCGGGGCGTCGCCGCCCTCATCGGGGTCGGCTCGATCGGCCTATCGATGCTGGTGACTCTTTGGATCGCCTACTCGTTCCTCGTCTCCCCGCCGCAGTCGGGCGCGGCGAGCGATACGGTGTGGAGCTGGATAGCGCTCGGCGACTTCCGGGTTTCGGTCGCCTTCTATCTCGACTCCTTCTCCCTCGTGATGATCTTGGTCATCACGATCGTCGGCTTCTTCATCCACCTCTACTCGGCCGGATACATGGAGGGCGACGACGGGTTCGCCCGCTTCTTCGCCTACATGAATCTCTTCACCGCCTCGATGCTGATCCTCGTCCTCGCGGACAATCTGCTGCTGCTCCTCGTCGGGTGGGAAGGGGTGGGCCTCTGCAGCTACCTGCTCATCGGATTCTGGTACCGCGACCCCGCGAACGCGCGCGCCGCCGTGAAGGCGTTCGTCGTGACGCGCACGGGCGACGCCGCGATGCTCGTCGGGTTCCTGCTGCTCTTCACGAGCCTCGGCACCCTCAACATCCAGGACCTCCTCTCGAAGGCGGTCTCCCAGTGGCCGAGCGGCTCCGGGATCGCGATCGCCGCCGCGGCGTTGATCCTCGCGGGGGCGCTCGGCAAGTCGGCCCAGCTCCCGCTCCAGACGTGGCTCCCCGACGCGATGGCGGGCCCGACGCCGGTGAGCGCGCTCATTCACGCCGCGACGATGGTGACCGCAGGCGTCTATCTCGTCGCGCGCACCCACGCCATTTTCGCGCTCGCCCCGCCGGTTCAGCTCGCGGTCGGGATCATCGGGGTCGCGACCCTGCTCATCGCGGGCTTCAGCGCGATCACCCAGCGCGACATCAAGCGCGTCCTCGCCTACTCCACCATGAGCCAGATCGGCTACATGTTCCTCGCGCTCGGGGTGGGGGCGTGGGGCGCGGCGCTCTTCCACTTCGTCACCCACGCCTTCTTCAAATCGCTCCTGTTCCTCGCCGCGGGCTCCGTCATCCTCGCCATGCACCACGAGCAGGACCTCTTGAAGATGGGCGGCCTATGGAAGCGCGCGCCGGTGGCCTTCTGGACCTTTCTCGTCGGCGCGCTCGCGATGGCGGCGGTGCCGCCCCTCATCTCGGGCTTCAGCAGCAAGGACTGGATTCTCTCCTGGGTTTGGAGCTCCCCCGCGGGGGGGCCGGTCCTCTACGTGCTCGCGCTCCTCGGCGTCCTTCTCACCGCCACCTATACCGCGCGCCTCGTGACCCTCGCGTTCTTCGGAAGGGAGCGCGACGTGCCCGAGCACGTTCATCCCGGAGGCGCGCTCATAGCGGTCCCGCTCATCGTGCTCGCCGTGCCCGCCCTCTTCCTCGGCCTCATCCAGACTCCGAGGAGCCTCGGTGGAGTCAACCTCTTCGCGAGCTTCGTGCAGGGGGTCCTTCCCGAGCCGGGCGCCGAGGGTCCCCCGTCGACCGAGCTCCTCCTCATGGCGGTCTCGACCCTGGTCGCGCTCGCCGGTCTCGTTCTCGGCTGGGCTCTCGGCGTGAGCCAGGCGCGCGCGCATCTCGCCCGGCGGGAAGCGGAGCCCGCGGGCTCGCCGCTCCACCGCTTCTTGCTCTCGGGATGGGGCTTCGACTGGCTGTACGACCGCGCGATCGTCGGGCCCTATCGGTGGCTTGCGCGGATCAATCAGAGCGACGTGGCCGACTGGATAGCGCGGGGCTTCGCCGCCTTGAGCAGGCTGCTCAACCGGCTCCTCAGCCTCGCCCAAACCGGTAGGCTTCGATGGTACGCGACCGCGCTCGGCATCGGCGCGGTCGCCATCGTGGCAATGGTGGTGTTCCTATGATACTTCTCGCTCTCGTCGCGGTGCCGGTCGCAGGCGGCCTGCTCGGATGGGCCCTCGGGCGGCGAAGCACGCTCGTGCCGCGATGGATCAGCCTCGTCGCGATGGTTCTCGATCTCGGGCTGAGCATCGTCCTGTGGGCGGAGCATCCGGCCGCCTCGATCGGCGGGGGTCCGTGGATCGCGAAGCTCACCCTGCCGTGGATTCCGCAGTGGGGAATCCAGTTCGAGCTCGCCGCCGACGGGCTGAGCCTCCTCATGATCGTCCTCACGGCGCTCCTCGGCGTCGCGTCGGTGATCGTCTCCTGGTCGACGGTCCGCGAGCGGGTCGCCTTCTACAATCTCAACCTCTGCCTCGTCATCGGGGGGATCGTCGGCGTCTTCGTCGCGCTCGACCTGTTCCTTTTCTATCTCTTCTGGGAGCTCATGCTCATCCCGATGTACTTCATCATCGCGATCTGGGGCCACGAGAAGCGGCAGGCGGCCTCGATCAAATTCCTGCTCTTCACCCAGGCGGGAGGCCTCCTCATGCTCCTCGCCATCCTCGCGCTGTTCTTCATCCACGGCGCGACGAGCGGGGAGTACACCTTCGACTACTTCAAGCTTCTCGGCACGCCGCTCGCCCCCGGCGTCGCGACGGCCGTCATGCTCGGCTTCTTCGTCGCCTTCGCGATCAAGCTGCCCGCCGTTCCGGTTCACACTTGGCTGCCCGACGCGCACACCCAGGCCCCGACCGCCGGGAGCGTCATCCTCGCGGGCCTGCTCCTGAAGACCGGCGCCTACGGTCTCATCCGCTTCGTCGTTCCGCTCTTTCCGAACGCCGCGCTGCAGTTCGCCCCGATCGCCATGATCTTGGGCGTCGCGGGGGTGATCTACGGCGCGGCGCTCGCCTTCGCGCAGGACGACTTGAAGCGGCTCGTCGCCTACACGAGCATCAGCCACCTCGGCTTCGTCCTCATCGGAGTCTTCGCGTGGAACACCCTCGCGCTTCAGGGCGCGATCGTCACGATGGTCGCGCACGGCTTGAGCACGGGAGCGCTCTTCATCCTCGCGGGCTCCATTCAGGACCGTCTCCATACCCGCGACATGCGCGCGATGGGAGGCTTCTGGGAGTCCGCCCCGCGCTTCGGCGGCATCATGCTCTTTTTCGCCCTCGCCTCCCTCGGCCTCCCGGGCCTCGCGGATTTCGTCGGCGAATTCCTCGTGCTGCTCGGCACCTACGCGGTGGCGCCGGTCATCGCGATCATCGCGGCGGTCGGCGTCGTCCTCTCCGCGGTGTACGCGCTGTGGATGATCTACCGGACCTTCCAGGGCCGGCAGGCGCCCGGGCGGGCGCTGCCCGATCTGAAAGCGCGCGAGATGGCGGTGCTCGCCGTTCTCGCGGCGCTCCTCCTTTGGATCGGGCTCTTCCCGCAAAGGGTCCTCGACACCGCCGCGCCGTCGATCAATCAGCTTCAAGCGGGACGTACGGCGCTTGTCGTGCCCCATGGAGTGCACCGCGATGAGCTCTGAACAGATTCTCGCCCTCCTTCCGATCCTCGTCACCTCGGCCGCGTCGGTGGTGGTCATGCTGCTCGTCGCGCTGAAGAGAAGCCACGGTCTCGTCTTCGGCGTCACGGTCGGCTCGCTCCTCGTCGCCCTCGCCGCGATCGGCTCGTCGGTCTCGGTCATGCCCCAGGCGGTCTCGAGTCTCCTCATCATGGACAGGTTCGCGCTCCTGTACATCGGGCTTATTCTCGCCGCGACGCTCGCGGTGGCGCTTCTCTCCTACGCCTACCTCGAGAGCCGGGCCGAGCGCCGGGAGGAGTACTATATCCTCCTCCTCCTCGCCGCCGCGGGCTCGGAGGTGCTTGCCGCGGCCGGAAGCTACGTGAGCTTCTTTCTCGGCCTCGAGATCCTGAGCATCTCGCTGTACGGCCTCGTCGCCTACCGGCGGCAGACCCCGCTCGGCATCGAGGCGGGCGTCAAGTACCTCATTCTCGCGGGCGCCTCCTCGGGCTTCATTCTCTTCGGCATGGCGCTCATCTACGCCGAGCAGGGCTCCCTCCAGTTCGCGGCGCTCGCCGCCGCGAAGGGAAGCTCGTTCGACGTGGTCTCCCTCGTCGGCTTCGCGCTCATCGTGGTCGGCGTGGGGTTCAAGCTCGCGGTCGTGCCGTTCCACCTCTGGACGCCCGACGTCTACCAGGGCGCTCCGGCGCCGGTGACCGCGTTCGTCGCGACCGTCTCGAAGGGAGCGATGTTCGCGCTCCTCCTGCGCTACTTCATTCAGCTCGACCTCTACCAGTACGGCGCGGTGGTCCTCGTCTTCGGGATCATCGCGGCGCTCTCGATCCTCGCGGGCAACATCCTCGGGCTCCTGCAGAACAACGTGAAACGGATGCTCGCCTATTCGTCGATCGCGCACGTCGGCTACCTGCTCGTGGCGCTCCTCGCAAGCGGCCCCCTCGCGGTCTCGTCGGTCACGTTCTATCTGATCGCCTATTTCATCACGAATCTCGGCGCCTTCGGGGTGGTCGGCTACCTGTCGAGCGGCGAACGGGAGGCGGAGGAGATCGACGACTACCGCGGCCTCGCTTGGCGACGGCCGTGGGTGGCGGGAGCCCTCACCGCCTCTCTCCTCTCCCTCGCGGGGATCCCCCTCACCGCGGGCTTCATCGGGAAGTTCTTCATCATTGCCGCGGGGGCGGGCTCCCGCCTGTGGGCGCTCTTGATCATCCTCGTCGTGGGAAGCGTCGTCTCGTTCTTCTACTATTTCAGGCTCGTGCTCGCGATCTTCAGGGAGCCCGACGCCGGCGCTCAAGTTCCCTATCCCTCGGCCTCCCTCGCGGGGGGGATCGCGCTCTCGGTCCTCACGCTGCTCCTCGTCTGGCTCGGGGTCTACCCGGCGCCTCTCGTGAATCTCCTCGGCGGGATGACCTCCGGCCTGCTGTGAGTTGATCCCCGGCCCCGAGGCGGGGTACCATCTGATTGTGCTCGCGCGTGCGCTCTCGGCTGTCACCCTCCTCCTCGTCTCGTCGGGCGCCTTCGCTCTCACGCTGAAGATCGGCACGATGGCGCCCGAGGGCTCGCCGTGGGACGCGGCGCTTCGCGAGCTCGGCGGGGAATGGGCGGACGCCTCCGGCGGCGGGTTGGATCTCAAGCTCTACGCGGGCGGAATCGCCGGAGACGAGTCGGACATGATCCGGAAGATGCGCCTCGGGGAGCTTCAGGGCGCCGCGCTCTCCCAGCTCGCCCTCGGCGAGATCGTGCCCGATGTCCTCGCGCTCGACACGCCCTTCCTCATGAGGAGCGACGGGGAGTTCGAGTACGTGCTGAGGAAGATGCGGCCCTACTTCGAGCGGGAGCTCGACCGCGCGGGCTACGAGCTCGTGACGTGGAGCGGAGCGGGCTGGGTGCACTTCTTCGCGAACCGCGCGATCTCCTCCCCCGACGACCTCAGACGCCTCAGACTCGGAGTTCCCGCGGGCGACGACGAGCTCCTCGACGCGTGGCGACGGCTGGGATTTCACGCGTACCAGCTCCCGATCTCCGACCTCCTCCCGGGCCTCGAGGCCGGCACGATCGACGCTTTCTACGCCCCGCCGACCGCCGCGGCGCTGTTCCGGTGGTTTCTGAGCGCCGCGCACATGAGCGAGATCAAGGTCGCGCCGGTCGTCGTCGCGTTCGTCGTCGACAAGCGGGCGTGGAAAAGGATACCCGAGGGACTGCGCTCCCGGCTCTTGGGCTCGGCGCGCGCGAGCGAGGCGAGGCTCGACCGTCTTTCCGGGGGGCTCGACGCGAGCGCGATTCGCGCGATGGTGCGGGACGGCCTTACCGTCGACCCAGAGACGGCCGCTTCCGACGCGGCGTGGCGCGCTCTCGCCCGGGCGGGCGCGGGGCCCTTGATCGGGAAGCTCTTCTCGCGCGAAGCCTACGACGAGGTCGTTGGCTACGTGGACCGGTATCGCGCGGAGGCTCAAGGCGCCCGCGCTTCGGGAGGCTGACATGACACTCAAGGCGAGACTCCTCGCGATCGTCGCCGCGCTCGCGGCGAGCGCGTGCGCGACGGGCGGTCCGGGCCAGGGGACCGTGATCGACCGATGGGCGGCCGTTCGCGCGCCTGCGGCGCCGCCGCTTGAGGCGGTGACCGTCGATCCGAAAACGACCTGTCTCCTCGTTCTCGACATGCAGAACAATCTTACGGACCCGGCTGCGCATCCGAACGCGCACGCGGCGATCGCCCGCATCGAGGTTCTCCTCAAGGAGGCGCGCTCGAGTCGCATGCTCGTCGTCTACAGCAACACGAAAGTCGGCACCCCCGCCGACATCGTGAGCGAGCTTGCCCCCCTCCCCGGGGAGCCGGTGGTGCGATCGAGCGTGGACAAGTTCTACCGGACCGACCTCGAGCGGATTCTCCTGGACTCGGGGATCAAGACCGTCATCGTGACCGGCACCGCGGCGAACGGCGCCGTGATGTACACGGCGACCGGAGCGGCGATGCGCGGCCTGAAGGTCGTCGTGCCGGTCGACGCGATGCCGGCCGACAGTCTCTACGCCGAGCAGTACGTCGCTTGGCATCTGCTGAACAGCCCGGGAACCCGAACCGCGGCGACCCTGACCCGGTCGGATCTCATAACGTTCTGACCGATCGACCCGGTCAGGGTCCCGAAAGCCGTCTTGGCCGGGGAGCTCCGCGGAAGAACCGAACCAAAAGGAGCGCGTCGGAAATCGGAAGGTCATGCGCCGCCGCGAAGGAACCGGCGGGCGTACGCGGCCGGCATGCGTCATGTCTCGGCGGGGATACGCGAGTCGACGACGTCCGGCATAGGCTCGGGCGAGCGGATGCTCGGCGAACTTGCCCTCCGTGGATTCAAAAACCTCTTCGGAAGTCCCGCCTGAGGTCCGAAAGAGGACATGTTTCACGGTACCGGAGACCTCCTGGTCGCTCTCGTCGATAACCATCAAGCAAGCCCGACCTCCGGCAAGGTCGGCACGCGGCGGAGCGGAACGGGCAGGGCAAGGAGGGCTCGGATTTCTTGTCGCCCACGACGTGCCCGGTCAGCTCCCTTGGGTTCGCGGCACGTCACGACGGAAAGTCTATCCCGATCGCTCGTGTGGACTTGACCTTTTGATATACTTTCAGATAGACCCACACTGCGTTCGCCAGGAGCATTCCGCCGGTGGCGATAAAAACGGCCTTGATGCCAAATCCGGCGGCAATTTGCCCTCCCGCCACAGGGCCGAGAAACGCCCCCAAATACATGCCCGAGATATTCAATCCGAAGACTCTCCCCGTAATCGCGCTCGGCGTGATCCGTTTCATGAGGGCGTTGACGGAAGGAATTACGCCCCCCGCCGCCATTCCCAAGAGAAAACGGAGCCCCATTAACTGCCATGTGGTGCTCACGAACCCTTGGAAGAGAAGAAAAAGAAATGCCGCCACGTTCCCAAAAAAAAGAATCTTGTGCGGACCTATTTTGTCGGACAACCTTCCCAGTATCGGAGCGGATATGATATTCGACAGTCCCGAAATCGAGAACACCATTCCCGCCACGAGAGCGACGTGGGCGGCGTTCACGGATAGCTGGCCGATGTAGACCGTAATAATCGGTTCGACGGAAAAAAGGGCGAAGTTTACGATGAAGAACGTCACAAACAAGGAGAGCGTCAAGTTTTTTTCCGGTATACTATTCCATGTCTCCCGGGTATTCATCGTCTTGCTGTCGGGGCGAACGAAGGATTCCTTGACGAACAACGCGGTCGTAACGAATGCGACGAACATCAGTCCGCCGGTAATGAAAAAAATGCTTTGAAAACCGAGATTTTCCCCGACATAGCCGCCCATCAGGGGACCGAGCAACGAGCCCGCCACTCCCGACGTCGACAGGGTGCCCAGAGCCACGCCGGCATGTTCCCTATCCGTTTGAGTCGCAATGAGGGTCGTGCACGCCATGCTATAGCCGGTAATGACCCCGAGCAGTAAGCGCAATCCGATCAGTTCATAGACGTTTTGCACGAAACCCGTGCAAAATACGACGATGGCCATGCCGAGGCTCGCCCGCAAGAGCATCGGCTTTCGTCCGATTTTATCCGCGACGCGGCCCCATATGGGAGAGAAAACGGCCGAGATCACGAAGGTGATACCGAAAGCGACGCCGGAGAACTGTTCGATTAACCCCGTATCGTGAATCCCGAGTTGCTTGATGAAAAGCGGCAGGACCGGCGCGATCTGGCTGAATCCCACTCCGGTGATAAACATGCCGAACCAACAGACGATCAGGTTTCTTTGCCAAATCTGCATGCGGCCTCCCTTTCCCTATCTCGGAAAATGTAGCATTCGGGAGCGAGATGTCAACGCCGGAGGGACCGGCACACGTGAGACAGGTGAACATCGCGCAAGCGCTGCGAAGGCGAGAGCGCGAGCTACCGCCCGCCTCCTCGCGCCGCTCGTCCCTCGATACGTTCCTCACGGCTCGGAGGTCCCGCTCGAGGGAGGCCTCGATGTAAGCCTGATACCAGGCGACGGGATCCGATGCCGCGTCGTAGACCGGCGGGAGTCGAAACGTTCGGAGGCGGCCCGCGAGGGACCGGGACATCGCGTGGACAGCGGAAAGGCCGGCTTGCGAGCGGATGTGACCCGGGACGGCGTGAGAGAGGATCTCCCCGCCTCCGTCCCGGCTCCGGAAAGAGGGCGGCGCCGCGCGGCAGGGCGCGACATTGAGCCCCGCGCCGACGTATAGGTTGTATATTCGGCGTCTTTTCGCTAAGATTCTCTGCGGGAGAAATGCTGGGACGGTTCCCTTGGAGGCCGCAGGAGATATGACCGACGAAAATGTTGCCGCAGTAGCGCTGACCGTTCGCTCGCTTACCATCGATGCCATCGAGCGCGCGAACTCGGGCCATCCGGGCCTGCCTTTGGGCTTGGCCGAGCTCGGGAGCCTTCTCTACGGCGAGATCCTCCGCCATTTCCCCGGCGATCCTCAGTGGATTAACCGGGACCGCTTCATCCTGTCGGCGGGCCACGGCTCCATGCTGCTGTATTCCCTGCTCTACATGGCGGGCTACGGTCTGACGCTCGACGACATCAAGGGCTTCCGCCACGTCGGGTCGCGAACGCCGGGCCATCCCGAGCATTGGTGCGTTCCGGGAGTCGAGACCACCACCGGACCCCTCGGCCAGGGGCTCGGGAACGCCGTCGGTTTCGCCATGGCGGAGCAGATGCTCGCCTCCCGCTTCAACACCGACAAGCAGAAGATCGTCGACCACTTTACCTATGTCATCGCGGGGGACGGCTGCATGATGGAGGGCGTCACGAGCGAGGCCTCCTCCCTCGCCGGGCACCTCGGTCTCGGGAAGCTCATCGTCTTCTACGACTCCAACCACATCTCGATCGAGGGAAGCACGTCCCTCGCCTTCAGCGAGGACACCCGCCGCCGCTACGACGCCTACAACTGGCACACCGGCGAGTGCGACGCCTACGACCTCGCGGGGATCCGAGCGGCCGTCAAGGCGGCGCAGGCCGAGACCGCCCGTCCTTCGCTGATCGTCGTTCACTCGATCATCGGCAAGGGCTCGCCGCATCGGGCGGGCACCGCGAAGGCCCACGGCGAGGCGCTCGGAAGCGAGGAGGCGGCGGCGACGAAGAAGAACCTCGGGCTTCCGGAGGGCGAGCAGTTCTACGTCGATCCGCGCGCGATCGAGTTCTTCGGAAAGCGAAGGGCGGAGCTGAAGAGCGGATACGACTCGTGGAAGAAACAGTTCGCCGAGTGGTCCGCCGCCAATCCGGAGCTGAAAAAGGAGTGGGACCGCTTCTTCGCCGATCCCGAGAGCCTCCTCGCCTCGGTGAATCTCCCGACCTACGCGGTCGGCGACAAGGTCTCGACGCGCGCGGCGAGCGGCAAGGCGATCAACGCCATCGCGCAGGCGGTCCCGAATCTCATCGGCGGCGCGGCGGACCTCCAGCCCTCGACGAGCACGGCAATGCCCGGCATGGGCGACTTCTCCGCCGCCGACCGCAAGGGCAGGGTGCTTCATTTCGGCGTGCGGGAGCACGCCATGGGCGCAGCGCTCAACGGCCTCGCGCTTCACGGCGGCATCCGCCCCTTCGGAGCCACCTTCCTCGTCTTCACCGACTACATGCGGCCCCCGATCAGGCTTGCGGCCCTGATGCAAGTTCCCGTTATCTACGTCATGACCCACGACTCCATCTACCTCGGCGAGGACGGCCCCACGCACGAGCCGGTGGAGCAGATCAACTCGCTGCGGATGATCCCGGGCATGGAGCTCTTTCGGCCCGGCGACGCCGAGGAAACCACCGTCGCCTGGACGATGGCGATGCGGCGGACGAACGGGCCGACGATGCTCGCGCTCACGCGTCAGAATCTCAGCGTCTACGCGAAAGAGGACCCGGACTGGAAGACCTCGATCACCCGGGGCGCCTACGCGGTCCAGGGCCTGTCGGTCAAGCCCGACGTCGTGATCGTCGCGACCGGCTCGGAGGTCGAGACGGCTCTCAAGGCCTGCGCCATGGTGAGCCGGAAGAAGGTCCGGGTCGTGTCGATGCTTTCGCGCAATCTCTTCCTGAAGCAGGACGCGGCATTCCGCGAGAAGCTCCTTCCCCGCGGCGTGAGGACGGTCGTGATCGAGGCGGGGGTGTCGAGCGGATGGGAGGTCCTCGCGAAGAGAGAAGACATCATGGGGATCGACCGCTTCGGCGCCTCGGGAAAGGGCCCGGAGGTGGCCGACTACCTGGGCTTCACGGCGGCCGCGCTCGCGGATCTCGTCAACACATAGCGGGACTTCGCTCGATTGCGCCATCAGGCCCGCCGATTCGCCGCTCAATTCCGGGACAGACGAGCCTCTCGAGGAGAAGCGACGTGCGCCTTCTTGCCTTCGCCGTAAGCCTGTGCTTTCTCGCCGTCCTCTCCTGCGCGACGGGTCGAAACCCGAGGACGGCCGGCCCCTCGGCGGCGAGCGCCCCCGATCTCTACGGCAAAGTCCGCGAGTACGTCGCCTCGGGCGACACCGAGGCCGCGATCGAAGCGTTTCGCGCCGTCGTCAAGGCGCATCCCAGCGACACGGAGACGAAGATCCAGTTCGCCCACTATCTCATCGCCTCGCCGACGCCCGGCCATCTCGATGAGGCGCGAGCGCTTCTCGCCGACGTTCTCGCCCGTTTCCCCGGGAAGCCAGAGGCGGTCTACAACCTCGGTCTGCTCGAGGGCGCGACGGGAAACGTCGGCAAGGAGCAGGGAATTCTCGAGAAGCTCGTCGCGGACCACCCCGAGGAGGCCGCGGCGGACGCCACGCTCGGCGAGATCTACCTCTCCAAACAAGACGACAAACGCGCCAAGGCCGCCTTCGCGGCCGGTCTCAGGCATGATCCCGACAACCTTGCCGCGCTCATGGGCGAGGGCGACGTGTATCTCGACGAGGGAACCAACGACGCCGCGATCGCCGATTTCAATCGCGTGATCGCCGAGCAGCCCGACTTCTCCTTCGCCTACGCGGACCGCGCGCACGTCGAGGTCCGAATGGACGACCTTTCGAGCGCCGACCGCGACCTCTCCACCGCTATCAGGCTCAATCCGTCGTACTACTGGAACTACATCGACCTCGGGAAGCTGAGGCTGATGTTCGAGAACGACCCCGACCTCGCGCTCGGCGACTTCTCGAGCGCCATCAAGGTCGATCCCGGGAACTTTCTCGGCTACGTCTATCGAGGCGGCATCTACGACGACGAAAACAAGACGAAAGCGGCCGAGCGGGACTATCGGAGCATTCTCACGCTCAGGCCGGATTACTACTTCATCTATCGGCCCTACGCGACGCTGCTCTACATGGACAAGCGCTGGACGGAGGCCGCCGCCTATTTTCAAAAGGCGTCGGCCGCCGATCCGACGGACCACGGCCCGCAGTTTCTTGCCCTCATGTGCCTCCAGAAGGCCGGGGAGCCCGACAAAGCCGCGGCGTACCTGAACTCCATTCTTCCTTCCCTTCCGAGGCGGAGCCTCTTCTGGGACCTCGCGCGGCTCTACCTCGATCCGAGCTACGAGACCGGCTTTCTCCTGCGGCTGCAGCAGGAGCGGAGCCCCGACGTGCAGACCCGGTTCCTCTTCTATCTGGCGGGCTACTACGAGCTTCACGGGGAGGTCGACCTCGCGCAGAAGTACTTCTTCCAGGTCGAGGGACACCACATCGAGGGGATGTACGAGTACCGCCTGAACGAGTGGGAGCTTTCGCAGTATATTAAGAGCTGACGGCCGCCCTTGAGCGGCTGGGGGACGGGCATGAGCGATATCGAGACACACGACACGCTGACGAGAGTCAGGCTCGGGGATCGGGAGATCATCCTCGTCGGGACCGCCCATGTCTCGCGCGGCAGCGTGGAGGAGGTAGCCCGGGTCATCCGCGACGAGATGCCGGGTCGCGTCTGCGTGGAGATCGACGCGGCGCGCTTTCGGACGATGACCGAGGGCCAGAATTGGGGCAGCCTCAACATCGTGCAGGTGCTTCGCGAGAAGAAGGGCTTTCTCCTGCTCGCGAACCTCGTGCTCTCGTCCTTCCAGAAGCGGATCGGCGCGAGCCTCGGCGTTCAGCCCGGCGGGGAGATGAAGGCCGCCGTCCAGGTCGCGAACGAGCTCGGTATCCCCTACACCTTCGCCGACCGGGAGGTCGCGGTCACGCTCAGGCGCGCCTGGTCCAAGTCGAACCTCTGGAACCGGAACAAGATGCTCGCCGCGCTCCTGAGCTCCGCGATCACGACGGAGAAGCTGAGCGAGGCGGAGATCGAGAAGCTGAAGATGAAGAGCGCCCTCGACGACATGATGGAGGAGCTGGCCGGCTACCTGCCCGCGGTCAAGGAAGTGCTCATCGACGAGCGCGACCGCTACCTCGCGACCCGCATCTTCCAGAGTCCGGAGCGAAAGGTGGTCGCCGTCGTCGGCGCCGGCCACGTCAAGGGCATCGCCGAATGGCTGAAGGCGCTCGAGACCGGCGAGGCCGATCAGGACCTCTCGAGCTTCGAGGTCGTGCCGCAGCCCGGAAGGTTCCGCCGGGTGCTGCCCTGGGTCATTCCGGTCGTCATCCTTGCGATCGTCGCGACGGGTTTCTTCCGCTCCGGGTGGCACGGCGGGCTTTCGGTTCTCTGGGAATGGGTGCTCGTCAACGGGGGCCTCGCGACGATCGGCTCGCTCGTCGCTTTCGCGCACCCGCTCACGCTCCTCGTCGCCTTCGTCGGGGCGCCGGTCGCCACCTTGAATCCCTTCGTCGGCATCGGGATGCTCACGGGGGTGGTCGAGGCCTTCGTGCGGAAGCCGCGCGTCGCGGATTTCGAAGGGCTCTCCGACGACATCTCGAGCTTCGGCGGATTCTACCGCAACCGCGTCACGCACATCCTGCTCGTCTTCCTTTTCTCAAGCGTCGGGGGAATGATCGGCAACTTCGTGGCCCTTCCCTACCTGCTCACCCACCTCAAGTAGTAGCCTTCGCTTGAGGACCCGCCGCGGCGGGCGTGGGCGCCTGCCGCGCTCCTCCCCGGCCGCCGAAGACGAGCTCGATGCTCTTGCCGATCGTCGCGACGCGCTTGAAGCCGTCCACGGCGTCCTCGTTCGGGTGAAGGCCGACCGGCCCGACGAAGTTGCGGAACCCCATCTCGGAAGCCGCGCGAACGCGCTTCTTCACGTGCGGGATGGGCCTGATCTCTCCGGCGAGGCTGATCTCTCCGGCGACCGCCGTGCCGACCGGTACCGGGAGGCCCGAGCGGGCGGAGTAGATCGCGAGGGCGAGGGGCAGATCGATGCCCACCTCGCTCAGCCGAATGCCCCCCGCGACGTTCACGTAGACGTCCTGATCCGAGAAGCGGAGGCCGACGTGTTTCTCGAGGACCGCGGCGACCCGCGCCACGCGGCCGGCGTCGATGCGGTCGGAGAACACGCGCGAGATCGCGCCCTTCGCCGGCACCACGAGCGCCTGGATCTCGACGAGGAGAACGCGAGTGCCCTCGTAGACCGGCGCGACCGCGACGCCCGGCGGAAGCGCGCCCTCGCGCTGCACCATGAAGAGCGAAGAGGGGTCCCGCACCTGCAGGAGGCCCTTCTCCCCCATCGTGAAGAGGCCGATCTCGTCCACCGGGCCGAAGCGGTTCTTCGTCGCGCGAAGGATTCGAAGGTCCGAGCTCGCCTGGTCGAAGTAGAGAACGGTATCGACCATGTGCTCGATGACCTTCGGCCCGGAGATCGTTCCCTCCTTCGTGACGTGGGCCACGAGGAAAATCCCCGCGCTGTGGCTCCGGCCCCAGCCGACGATCTCGCTGCAGCAGGCCTTCAGCTGATTGACGGTCCCCGGCACCGGACCGAGCTCCCCGGCGATGAGCGTCTGCACCGAGTCCACGATCGCGACGACGGGCTTCACGGAGTTGAGGACGGTCATGACGGACTCGAGGTCGACCTCGCAGAGAATCTCGACGGCGCCCGACGGGAGGCCGAGACGGTCGGAGCGTAGCTTGATCTGGCTCGCGGACTCCTCGCCCGAGACGTAGAGCACCGTCCCGGAGCTCTTCACGAGCGAGGCGATCTGGAGCATCAGGGTCGACTTGCCGATTCCCGGCTCGCCGCCGATGAGAACGGAAGCGCCCTTCATGATCCCGCCGCCGAGCACGCGGTTCATCTCCTCCACACCGGCGTCGAAACGCGCGCCGGTCGACGCCTCGACGCTCGCGAGAGGCATCGACTTGAGGTTTCTCGGCGACGCGCGCTCGCCGTCCGTTCGGGACGCGGGGCTTCCGGTCTGCGTGAAGGTATTCCAGCCCCCGCATTCCGGGCAGCGTCCGAGCCAGCGCGGCTCCTCGCGGCCGCAGGAAGCGCAACGGAATACGGTTCTCTGCTTTGCCATTAGGTGGAGAGACTGCAACGGGCGGGGAAAAACATCAAGTCGGCGCTATCTGAGCTCGAGACGCCTCTTGATCTCGGGGAAGTCGTAGAAAATCATGCCGTCGTCGTCCACCTCCATCTTGACGTGGACACCGTCGGCAAGGTGGTTCATGTAGTCCTCGGCCTGCTTCATGGCGAGGTTGGTTCCGACGACCACGTCCGAGAGGGTCAGGCGACCCTTCATGTCGTAGGCAAGCCTGAAAATGCGATTCTCGATTCCCTCCTGCGGGGACTCGAAGGCTGTCTGACCGGGAATGAAGAACTCGTCGTCGAAACCGAAGAGCTGGCCGGTCCGCGGTCGGTCCGATTTGATGAAGAACTTGCGAAGGAGCCGCATGGCGAGCCCGAAAACCATGAAAAGGAGGATAATACCGAAGAAGGGAAAGCCGAAAAACAACATCGTACGCGCTCCCGTGACGCCGGACATCAACACCCTATAGTATACTACTCTTGTCAAACTGTGTCTGGAGCGAAAGTCGAGAACGGCCGTTCTCAATATGACTGCAGATGGCTAGGCTGTGGCGCTCGAGCAAACTTAGCGGCCGGAAGGCGTGAGCGAAGGGCCGGCTGCCGATGGGCGGCGGGGCGCACGCCAGGCGGTCACGACGACGATCGCCGCCACTGCGGCAGCGAAGGCTCGCGGGAGAAAGCGAACGTTTTCGAATCCTCTGTGTCTACTCGAAAAGAGCATGGCCCGCGACCGGTCGAGTGCCCATCCACGTCACGAGGGACGCGAAGGCATTCGCGCGGACGAGATCTGCCGTCCTCGCGAGGTCGTTCTCCTTGAGGCGCGCGGGGACGTACATGATTGCCCTTCCGGGGCTCCGCGATGTCGGCGGACGCGGCGAGCGTACTCAAACGCGACCCCGATCAACCGAGGCGGTGGTTACAGCTCGAACTCCATCCCTTCGCGGGCGATCCAGATCTCGAGCTTCGTCTTTCCGGCGATTTGCTCGCGGAAGGTCTGCTCGAAGTCCCGCAGCTGACGGTCGGTGCGCAGGGGATCGTGGTGGAACAGCACGAGCCGCTTCACCTCCGCTTTGTGCGCGGCGTTGATGGCGTCCTCGTAGGAAGTGTGGCCCCATCCGAGCCTCGAATCGAGGTACTCCTTGCGGGTGTACTGGGAGTCGTGGATGAGGAGGTCGCAGCCCTGGTAGAACTGGAGGATCTTCTCGTTTTCTTCAGCCGCGACGCGCTCTCCCTCCTCCGCGGCTGTTCGGTCGTAGTTGGGGTCGTCGGGGTTGGTCGGGAAGACGTTGCGAAACGGTTCGTGGTCGAAGGAGGTGCAGAACACCTTCCCTTCATGCTCGAATCGATAGCCGAGGCAGAGGATCGGGTGATTCAGGTACTTCGTCGTGAGACGTATGCCGTCGCCGAGATCCATCGTGCTTTCCCGAAGCGGAAAGAACTTGAGCTCGGCGGCGAGCTCGCTGCGCTTGACCGGGAAGTAGCGATAGGTCAGCTGGTCGCCGATGATCCGGTCGAGCCCCTCCTCCTCGTAGGTCACCGGTCCGTAGATCGAGAGCTTCGTTCCCGGGATGAAGATCGGCGTGAAGAAGGGGAACCCCATGATGTGGTCCCAATGGGTATGGGAGATGAAGAGCTCGGTCTTGATCGGTCCCTTCGGCAGATCGTGGCGCATGAGGTAGTCGCCGAGAGGCCGGATCCCCGATCCCGCGTCGATGATCACGAGCCGCTCGCCGAAGCGAAGCTCCAAAGAGGAGGTGTTCCCGCCGAACTCCACCGTATCGGCGCCCGGGCAGGGGATCGACCCCCGCACCCCCCAAAGCTTGATTTTCACTTGGAGCTTCCTACCGTCAGTCGCCGGTCTTCAGGAAGACCCGCGCCTTCTCGATCTCGTTGCTCACGGTGTCGGCAATCTCCTCGAGATAGTCGAGCGTGACGCCGAGAAACTTGAAGACCGTTTCGTCGGGCTTTTCCGGATAGCGGTCGCCCGCGAAGCCGATCTCGAACGTGTTGGCGAAATAGTTGGCCATCGTCACGGTGAAGACGATGTCCTTCGACGCGCCCCCGTAGCCTTCCGCGGTGTGATGGAAGGCGACCGCGTCGGTGACCTCCGCGCCGAGCTTCCACGTCTCCATGATGTACCTGCCGACGTCGCAGTGATCGAGCGCGGCCGCCTCGCGCTCGGCCTTGTAGAGGGTGACGTGCTGCTTGTCGCAGATGCTCATCGCCTTCAGGTAGCGATCGGAGACGACGTTGTTGAGCGGGATCTTTCCGAGATCATGGAGGAGGCCCGACATGAAGTACTCCTCGAGAATCATCGGATTGATCTTGCGCTTCTTCGCGATCAGCTTGGACGTGACCCCGACGCACAGGGAATGGCGCCAGAAGCCTTCCATGTTGAGCGCCTTGAAGTCCTTTTGGCTGCCGAGATTGCCGAGCACCGCGGTGCTCAACGCCAGGTTCTTCACCGTATTGATCCCGAGCATGATGATCGCCCGCACGAGGGAGGTCACCTCCTGCGTAATGCCGTAGTACGCCGAGTTGATGAGCTTCATCACCTTCCCCATCAGCACGGGGTCGAGGCTTATCACGCGGTTCAGGTCCGCGGGCGAGGTATTGGGATCGTTGCAAATCTCGAGGATTTTGGAAACTGTCGTTGGAAGGCTCGGCATTTTGTCGATGTACGACCGAATTGCTGCGACCCCGGACTGCGATTCCATCGAATCAGCTCCTTAACTTGCTTAGAATATGGGATATTTTGTACTTAAGCGCAAGTCCGATATCATGGTCCGCGTGGTAGTTTGAAAGGCTCTCTATGAACGTGAAGGCCTTCTCGACCTTTTC
>JASHNV010000078.1 GCA_030041455.1 Spirochaetia bacterium
CGCGGCGAGGGCCTCGGCCTCCCGCTTGATGCGCTTCGCGCCTTCGGAGGTGAGCGGACGGCTCTCGTCGTCGCCCGCCCAGTCTTCCTTCTCCACCGCCTCGCCGTGGCGAAGGAAATAGAGCTCAAAGGCCATGTGCTTTCCGCTCCTTTCGGCCGGAATAAGGGTATGCCCTGCGAAATCCGGGTGTCAACGCGCGGAGGCGAAGCTCCGCTCGCTTCTCGCCTGAAGGCACGCGATCGCCTGCTCCCACTTGTAGGACGACGAGCGGGGATCGGTGAAATCGAGCCGATAGAGCACGCCGTCGCAGTAGAGCTCGAGCTTCTCCCGGTTCTGAATGTTGACGCCCTCGATCCGATCGAGGGGAAAGGACAGGGTGGGGCTCCCCGGGCGGCGAAACTCGACGGCGGAACGGAGGAGAACCGCCTCCCCTCGCGCGCGTCTCGTGAGCGGCCGCGCGCGAAAGCCCTCCCAAAGCACCGCGGAGCTTTCCGAGAAGAGCGGATCCCGGTCGAGGCCTTCGCGCTCGATCTTCCGGGAAAGCGCGGAGAGCTGCCAGGCGTTCCAATCGCCGAGATGGTCGAAGCGAGCGGGGCCGGACTCCGGGCGCAGAAAGCCGGTCTCGTCGACGCGGACGGCGTAGCCGCACGCCGCGCAGCGCAAGCGGTCGTGGGAGGACACCAGGGCGGAGAACGCCTCGCAGCGCGCGCAGACGAACAGGAGCCGCTCGAGAAACTCGGCGGGCCTGCGGGCGGGGAAGGGTCGCATGCGGAGGCGCTGCTCGGCGAGCTCGTCGTAGGCGAGACTCTCGTCGAGGAGGCGCCGCACCTCGCCCACGTCGAGGGACGCAAGCCGCTCGGCGGTGAACAGCAGGTCGTACTCGACACGGACTCCGCCCCGCCGGGCGAACCTGGCCCATCGGGGCTTCGCGAGGTAGCCGCCCTTGACGAGCGCTCGGACCACCGGAAGCCTGGCCTTTTTCAGGAGCTTCGAGACCCCCGGCTCGGCGCCGATCGTCCGGCCGTCGTGGGTTCGGGCCCCTTCGGGGAAGATGCCGACCACTCCCGAAGCGCGGATTACCCGCAGGAGCTGGCCGACCGCGTCGAGGTCGTTCATCCGCTTGGTCTTCGGGATCGCGCCGAGCAGACGCATGAGCGCGCCTAGGAAAAGCGACCTGAACAGATTGTCCGACGCGACGAACTGCACGGGATGGGGCACGAAGGCGTTGATCCAGAAGGGATCCCAGAAGTTCGTGTGATTCGCGACCACGATGTAGGGAGGCCGCAGGCCGCTCAACCCGGCTCGGTCGACCGCCGTCAGGCGATGGCGCGCCTTGATGAGCCTGAGGAGCCCATGCCGGCCGAGAAAGACGGCCACCGGGCTCGGCCGCGGGGTCTTCGAGCGCCTCATGCGGACGCCCCCCCTCGTTCGAGCTCGAGGACGCTCGCGTAGATCGACTTGATGAAGCCGGGAACCCGAGGGTTGTGCGTCACCGACGGCAGGAAGAGGTAGCCCACGCGCGAGGGCATGTTGTTGAGGCTCGCGTCGCTGAAGGCGTAGCCGAGCGAGTAGTCGAAGCCGAGCCCGACGCGCCAGCTGATGTCCTCGGGAGAGTCCCGCGAGACCTGCCAGAGATGCTCCTTTCCGAGAAGCCGGGCGATCAGGCTCGCCGCGGAGAGCAGCCCGAGCACGAAGCGCCGTCCTCGGACGGAACCGTCGACCACGAGCTTCGCGATCTCGAGGACGTTCGGATCGCGAAAATGGCGGTGATTCACCACGACGTTCTTCTCGAGCTCCATCGCCATGCCGGGGAAGCGGTCGGTGATCGTGTTGAGCGTCACGGTCGCGACGAGGCGTTTGCGGCGAAAGAGGCCGAGAATGATCGAGTCGAAGTCGCGGGCGAGACGCATCGCCTCCCGGCCGGTTTTCGACGCGTCGAGAAAACCGCTTTCGACGAATCCCGCGTACCGGAGGTCGACGACTTGCTCGTACTCCGCGGTTCCCGGGCTCACTCGGCGTATTCCATGCTTGAGCCACGGAAAGAGCCTCCCCAGATGGGGCTTCCAGTCCCGCTCGGTTATCGTCGCCCACTCAAGCGGACGGCGCCTCCTGTTCCTCTTCATGCGGGGAATGTGGGGCTCGCGCATGACGATTCGGAGAAAATCGCGTGAGAAAGCGAATAGAACGGCGGACGTATCCGAGCCGACCGCCCGTTCGACCTCCTCGAAGCCGAGCGGCGTCCCGATGGACGGTCGCCGCTCGAGTTGACGCCGGGCCCTCAAGCGGAGGTATACTCCTCCGCGGGGCCGGGGCATCCGGGCTCCGGGTGGAGGGTCATGAATCTCGTCGGCAGGATCACGGGCTTTTTCGCCGAATACTGGATCGTCATCGCGGTCGTCGCGTTGATCTCAGGATGCATCGTCTTCGGCGTCGTGGAGTTCCCTCCGCAGTGAACTCTCCCGAGCCCGCGCGCTCGATCTTCGCGGGGAGGGCCTCCTCACGAACCGATAACCTTGACCATCAAGATCTCGGTGTCTCCTTCGGCGAACATGTTCTCGATCGCTCCGACGGGACGGTAGCCGTTCTTCCGGTAGAAGCTCCGCGCCCTCCGATTGGCGCCCCCGACGAGCAGGAACAGCTTCGCGGGGAAGGGGTAGCCGAAGCCTTTCGCCATGAGGCGCTCGGCCTCGGAGAGAAGCCGGGATCCGTATCCCATGCCGCGGTGGCCCGATTCGACGACGAGGAGATTCAAGTAGGGAAAGACGAGGAACGAGCCCTCCTCGACGACCTTGAAGAAACCGAGGATCGCGCCGTCGGGGAGCCTGCCGAGATAGACCTCCCGGTTCCGAATGCCTTCACGGAGAATCCGCTTCGCGGTCTCCCTCGTGAAATATCGCTCGCCGAGGATCGAGTCCATGAGGATGTCGACGCACCGGGTCAAGTCCCCGGACGCGGCGAGCGCTATCTTGAGCCTCTCCACTTCTCACTCCTCGGCGCTGTCGCGCGGCTCCCGCGCGAGCTCGTCACGAGAGCGCGCCCGGAGGAGAGCATACCGAAGTACCCGCCCGATTGCAACGAATCCGCCGCCCCGGCAGAGCACGGGCTAGGAGCGCCGGGGTCGAGATCGAGGCGCGGAGAAAGGGCGGAGCCGTGCGTGCTCCGAGGCCAGCCGCTCGGCCCCGGCTATCGCTCGGCGGAGAAAAGCCCCGGCAAAATCGCCGGAGCGCGGAAGAGCTCTCCTGCGGAGATCCTAGGACGTCAATGGCGCTCCACGACGAACCGATCCGCCGGCTCGTTTACCATTTGCGTCGGGCGGCGGTCTGGGTTAGAATAGAACGACGACCGGCGGATCGCGCCAGACAAGGTGAGGGTTCAGTCGATGGCAGAGACAGCGGCATCTCTCTTGAGCAGCGGAGTGCTTCAACCAGGCATGACGGCCGAGGAGCTCGTGAAGTTGATTGGTCCGCCCTTGCGCACGAGCCCTTCGACGAGCGACGAGAAGGGAAGCGAGCAGTACGTCTACTCCGACGACAAGGGTTGGTTTATTTTCGTGTATGTCACCGACGGCAAGGTGACCTCGATCAACCATTGAGTCGGCGGTTCGGCGCGTCCTCGAACGGGGGCTCGCCGTTCCGGACGCCCGCCTACCGGGTCATCGGCTCCTGCGGGCACGGCCTGCGCGCTCCCGTTCGCGCCCTATCGTGCCCGAGCGCGCACGGCGGTTTCAGCCGGCCCTCGTAATGCTCACGCCCTTCCGTAGAAAGCCCTCGAGGACGGAGTCCTCGACGTCGGCCTCGACCACGACTCCGTCCAGCCCCTCGATCGGCACGACGAGGTAGGGAGACGCGGCGTTCAGCTTGTCGCGCGAGGCGAGAACGACCGTCTCCGCGGAGCGCTCGCTGAACGCCCGCTTGACGTAGGCCTCTTCCAGATCGCCGGTCGTCACGCCGAGCTCCGGATGAAGGCCGGTCGCTCCCATGAAGAACAGGTCCGCGCGCAGGCGCGCGACGGCCTCGATCGTCATCGTCCCGACGCTCACGAGGGAGTGTTTGAACAATTTCCCGCCGATGAGGATCACCTCGATCCCTTCGTGGTCGACGAGCTCGACGGCGATGCTCGGGCTGTGCGTGATGATCGTGGCGCGGAGATCGGCGGGCAGATGCCGGACCAGGTGAGCGTTGGTGGTTCCGCCGTCGATCATGACGATCTGACCGGGGCGCACCATCCCAGCGCCGGCCCTGCCGAGCCGGGCCTTCGCGCCCGTCGCGACGTGTTCCCTCGCGGCGAAGCTCTGGAGCGCCGCGGAGACGGGAAGAGCGCCTCCGTGAACCCGCTGCAGGAGCCCTTCGGCGGCGAGCTCGCGAAGGTCGCGCCGCACGGTGTCCTCGGAGATGTTCCACTCGCGGCTCAGCTCCTTCGCGACGACCTGCCCGTCGCGCTTGAGCATGCCGAGGATACGTTGTTTGCGCTGCTTTGTGAGCACGGTGCCTCCTCTTCCGACCCGTCCCGAGGGAGACGGTTCGCGGCCCTCCGGTCCGAGAATTCTTTGACGAGAGCGTCTCCCGCGTCCCGAGCCGGCGCGCCAGGTTCCCGGCCGGAGGCGGCATGACGCTTTCCGGTTCATGGCCGATTCCGTAGAATCACACGATATTACGTAATTATAGCATGAAATTGCATGATTTTGCTTGACCCGGACCATCGCGGGCGCTATCCTTGACCGGTGACGGAGGTCAGACCGATGCCGCTTCCGATGCTCATCCTCGTCGCGGGACCGTACCGATCAGGAACCGGCGACGATCCCGAAAAGATCGAAGCCAACATGCTCAGGCTCGAGGCGACCGCGCTCCAGGTCTTCCGCGCGGGACACATCCCGTTGATCGGAGAATGGGTGGCGCTGCCGCTCATGCGACAGGCGGGATCGAGAGCCGTGGGCGACGCCGTTTGGAACGAGCTGCAGTACCCGACCGCCGCGCGCCTGATCATGCGGTGCGACGCGGTCCTCAGGATCGACGGCGCTTCGACGGGAGCCGACGAGGACGTGAGGCAGGCCCGACTGCGAGGAATCCCGGTGTACCGCCGGATCGAAGAGGTGCCCGAAGCCGACGCGAAGGGAGGCGGATAGCCGCGACCCGGGGCGAGCGCCCCTTGGGTCTCGTTCGCCGGATGCGTCCCGGCGTGCTCAGGGGCCCCTCCGCGATCGTCCGTCGCGCGCCGGATCGTCGGCCCGCGGCGTCGTAGGGCCGGCCCGCGAGCGCGCGGATCGCAGCGGACGGGCTGTCAAGGGGCTCGCTTCCTGCTATCATCGACGCGTGAGGAACGAAGCGGGCTTCGACAGCCAAATCGAGCGGTACCTGGAGGGCAAGGCGCCCCACCTTCGAGACGTCGTGCAGGGGGCGATCAAGCTGATCGAAGGAGCGGTCCCGGGGGCGGAAAAGACCCTCAATCCGTGGCATATCCCGACCTACGAGCTCAACGGACCGCTCTTCTACCTCGACGTCTCCACGAAGCACGTCACGCTCGGCTTTCTCCGAGGAACCTCGGTTCCCGATCCCGACGGGCTCCTCGAGGGCACCGGGAAAAACCTCAGACACGTGAAGCTTCGGACGGTAGCGGACGTCGGCGCGAAAGGCCTCAGGCGGCTCGTCCAAGCGGCGGCCAAGGTCAACCGGGCGGGTCCGCCCGCGGACAGACCAGGGCGGATCCCGTCTCCCTGAGGGCCCCGTCCTACGTCGAAGGGCACCGCCCCGCGAGAGAGCTCGGGCAAGCGACCGAGGGCCGCGAGCGAAAAGGAGAGACTCCGGAGGCGGAGTCGAGCGCGGAGCGGGAACGCCGCCTGCGCCGTTTCCGGTTTGACGGAGAGGAACGCATGAAAACGAAAAAAGTCGTCGTCACCGGCGGGAGCGGCAAGGCGGGGCGCGCGATCGTTCGCGAGCTCCTCGACTACGGCTACGCCGTTCTCAACGTCGATCTCCTCGCGCCCGCCGAGCGTCTCTGTCCGTTCCTGACGGTCGATCTCACGCGGCTCGGCGAGACCGTCGAGGCTCTGCGGGACTGCGAGGCGGTGGTCCACATGGCCGCCATCCCCGCCCCCGACCGCTACACGGAGGAGGTCACGTTCCGCGCGAACATGGCGAGCACCTTCAACGTCTTCGAAGCGGCGGGGATCCTCGGCCTCAAGCGGGTTGTCTGGGCGTCGAGCGAGACGACCCTCGGGCTTCCCTTCGAGCGGGAACAGCCGGCCTACGCGCCGATCGACGAGAGCCACCCCCTCTATCCGGAATCGAGCTACGCGCTCGCGAAGGTCCTTGGCGAGGAGATGGCGCGCCAGCTCAACCGGAGAACGGGGATCCCGTTCGTCGGGCTTCGCTTCTCGAATATCATGGAACCCCACGACTACGCGAGCTTCCCCTCCTTCTGGAAGGACGCGCGCTTGCGGAAATGGAATCTCTGGGGGTACGTCGACGCGCGCGACGTGGCTCAGTGCTGCCGCCTCGCCCTCGAGCGCGACGTCGCGGGCGCTCAGGCGCTCATCGTCGCCGCCGCGGATACGGTCATGGATCGGCCGAGCGCCGAGCTCATGCGCGAGGTCTTTCCGAAGGTGCCGCTCAAGCCGGATCTTGCGGAGTTCGGCACCCTGCTCTCGATCGAAGCGGCGCGCGAAACGCTCGGTTACTCGCCGAAGCACTCGTGGCGCTCGGAGCTCAAGAGATGAGGCGCGCGGCGCTCGCGGCGGGATGGCTCCTCCTGCTTTCCGCGACGGCATTCGCGGAGCCCGCGAGCTTCACGGTCGTCTCGCCCGCCGTCTCGGGTCCGATCGAGATCGGCTTCGACAGCGGGCTCGTGGGCTCGGGTCGCCTCGACGCCGCGTACGCGGCGAGAGACGACGGACCGTCGAACCCGAGATCCCTTCCCTTCTCGTGGCGGGATCTGCCCGCCGGCACCGAGGCGATCGCGCTCGTTCTCGACGATCCCGACGCGAGGCCGATCCTCGCCGCCCACGGCAGCACGGCGCCCGCCTTCCTCCACTGGATCGCGGCCGACATCGACCCGGCGGCCGGAGGCCTTCCGGCGAACGCATCGGCGGAGGACAGGTCGTTCGTCCAGGGAGTGAACGGAGCGGGGAGGATCGGTTACATGGGTCCCCAGCCGCCCGCCGACTTCCCGAGGAATCTCGGCCGGCGGCTCATTCACGTCTATCGTCTCACCGTGTACGCGCTCTCGGCGCCGAGCGGCCTCGCGAACGGCTTCAGCCTCGGCGAGCTCAAGGCCGCGATCGAGGGCAAGGTCCTCGGCGTGGGACAGCTGCTCTTCAGCTACAGCAACGACTAGCGCCAAGGCGTTCGGAGGCGAGCGACGAAAGACCGGGATCGAGCAAGCAGGCCCTAACGCCCGCTGAGAGCTCGAACGACGTCGAGGAGCGCCTCGTCGCCGCCGACGTTGCCCGGAAAGACGACGTAGGGGACCTCGCCCCAGACGGCGGGCGGACCCGTGCGCCACACCGAGACCCCCGAGGCGATCTGCCCGAGCACCTCCGCCGTGGCGGCGCGAAGCGCGCTTCGCGCGATCTCGATGCTCGTGATGCCGCCTTTCGCGACGATCCAGGACGGCCTCGCGTCGATCCGCCGGACGGCATCGCAGAGCGCGCTCATGACGGTCTTTCCGGCGGCGATCGAGTCCGACGTTTCCCGGAGCGTTCGCGAGGTGTAGACGGCCACGCTTGAGCCCGAGGAGAGCACGCTCGCCGCCTCGCGGGCGACTCGGGCGACTTCGCCCTCGGCGGAGCGCCCGTCATCGAGCTCGTCGACGCCGAGCTCCACGCCGCGCGCCAAGCCCGCATCGAGGAGCGCCTTCACTTGACGGGTCGTCTTCCCGATGTAGGAGCCGACGACGACGAGCCCGGGACCTGCCCCCGCCTGAGTCTCTTCGCGGGTGAGGAAGGGCCGGTCCTCGATCCCGGCTCGGGCCTTCACGAAGGAGGCGGCGGTGCGGTAGATGAAGCGTTTGCCGGCCGATTCGACCCGCGCGACGGCGCCGGCGAGGATTTCGAGGTCCTCGTAGCAGGCGGCGTTCGCGATGATCGGCGAACCGTCCTTCGACCGCGCGAGAGCCTCCGCGACGTAGTCCTCGCCGCCGCTCCTGAGGAGATCCAGCCGGATCGAGATGACGCGGCTCGACGGTATCGCGCCCGCGCTCTTCTCGGCGACCCACTCCTTGAGGTCGCTGCTCCGATAGCCGAAAGCCCGGTCCCGCGCGAACTCGGTCCGGTGCGCCTCGACGAGCTCCCCCGCCGTTTCGACCCACTGAACGTCCCCCACCGTGTAGCGGCCGGCCTCGAAGAAGCAGGGGGCGAGGATGACGCCGTCGACCGCGCCGTAGAGCGCGCTTGCGAGCGCGCTCACCTCGACCGGGAAATGGCCCCGTAGCGTGCTGTCGCTCCTCGATGCGACGAGGACTTCGGCGCCGAGCCTCCTCGCCGCGTCGCGGAGGTTCCGCCCGATGAGCGCGGCGAGGCTCTCGGCCTCGTCGGGGGCGAGACTTCGCGAGTTGGTCGACACGTAGAAGGCGGAGTCGGCCGCTTGAAGCGCGCCTTCGAGCGTGCCCTCCGACCAATCCATGTAGACCTTTACGCCGTGGACGGTCTGAGTGCCCGTCGGGTCGTCGTCGAGAACGACGAGCTTCCGTCCGGAGCGGGCGAGATCCGCCCGGAGCCGGGCCCGCGCCCCTTCGATCCGCCTCGGCGGCGGGAGGCCGCCGGTGAGCTCGTTGAGCGTCACGTCGGAACCCCTCGGGGCGACCTTCGCTCCGAGGCGGCGGGGCCTGGACCCGCGCACGATTCGAGCTCCATGCTCGTGCCTCCTCGCGCAATCGTAAGCTTTTCGGGCGCTCCGGAGCGCGAGCGCGCCGACCGACACGCGGTCGCCGGTCCCCTCCGTGAGGCGCGAAGGTCGCGGCGCGCCCGCCGCCGCGCCGCGAACGCGCGGGGCCCTCGCCACGCGGGCGGCTCCGCGACCTCCCGACGCCATGGTACCACGGCGGGGACGGTTGGAGAACCCGGCGAACGTGGCGGGGAACTCAGTCTCCGCTCAGCGCGTCGAATGACCATGCGTGTCACCGTTTCTTCGCTCATGCGTCGCGCTCGGCCAGAACGCGCCTCGCAGCTCCGCCGGGGGTGGGGTCGGCTCGTCGCGTCCGGGGCGGCGCTCGGCCTCGGCGCCGCCGCGCTTGCCCATGCCCAATCGGATCAGAGCGACTCCGGGATGCCCTTCCCGCTCCAGGCGCCGCCCGGTTTCACCGTCAGCGTGGTCTCCTCCCGAATACCGGGAGCTCGATTCATCGCGGTCGCCCCGAACGGCGACGTCGTGGTCTCCGAGATCTCAAGCGGACGCGTCGTGGCGGTTCATCCCGGCGCTCCCGTGGACGCGGCGCCGAGCCTGGTCGCCGAGGGGCTCCCGATCCCGAACGGAGTCGCTTTTCGCGGAGACGACCTCTACATCGCCACGTGGACCGGTGTGAGAGTCATTCGCGGCTACTCCTCCGGCAACCGGACCCTCACCGAGCTTTTCAACGACATGCCGCGCAATCGCGACCACAATGCGCGCGCCATCGCGCTCGCGTCCGACGGAAGCATCTTCGTCTCCTCCGGCTCGAGCTGCAACGTCTGCACGGAGAGCGACCCGCGCCTCGCGACGATTCTCCGCTACAACGCGGACGGAGGCGGCGGAGGGATCTACGCGTCCGGACTTCGAAACGCGAGCGGTCTCGCCTTCGACGCTCAAGGAAGGCTGTGGGCCGTCGTCAACCAGCGGGACAATCTGACGCCCGACCATACGAACCTCCCGCCCGACGAGCTCGACATGATCCAGGCCGGCGGAAACTACGGCTGGCCGACCTGCTACCCCACGGGCGACACGAGGCTTCCGAACCCGGAGTTCCCCCAGGCGTCGTGCATCGGCTTCCTTCCCACAACCCTCAATTTTCAGGCGCATTCGGCGCCGCTTGAGGCCGTGTTCTACAACGCCTCGAGCTTTCCCGCCCATTACCGGGGCGCGCTCTTCGTGGCCTTCCACGGTTCGTGGGATCGGATTCCGCCGACCGGCTACAAGGTGGTCGCCGTTACCTTCGCGGACGGCGTTCCTACGGGCACCGAGGATTTTGTTACAGGGTGGCTGACCGGAGACGGCCGGGTAGTCGGAAGACCGGTCGGCGTCGCGGTCGCCCTGGACGGCTCGCTCTACGTGAGCGACGACCACGGGTACCTCTTCCATGTCGTCTACGGTTCGTAGGCGGAGTCGCGCGGCGCCAAGACGGGGAAAGAGCCTGCTCGCGGCGAAGAGCCTCTTTTTCGTGAAGGCGGTCGATCGGACGGGGAAGTGGCAGCGCTTCGTGCATCTTCCCCTCGAGATCGCGCGGCGGATCGTCGCGACCCTCAAGCGGCACGGCTTCACCGCGGAGATCGGTCGCGAAGGGAGGCGTTGAGCGCGACCCTGACGAACGGGCGGGACGGACAAACCCGGCGCCCCGCATTGCCCCCCGGCGAGGCATGATGTAGAATGGCGCGGCACGGAGCCTTGAAACCATGTTCAACCGGAAGCGTCATTCCGACCGCGCGCGCGAGATCATCATTGCGTGTCTGCTCCGAAACGAGATCGAGCCCGGCCTCGAGAAAGAAAAACTTCTCGCGCTCATTGGAGAGCCGTTGAAGGTCGTGCCCGGTTCGACCGATCGGGGGCCTTTCGAGCAGCTCGTCTACCCCGGCATCGAGGAGACGTGGTTTGTGTATATCTACGTCGAAAAGGGAAAGGTCACCGCGGTGCACTACTAGCGAGCCGCTCTCCCGGCCGATCCCGTTTCGTCAGCTCACGCAGGAGGATAGCTTTACCGTATGAAGATAGGAAAAAACGTCGAGGCGCTCGAACTTCAGATGCGCTTCGGCTCCATGCAGAGCGTGATCTACCCGCTGCTCCTGTGGGACGGCAAGGACGGGGCGACTCTCGTCGACGCCGGCCTGCCGGGCTCCCACGTCGAGATCGAGGGACATCTGCGGCGCCTCGGTCTCGCATGGAAGGACATCCGTCGGGTGATCCTCACCCACCAGGACATCGATCACGTCGGCGGGGCGGGCGCGGTCGTCGCGGCAAGCAAGGCGGAGGTCCTCGCGCATCGCGACGACATTCCCTACATCCAGGGGGAGAAGCCCTCGCTGAAGATGGATCCGGCGAGGGTCGAGGCGATGCTTCAGACGCTGCCCGAGGACCAGCGCGAGCGGGCCCGCGCGATGTTCCTGGCCTCGTCGAAGGTCCAGGTCGAGCGCGCGCTTCGCGACGGCGAGGTGCTGCCCCTCCATGGCGGGATCGTCGTGATCCACACCCCCGGCCACACGCCGGGCCACCTGAGCCTGTACCTCGCTTCCGAGCGGGTGCTCATCGCGGCCGACGCCCTGCGCGCGGAGAACGGGAGGCTCGAAGGACCCGGCGCCTCGGCGACGCCCGACATGGCGCAGGCGACCGCCTCGCTCCGCAAGTTCCTGCCCTTCGCGATCGATCGGGTGCTCTGCTACCACGGAGGCCTCGTGGAAGGGGATCCCGGGGCTCGTATAGAGGAGCTTTCACCCGGCGGGTGAGCGGGGTCATCGGCCCGAAGAGCCCTCGCCGCGGTGGATCTCGTCGTGAAGCGTGCGTGACAGGAGCTCGGCGGTATAGGGCTTCTTGAGAAACGCCTCGACGCCCTGCTCGCGAAGCTCGCCCGTCGCGGAGTGCACGAGACCCCCCATCGCTACGATCCTGGCCCCGGGGTCGAGCCTTCGGATCGCCCGGATGGTCGAGGGACCGTCGAGGTTCGGCATCACCATGTCGATGAGCGTCGCCCTGATCTCGTTCCCCTTTTCCCGGTGGAGGGCAAGCGCCTGTTCCCCGTCCTCGGCGACGAGCACCCGGTAGCCGCACGACTCGAGAATGCTCCGGGTGACGTCGCGAACCGCCTCCTCGTCGTCGACGACGAGCACGAGCTCCCCCTGACCCTGGTCGAGGCCGCCCGAGGAAGCGGCCGATATCGCGACCGTCTCCTCCGCGGCGGGCAGGTAAACGGCGAAGCTGCTGCCCTTTCCGACGGCGGAGCGAACGTCGATGAATCCTCCGAGTCCCCGCACGATCGACATCGCGGTCGACAGACCGAGCCCGGTCCCCCGGCCCGGCTCCTTGGTCGTGAAGAACGGATCGAAGATTTTCTCGAGGACCTCGGGCGCCATGCCGGCGCCGCTGTCCTCGACGGCGAGCGCCACGTAGCGGCCCGCTCGCGCGCCGAGATGCGCCCTCGCCCCGATCTCGTCGTGCCTGAGGTTTCGCGCGGAGAGCCTCAACGTTCCGCCTCGAGGCATGGCGTCGCGCGCGTTCAGGCAGAGATTCATGAGGACTTGATGGAGCTGCGTGACCGAGCCGACGACCGGCCACGCGTCCTTCGGGATGTCGACTCGAAGGTCGATCGACTTGGGGAAGGTCTCCCTGATCAGCCCGTCGATCTCTCTCACGACGTAGTCCACCCGCGCGCGACCCGGCTCGACCTCCGCGCCTCGCGCGAAGCTCAGGACCTGGCGGACGATGTTCGCCCCGCGCTGAGCGCTCGCCTTCATGATGTCGAGAATTTTCTGCGCCTCTTCGCCGGGGCACTGAAGGCTCAGGGTCTCCGCTCCCCCGAGAATGGGGGTGAGAATGTTGTTGAGGTCGTGCGCGATGCCGCCCGCGAGGGTTCCGATGCTCTCGAGGCGCTGCGCCCGCATGAGCTGATCGCGGATCGCCTTCCTCTCGGTGACGTCGGTCGAGACCCAGAGGATCCCCTTGGGGTCGCCGCGCTCGTCGCGGACGAGCGTGAGGCTCGCCTCGACGACGAGCTCGAGACCCGCCCGGGAGGTCGGATGGAGCTCGCCCGACCACTCGCCGCGCTCCAAGACCGCGCGAAGCGCGTCGATCTCCCCGCCGTCTCGGCGAAAATTGAAGACCTCCGCGGCGCCGAGCCCGATCGCCTCCTGCTTCGTCCAGCCGAAGCACTTCTCGGCGCTCGAGTTCCAGTACAGGATGCGTCCGCCGAGATCGCGGACGCAGATGGCGTCGGAAGCGATGTCGAGCAGCTGTGCCTGCTCGCGGATCCGCTCCTCCGCCTCCTTTCGCTCGGTTATGTCGAGGACGTTCACGAGCATGTAGGGATAGACCGTCGTCTCTCCGGGAACGTAGCAGGTGATCGCGATTCTGAGCGGCTTTCCCGTGAGGGTGACCGCGCTCGACTCGGTCTCGAAATAGACGTTGCCCTCGGAGATCGCGACGATCGACGCCTTGAGGCTCGCGATGAGGACCGGATCGTCCATATTGAGGGTCGTGCGCAGGCGGCCGAGCAGCTCCGCCTTGCTCCTCGCCTCGTAGAGCCTGAGCGTCGTCTCGTTGACGTTGACCGCCTTGATCATGTCGACCGCCGCCTCGACGAGCTCGGGGTGCTCGTCGAGGTAGGCGCGGAGGTCCTCGACCCCTTCCGCCTGAAGCTCCTTCAGCCTCGCTCGCAGCTCGGAGATGTCCTCCTCCCAGAGCGAGAAGGCGGAGTTCTCGAAGATGCCGCGGTACCTCTCCTCGCTCTCCCGCAGGGTGCTTTCCTGCCGCTCCGCCGCCGCGGAGAGCGCTCTCATCTGGCGGAGGAGGCTGTTTCGAGCCCGGCTGAGCGCGCTCACGCGGCCGATCGATCCGCCGATGAAGCCCACGACCACGGCGGCCGCGGCGAGCTGCCAAACGTCGACGACGACGTCGAGCCCGAAAGCGCTCTCGATCAACCCCACGAGGAACGAGAGCGAAAAGCCCGCGATCGCGCCGGCGACGAGGCCGAAAAGGAGGCCGATCAAGACCACCGGGACGAGGAGAAGCACCGACCATACGATCTCGCGCGAGGCGTGCACGAGCGCGAGGGAGGCAGCGAGACTCCCCGCGGTGACGAGGAGCCCGGCGGCGACCTTGACGAGAGGCGACTGGAGCCGGGAATCCTCGGTCTCATCGCTCATACGGCCTATCATACCATCGGCTCGGCCTCCCGAGCACGGGCTCCCTGGGCGGTCGCGGGAAGCCGAAAGGGCAGGCGCCGCGCGGCGAGCGGCCCGACGCCGCGTTGACAGGGCGGTCGGGGACGACTATCCTCGTCCCGCCGGAACAACATGAAGACAAACTGGGTCGAGCGACTCTGGATCGACGGGCCGTGGCGGATTCCCTTCCAGGTGAACGCGATACGCTCCTTCAAGCGCCTGCACGACATGGCGCCGCCGCGGCGGGTGCTTGAGATCGGCTGCGGCAGGGGCGTGGGCGCGAGGCTCATCCTCGAGGCGTTCCGGCCGGAGCGCCTCGAGGCGGTCGACATCGACCCCGCCATGATCCGCCGCGCCCGGCGCCGGCTCGCCCCGGAGCTCGGCTCGCGCCTCGTCTTCCAGGTCGCCGACGCCGAGGCGCTCCCCTTCCCGGACCGAAGCATGGACGCGGTCTTCAACTTCGGCATCATGCACCACCTCGAGGACTGGAACCGGGGCGTCCGCGAGATCGCGCGGATGCTGAAGCCCGAGGGAGTCTTCTATTTCGAGGAGTTCTATCCTGCGCTCTACGCGGGCCCGGTTTTCAAGCACGTGCTCGTCCACCCGAGGGAGAACCGCTTCGACGGCCCGCAGTTCCGCTCCGCTCTCGAAGGGGAGGGGCTCCGCCTCGTCGAAGGCTATCGGGAGACGCGCTACTCGATCATCGGCGCGGCGACCCGCCTTGCCTCAGGCGGGTAGCGCAGGCAGCCTCACGCGTCGTCGAGGAGCTCGGGCTCTCCGTCGACGATCCCCCAGGTCTCAAGGCGCCAGAGCCCTTCGGCGAGCGCGACCACGTTGAGCGCGGCATTCGGGATCCTGAAGCGGCGCGGCGCGCCGAGGGGAAGCCCCACGACGAAGCGAAAGATCCCGTCGAGCGCGCCGCCGTGGGTCACCGCCACGATGGTCGCTCCCGGGTGGCTCTCCGCCGCCTCGGTGAGGAACTCGCGCACCCGCTCCGCCGTCCCGCTCGCGCTCTCCCCTCCGGGAATGACGAAGTCCGGATCGCGGGACTGGAAGCGCCGCCATTCCGCGGGGTAGGCCTCGGAGGCCTCTTCGCCGGTACGCCCCTCGAAGATCCCGAGGCAGCGCTCGCGAAGCCTCGGGTCCTCGGCCACCGGGAGCCCGGAGCGCCTCGCGATCGGGGCGGCGGTCTCGCGCGCCCTCCCGAGGTCGCTCGAGAAGATTGCCCGGATGGGGCCGATGGCCGAAATCCGCTCGGCGAGCGTCTCGGCCTGCGATCTCCCGAGCGCCGTGAGCGGGCTGTCGCGGTGGCCCTGCATGCGCCCTTCGCGGTTCCACGCGGTCTCGCCGTGGCGGACGACGATGACGCGGCTCGCCTCGGCGCCGCTCACGCGCCCTCCGGCGGCCCGCCGGAGGGCGGGCGCCTCAGGATCTCGATGATCCTTTGGAGCTCCGCCGGCGGATCGGCGACGAAGGTCATGGGAACCCGCGAGAGCGGGTGCGGAAGGGTGACGGACAACGCGTGAAGCAGGAAGCCGCGGGCGCGAAGCTCCTTCGCGAAGAGCCTGTTGAGCGCCCAGTCGCCGTACAGCTCGTCGCCCGCGACCGGAAGACCCGCCGAGGCGAGGTGGCGCCTGATCTGGTGCCTTCGTCCGCTCGACGTGGCGACTTCCACGAGGGCGGCCGGGCCTCCCGACCACCGGAATGACTCCTTCAGCCAGAATCGCGTTCCCGCGGGCTTGCCGTCGAGCGGCTCGTCGATCGCGCCCGAGGCGGCGGGCTTTCCAAGCACGAGCGAGAGGTAGCGCTTCTCGACGCGGGCGCCGGAGCGCTCCTTGAAGAGCGCGCCGAGCGCGCCGGCGATCTCGCGCGACTTCGCGGCCACGATGGCGCCGCTCGTGTGGCGGTCGAGCCGATGCACGAGGTAGGGCGTGAAGCCCCGCCGCTCCGCGTAGCCGCGGAGGCTGTCGATGAGGTTCGGCCCCTTCCTCCCGGCCCCGGGATGGACCGGAAGACCCGCAGGCTTGTTGACGACGAGGAGCGCGTCGTCCTCGAAGAGGATCGAGAGCGGCGGGCCCGATCGCGCGGCACCGTGCTCCGCGGTCGCTCCCCCTCTCGCGAAGCCCTCGATCGCCACCTCTTCGCCGCCGCCGACCGAGCATCCCGCGTCGAGCGCGCGCGCTCCGTTCACGCGGATGCGGCCCTTGCGCAGCGCCGAGTAGAAGGCGGAGCGCGAGAGCTCGGGCACCGCCTCGCGCAGGAAGCGGTCGAGACGCTTGGGGCCGGGAAGGTCGGGGACGCGGAGTTTCATCGTGGGGTATCAGTCTACCGGGTCCGCGCGCACGCGCGCAAGGAGCGCGCGGAGAGCTTTTAATCGACGTGCGCTCGGTGTATAGTCCCTTTGCCCGGAGGGAGCGAACGTAATGGCAATCTCCGATTACCTGGCGAGCGAGCGCGTAGTCTACCTGAGAGGCAAGACCAAAGCCGCCGCTTTCGCCGAGCTCGCCGAGCGGGTCTCGGGCGCCCGCCCCGGAGTAAGCAGGGAGCTCATCCTCGAGGAGCTCTGGAAGCGCGAGAGCTTCCTTTCCACCCGCGTCTCGGAGAACATGGCGATCCCTCACGCGATCATCCGCTCGATGAGCGCCACGATCATGGCGGTCGGGATCAGCCGCGAGGGGATCCCCTACGAGGACACCAAGGGCGATCTCCCCGTTCAGATCCTCGTCATGCTCGTCGGCGGGGAATCCGACCACCTGTCGGCGCTGAGCGAGATCGCCTCGAGGCTGTCCAACGACTCGCTGCGCCGGGAGCTTCTCCTCGGCCGCTCGGGCGAGGAGCTCTTCGAGCTCCTCGCGGGGCCCGACCCCGAGCGGAGCGCCGCCGCCTCCGCCGCCGCGACCGAGGCGCTCTTCGCGCACGCTCTCGCGCTCTCAACCGAGGTCGGCGCCACGCGCCTGGTCGTCCACGCCGACGCGACGAGCGACACCGAGCGGATCGGCCGCCTCTGCGCGGGGCGGGATGCTGTCATCGTCACGAGCGACCGGTCGCGCTTCTCCCCGCCCGCCTTTGAGTCGAAATCGGTGGTCGTCGTCCCCTTCCGCGGAACGAGCCGGGAGAGCACCATCGAGGTGAGTCTTCTGTTCCTGCTCTCGCAGGGCTTGGTCGGCAAGGGCGAGCGAATCGTGAGCGTCTGCGGCATTCCGAACTCCGGGGTCGTCGACTCGATTTTCGTCACCGACGTCGACAAGGAGTTCAAGCTCTACTTCGCCCTCGATTCGGAATCCGGGCGCGACGGCCTCGACCAGCAGGTGCTCGCGAGGGTTCTCCAGATCGCGAACGAGCTCGCCGTCGAGGGGCGCGAAGGGAGGCCGATCGGCACCCTCTTCGTCGTCGGCGATTACGAGAACGTCAAGAAGCTCTGCCAGCAGTTGATCGTCAACCCGTTTCAAGGATACCCTGAGGAGGAGCGGAACGTCCTCGATCCGAGCCTCGAGGAGACCATCAAGGAGTACTCGCGGATCGACGGCGCCTTCGTCGTCAGGGGCGACGGCGTCATCATGTCCGCCGGCACCTTCATCAAGGCGGAGGTACAGGGACCGCAGATTCACCCGGGGCTCGGCGCGCGCCACGCGACCGCGGCGAGCGTCACCGCGATAACGAGATCCGTGGCGGTCGCGATTTCCCAGTCGACCCAGAAGATCAGCCTCTTCCGTTTCGGAGAGCGCTTTCTTCATCTCTGAACCGCAAGGAGAGCATCGTCATGAAGGAAAAGATCGCCATAGCGTCCGATCACGCCGGCTTCCGGTACAAGGAGATTCTCAAGGCGTTCCTCGCCGAGAAGGGCTACGAGGTGAAGGACTTCGGGACGAACTCCGAGGAGCCGGTGGACTATCCCCTCTTCATCCGGCCCGCCGCCGAGGCGGTGGCGAGAGGCGAGTGCGACTGCGGGATCGTCCTCGGAGGCTCGGGGAACGGCGAGGCGATCGTCTCGAACAAGGTGAAGGGAATCCGCTGCGCGGTCTGCTGGAGCGTCGACTCGGCGGTGTACGGCAAGCAGCACAACAACGCCAACGTGATCGCGATCGGGGAGCGCCTCGTGACCGAGGAAATGGCGAAGACGGTCGTCGAGAGCTGGCTTTCCGCCTCCTTCGCGGGAGGTCGGCACCAGCGGAGGATCGACGAGATCGCGGCCATGGAGCGATAGCGCCTCAGACGAGAAGGTTGACGTTCTGCCCCGTGGAGTCGTCGTAGAAATAAACCTTCACCGTTTGATCGGCGGGAGGCTGCGTTTGGCCCACGGACTGGGTCTGCGATGCGGCCGCGTTTCGGTCGGCGTCGCGGACCTCATCCGGCCGGGAATAGTCCGCCGTGGACTGCGCCGGCGTGTAATAGTAGTTGTCGACCTGATCGACCGCCATATCGCCCCTCCGCTCGAATATACCCCAAAACGCGTCGAGCTGGTAGAGTAACGCCATGCCTAGGCTCTCGGAACGACCGCTCGGGATCCGCGAGACCGATCTCGCGGGCCCGGTCCACGATTTCCTCGTGGAAAACGGCTACACCGTCCGAAGCGAGGTCGGCGACTGCGACATCGCGGCGCTCAAGGACGGCGAGCTCATCGTGATCGAGCTCAAGCGGAGCCTTTCGATCGGCCTCCTCATCCAAGCCACCCAGCGCCAGCGCGTCGCCGACTCGGTCTACGTCGCGATCCCGATGCCGGCGCGGGGCACCTCAAACCGCGCCTGGCGCCAGGCCTGCCATCTCGTGAAGCGTCTCGAGCTCGGCCTCATCGTGGTGACGCTCGCAGGCGTCGCGCCCCGCATGGAGATCCTCTTCCACCCCCTCCCCCTCGAGCGGAAGCGCGACAACGGCCGACGGCGCGCCATTCTCAAGGAGATCGCGGGGCGAACCGGCGATTTCAATCGAGGCGGGAGCACCGGACAGCCTCTCGTCACCGCCTACCGCGAGATGTGCATTTTCGTCGCGGTCTGTCTCGACCGCCTCGGGCCCTCCTCCCCCAAGGCGGTCGAGGCGCTCGGGACAGGCCCGAAGACGCTCGCGATTCTCCGCCACAACCACTACGGCTGGTTCGAGCGCATCGACCGCGGCGTGTACGCCATTACCCGGGAGGGGCGCTCCGGGCTCCGCCGCTACGCTCGCATCGCCGCAGCGTGCAGCGGGAAGCTCTCTTCCGAGCCTCCCGACCGAACCGCCGCCTCCGCGGCTGAAGCGGACAAGGAGTGAGCGCGTCCGGCCGACGATGCCGTGCTCGGGACGGGCGCGCCAAGCTCTCTCAGGCAGGCAGGGACGGCGACCCGAAAGGAGCTCCCGCCGCAAAGGGCCCTTTCCGCCGCTCGTCCTCGGAGCGCTATCTCGGGAAAAAAATGAGCGTTGCAAGGAGCGCGCCGAACACCGCGAGGACGAGGAAGAAGAGATCGCGGTACTTCAAGGCGCTCCGGTCGATGTGGTCGAGCTGGTCGCGCATGTCGTCGATGCTTCGCCGGGAACGGTCCAGGGTCCAGCCTTCGCCCGCCGAACGGCGGAGCCGTGCGCTCAGCTCTTCGCGGAATTTCTCCATCTCATGGATCGAGCGTAGCGCCTGCCACAGGCGCTTTCCCTCCTGCTCCTGGCGGCGCCTCACCTCCTCCACGGTATTGAAGAGAACGTGGTAGTCGTCGACGATGCTCCGCATGGCGTGAAACGAGCGGATCAGCGCAACGCTGATCTTCACCGCGTTCGGGCTATGGAGGAAATAGGACATCGCGTGGATGCCCGCCTCGGTGAAGGCGTACGGCGGCCGCTTCGCGAGCTCCGCGCCGCCGTCCGGGATGCCGTCGGACTCCCCGGTGCTGAGTCGAAACAAGAACTCCTCGGGGAAGCGCTCGGCCATCCGCCGGGCCGCTCGGGAGAGCTCCGGCGCCGATACGCCGTAAAAGACCGCGAGATCCCGGTCGATCATGACGGATCTCCCGCGCATCCGATAGATCTTTCCTCCGATTGCTGCCCGACCCGGGTCGTCGTCCATGACGTGCCTCAATTATACCACGCCGACGACCGTCTCGGCGAAGCTCGGGACCGGTAACGCTTGAAACTTTCAATTTCCCGCCGAAAATGGTAGGATGCAGCCGAAAGCGTCGGATTTACGCCCAAACCGGTGGTACACCGCGTACCACAAGGCGACCGCGCGGTCTCTCGTCGTCATGTACATGGGGATCTCGGAGGCGGGGATGCAGTTCTACGACCGCGATCGCAACATCTACCATATCTCGGATTTCTACTTCTGGAAGGCCACGGAATGAGGAGATCGCGATGAAGTTCGTCGGCGCTCACGTGAGTACCTCGGGAGGCGTCGAGAACGCACCGGTCAACGCCCAGGCGATCGGCGCGAAAGCGCTCTCGCTGTTTACGCGAAACCAGCGGCAGTGGAGCTCGAAGCCGCTCACCGAGGAGAGCATCCGGCTGTTCAAGGAAAATCTCGCCAAATCCGGGATTCCCGCCAAGCAGGTCCTCCCGCACTGCAGCTACCTCATCAATCTCGGCAATCCGGGCTCCGAGATCCGGGACAAATCGATCGAGGCGCTCGTCGACGAGACGGAGCGTGCCGGGGCGCTCGGGATCTCCATGGTCAACTTCCACCCCGGCGGCCACATGAGACTCGTGAGCGAGGAGGAGTGCCTGAAGCTCGTCGCCGACGCGATGAATCAGGTGCTCGACCGGACGAAGGAGGTCGCGCTCATCGTCGAGGGGACCGCGGGGCAAGGCTCGCACGTGGGATACCGCTTCGAGCACCTCGCCTCCATCATTGAGCAGTGCCCCGACAAGAGCCGAGTCGGGGTGTGCCTGGACACCTGTCACCTGTTCGTTGCGGGCTACGACCTGCGAACGCCCGAGGCCTACGAAAAGACGATGAAGGATTTCGGGAAAATCGTCGGCTTCAAGTATCTTCGCGGTATGCACCTCAACGACGCAAAAGGGGACTTCGCGAGCAAGAAGGACCGCCATGAAGCGATCGGAAAGGGAACCCTCGGGCTTGCGGCCTTCAAGCACGTGATGAACGACAAGCGCCTCGACGGCATCCCGATGATCCTCGAGACGAACGACCCCGATCGGTGGGCCGAGGAAATCAGGACGCTCTATTCGCTCGTCGACTGACGGCTATTTTGCCCGTCGCGAGGTTCATGAGAAATCGCTCGGATAGGAAAGACCCTCACGGCTCAAGCCGAGGCCGGCAACGAGGCGCGCCGGAAGGTCCGGCTAAAAGGCTCCAAGCGTGCCGCCGCGCTCCCGCAGCCATACGCGCTTACGCCACGGGGCGCATAACGCGGGCTTCTTTCTAGTCTTTCCTTTCCCTCGCCGTGGCCTGCTTCGCGGTCGCCGTCGGCGTTATCTCCTCCCCGCGCGACAGGCCAAATCCGTGACATAGGGACCTCCCAGGTCGACAACCCGCAGGAAGGGTAGGCGCGGCAACCAGTCGGAAAAATCGCCGCAAGAGCTCTTGGAAAAAACGCTCCGCATATGGGGCTCGTCCAGATGGCGCTTTCTTTGCGATCCGCATTTTTCTCCGTATATTCCTCTTCATGGAAAAGACGGCTATGAAAAAAGCGGGCCTCGTCGAGCTCGCTTCCCGGACGGAGACGATCGGGAGTCGCGACGGGTCGAAGGGCGCGGTCCCGCCGGTCGACCGAGACGCCGAGCTTCTCGACGCCTATTCGCAAGCCGTGGTGAACGTCGTCGAGGAGGTCGGGCCGACCGTCGTCGCGATCGGAGTGAGGGACGGCGGGAGCGAAGGGGCGGGGTCGGGGGTCATCTTCGCCCCCGACGGCTTCATCCTGACCAACAACCACGTCGTCGAGAAGGCGCGGGAGATCTCCGTTTCCGTGACCGACGGCCAGCGTTTCGCCGCGAACCTGATCGGCACCGACCCGGATACCGACCTCGCGGTCGTTCGGGTTTCGGGAAGCGGCTTGCCCTCGGCGGCGTTCGGCGACTCCGATCAGCTGCGCGCGGGCCAGCTCGTGATCGCGATCGGGAATCCCCTCGGCTTTCAGAATACCGTCTCGACGGGTGTCGTTTCCGCCCTCGGCCGGAGCCTGCGGAGCCCGCAGGGCAGGCTCATCGAGCACGTCATCCAGACCGACGTGAGCCTGAACCCCGGCAACTCGGGCGGCCCCCTCGTCGACAGCCGCGGCCGCGTGGTGGGGATCAACACTGCGATGATCTTCAACGCTCAAGGGTTGAGCTTCGCCGTCCCCATCAACACCGCCCGCTACGTCGTCGGGGAGCTCGTCACGAAGGGCAAGGTTTCCCGTTCCTACATCGGCGTGATGGCTCAGGTCCGGCCGATCAACCGGCGGCTTCAGAGGATTCTCAAGCTTCGCTCCCCGTCGGTGGTCGAGGTGATGGAGGTCGAGACGAAGGAGGCCGCCTGGGCCGCGGGCATTCGGGCGAAGGACGCGATCTACTCGGCGGACGGAGAGGGCGTGAGCACGATGGACGACCTTCACCGGATCCTTTCGCGCTTCGCCCCCGGGAGCCCGTGCGAGATCGGCATTCTGCGGAACGGCGAGACGCGGAAGATCACCGTCGTCACGAGCGCCCGCTAGAAGAGACTCTCGCGCGCCCAGCGGATCTCGCGGGCGATTCCCGACTCGACGTCCAATCCGGCGAAATCTCCGGTCTCGCTCAGAACGCTCCACGTGTAGGTCTCGAGAATAGCCACCGGGCAGAGGGCGCGCTCCGCGATGTATCGCACCCCGGCCACCGTGTCAGGGACGGTGGTCCCGAGCGGCCCGATCTTCTCGACGAAGAGGGGCAGGTGGAAATGGATGCGTATCTCCGCGCAGGCGAGGAGCTCCTCGGGGGCGGCAAGCGCGGGCTCGAGGTCCTGCGCCCGGAAGACAACCCTGCCTCCGCCGTCGGTCCCGATCACTTGGTGGAGGTAGGGCGAGCGGGCGTATCGGGCGAGCTTCGCGAGCCCCTCGGGCCGTTCCGCCGGCCGCTCGAGGCGGATCGCGCTCGTCGCGTGGACCTTCCCGATCGAGACGCCGGATTCCGCGAGCCTTCGTGCCGAATCGACGAGATCCTCGAACTCGATCGAGAGGTGGCAGCAGTCGAAGGTCACCGCAAGGTGGCGGCGGAGGACCTCCTCCGCCTTCGGCCCCGAAAGCGCTCCGCGCTTCCGGAGGTAGCGCGCGCCCGCGCCCAGGAGGTGACGATCGAAGAAGACGATCGCCTCGTCGGTGCTCTCGATGGTGCAGCCGGGCTCGGGCTCGATGCACAGGGAAATGCGCCTGCCGGTCCGCTCCTCGATCTCGAAAAGGAAGGAGGCCATGGCCGCGAACGCCTCGGCGGTGGCGTCGAGTCGCTCCGCGTCGTGGCCGAACGCCTTGAACGAGCCCGGCGACGTGCTGATGGCTCCCGACCGCCCCTCCGGGAGGAGCTCGGCGAGCAGCTCGGCAAGCCGCTTCGTGTAGAGAAGACGGCCCTCTTCGAGCCACGTGGGCCGGTAGGCCTCCTCCTTCACGCGCCGGCCGTGAAAGTCCTGCGGCGAGAAGCCGTTGATCGTGAGTACCGGCAGGTCGTTGCCCTTCAGCGTCTCGATGAGGCGCTCCCTCGCGCCCGGGTCCCGGGCCGCCTCCTCGGTCGCGGCCATTCCGAGCCTGAGCTCGAAGCCCTGGAACGATCCGGACAGGGACCTGCGAATGCGCGACAGGGGCCCCTGTAGCGTCGCGATCACCTCCGCGAGCGTTTCGCTTCGAAAGACGTTCGTCGCATAGCCCAGCTGCATCGAGCGGGCGGCTGAAGTTGCGTCACTCATGTGGTGTCTCCGATTTACAGTGAAGCGATCCCCTTGAGCGCGAGCGCGGCGGCAAGGAGCGCGGCCGGGTAGTACGAGGCCCAGTTGAACAGCCTGAAAATCACGGAACGGGACGTCGAGGCGCTCAGACCGACCGCCGGAACCACGAGCAGCCACGCTCCGATCGCGACGGAGGCGACGGCGTAGGGGATGGAGCCGCGTCCGGGCGCCGAAACGATGAAGGCGACGTTGAGCGCGATGGCGACCGACACGGAAAAGAACGCGAGCCTCCCCGACCATGTGGGCCCGAGCAGGACCGGGATGGTCTTCGCTCCGAGAGCCCGGTCTTCGTCGATGTCCGTCCAGTCGGAGGGGATGTTCTGTCCGCCCATCTCCCAGAAAAACAGCCAGAGAAAAAGAAGGAGGAGCCGGGTCGAGAGCGGACTGCGATCGACCGCGAAGACTCCGGCGATCGGACCGAGCGTCTTCACCACTCCGCTCACGAAAACGCGAAGCGCCGTGAGCCGATACAGCAGGCAGTAGCCGACCTCGAGCGCGATCGAGGCGATGAAGATGGCGAATGACGCGGGGCTTAGGAGAAAGGAACCGACCGCGGCGACCAAGCCCCACGCGCCGGCCCAGACGAGCGCGTGCCTCGTCCTCAGCATCCCCGAGGCGAGGGGATGGCGCGGGAGCGTAGCGTCGAGATAGCCGGGCGCCTCGCTCCATCCCGCGCCGTATCGCTTGCGGTCCGCAATACGGTCGACGAGATCGTTCACCGCGTAGCCGCTCGTGTAGGCGGCAAACACCGTGACGAGACCGATGAGCATGATCTCGGCGCTCGGCAGGCGTCCGAGCCAGAGGAAGACGACGAGAATCGGACAGGCCATGTCGAGGAGGCCGTGCGGCGTCCGCGACAGGGCGAACAGCAGCCTCAAGGTCGAAAGCATGGTACCCGATCGCTCCGTTACGGCTTGAGCGCCACGGCGACGACCCGGTGCGCCGTCTCGGCATAGCCGTCGAGAAGCCTGAAGCCGACGAGCTTGAGCTCGTCGCGAAGTCGCGGCCCGTCGAAGCGGTTCTCCCTCGGATGGACGAGGAGGCGGCGCGTGACGGCGTTCGCGTAGAGGGCGGGATAGATCTCCTCGAAATAGAAGGCGCCGCCCGGGCGAAGCACCCGGTGAATCTCCCTCACGCCGCGCTGCCAGTCCTCGAGATGGTGGAGGATTCCGAAGGTGAAGACCGCGTCGAGCGACCTGTCCGCGTAGGTCAGGCGCTGCGCGTCCGCGACGCCGAAGACGACGTCCTTCATGCCGAGGAACTCCTTCCGCTTCGCGAGCCTTCGGACCGCGCCCTCGTCGATGTCGACCGCTTCGAAGCGGCGGGGCGCGAAGGCCCGCCGGATAAGCCTGACCCCGAACCCGCGCCCGCAGCCGATTTCAAGCACCTCGGCGCCCGGGGGAAGGTCGCGGATCTTCTTGAAGAGCTCGGTCTCCCGGCGGAGCATCCTCAGGCGCGGAGGGCTGTTCAGCCAGACCTTCTCGACCCAGTTCGGCTTCATCCCGGCGTTCCGCCGCGCGGCTTGTGTCCGCGATAGATCTTCGCCATCCCGTAGGTGAGTGAGACGACGCTCGTGCGCGTGAATCCCGCCGCCCGGATCTCCGCGATGAAGCGCTCCTCGGAGGGGAAGACGTACACCGTCTCGGCGAGGTAGGTGTAGGCGTAATCGGTCCCCGAGAGCCAGTTCCCGTAGAGGGGCATGATGTGGTCGAAGTAGTAGCGGTAGGCCGGCCCCACGATCGGGATCTTCGGAAAGCCGAGCTCCATGATCTGGAGCTTGCCGCCCGGTTTGAGCGCTCGGAAGCACTCGCGGAGGACCCGGTCGCGCTCGACGATGTTACGGATCCCGAACGAGATCGTGATCGCGTCGAATTGCGCGTCGCCGGCCGGAAGGGCGCGCAGGTCGCCCACGTGAAGCTCGATGCGATCGCGCAGCCGCCGCTCGCCGATCTTGCGTCGAGCGACGCGGAGCATCCGTGGGGAGAAATCGATGCCGACGACCCTGACGCCGGGATATCTGCGGCAGGCGCGAATCGCGATCTCGGCGGTCCCGATCGCAAGATCGCCGAGGACCGTTCCCTCCTTGAGCCTGAGGTAGCGCACGAACATGTTCCGCCAATGGGTGTCGATCCACATCGCGAGGAATCGGTTCTGGAGGTCGTAGGCGGAGGCGATGGTGTCGAACATCCGCCTGACCTTCTCGTGCTCCATGAGCCCTTTGAGCCTCTTGGGGCCGAGGGCGGTCTCCCTCCAGCCGAACAACACTCGACCCATCGCCCTCGACACCGGCGCGCGCTCCCGCTCCGTCTGCTGCCTGTTGCCGCTCATGTTCCTCCCCGCTTTTTTTTCATTCGCCGGCGCGATCTTCATCGGCTCCCGACGTACAGGTAGGCGATTCCGCCGCTTAACCGCTCGCTTCCTACCTCGCGAAGCCCCGCCGTCCTCATGATCTCAAGCAGCTCCGCGGGCTTGAGAAAGGCGGACACCGACTCGTAGAGATAGGAGTACGACGTCCGGTAGCCCGACAGGAGGCCGCCGAGCGCCGGCATGAACGAGCGCAAGTACCACGCGTAGAGACTGCCGAGGAGCCCCTCGGGCGGCGGCGCGAACTCGAGAATGAGGACGCGCCCTCCCACCCGGGCGACGCGCGCCATCTCGCGAACGCCCCGCGCCGGGTCCGAGAGGGTTCTCAGGCCGAAAGAATTGCATACGACGTCGAAGGACCGGTCCGCGAAGGGAATCCCGAGGGCGTCGCCCGGAGCGACCGTGATGGAGTCGGAAAGCCCCGCGCGCCGCACCTTCGAGCGGGCGACCTCGATCATCGCCTCGGAGAGGTCGATGGCGTCGACCGAGACGCCGCGAAAGCGCCTCGCGAGCGCGATCGCGACGTCCGCGGTGCCGGTGCAGACGTCGAGAACGCGGGAGGACGGCCGGACCTCGCTTCGCTTCACGAGCCTTTTCCGCCACCGCCTATCGATGTTGAGCGTGAACAGGTGATTGAGCCGGTCGTAGGTCGGAACGACCCGCTGGAATACCTCTTCGACGTTGAAGCTTTCTTTCTGTTCCGGCATTCCCGCCATCCTAGTTTCCTGAAGATCCTACCATATTTCCGCGCGGATGCTAGCGTCCGAGCCGGCGATTCTTGACTTTTCGGCGTGCTTCGACTACGAACAGATCATGCCGTTCTCCGTCGTGATGTTCGTTGCGCTTGGCTTCGCGCCGAACGGCGAGCCGCTCGACCGCTACGGCGCGCTCGAGGACGAGACCGAGCTCGCTCCCTGCCTGGACATGCTCGATCCCCCCGCGGCGCGGTAGCCGGGAAGCGCGATGTACCAGCTCGTCTTCTACGTTCCGCAGGAGCAGTGCGAGGCGGTCAAGAGCGCGCTGTTCGCGAAGGGCGCGGGCCGCTACGCCAACTACGACAGTTGCTCGTGGCAGGTTCTCGGCACCGGGCAGTTTCGACCCCTCGCGGGAAGCAAGCCCTTCCTCGGATCCCGCGGAAAGGTCGAGCATGTATCCGAGTACCGGGTCGAGATGGTGTGCGCGGAGGAGGTCCTCGATGAGGTCCTTGAGGAGCTTCTCAGAGTTCATCCCTACGAGGAGCCGGCGTACGGCGTGTACAAGATTCAAACGATTCTCGACCGGTAGCCGATTCCGCTTTTCCTTGCTAAATTATATAGTCATTTCTCTATATGCCTTTGGACGAGAACAGCATGCGAAAGGAGCACGAAATGGCTGAGCAGAACGTCGAGAAGGTCATCATCATCGGTTCGGGACCGGCTGCCCACACCGCCGCGATCTATGCGGCCCGCGCGGAGCTCAAGCCCCTCCTCTTCGAGGGCTTTCTTGCGGGCGGCGTCGCCGCGGGAGGGCAGCTTACGACGACGACGGAGGTCGAGAACTTTCCGGGCTTCCCCGACGGGATAAACGGACCGGAGCTCATGGACAGGATGCGCGCCCAATCGCTGAAGCACGGGGCCAGGATCGTGACCGACACGGTCACCCGGGTCGACCTGTCCTCCCGGCCCTTCAAGGTCTACCTCGGGGAGACGGAGCATCGCGCCGAGGCGCTGATCGTCGCGACGGGCGCGACGGCGAAGCGACTCGCTCTCCCCGGCGAGGACAGGTACTGGCAGAAGGGGATCTCCGCCTGCGCGGTCTGCGACGGCGCGCTCCCGGTGTTCCGAAACCAGCCGCTCGTCGTCGTCGGCGGCGGCGACTCCTCCTGCGAGGAGGCGACCTATCTCACCAAGTTCGGCAAGAGCGTCACGATGCTCGTCCGCCGGGACGAGCTCCGCGCGTCGAAGGCGATGCAGGCTCGCGTGAAGGCGAGCCCGAAGATCGCGATCGAATGGAGCTCCGTGCCGGTCGAGGCGGTCGGAGACAAGCAGCTCACCGGAGTGCGTGTACGGGACGTGAAGTCCGGCGCCGAGCGCCTCCTCGACGCGAGAGGGCTCTTCTACGCGATCGGGCACACTCCCAACACCGAGTTTCTCGAGGGGCAGCTTCCTCTCGACGGCACGGGCTACGTCCTGACGAAGCCCGATTCCACCGCCACCTCGATTCCCGGCGTCTTCGCCTGCGGCGACGTCAAGGACCGGGTCTACCGCCAGGCAGTGACCGCCGCGGGGTCGGGCTGCATGGCGGCGATCGAGGCCGAGCACTTCCTCTCCGAGCGCGAGTGATGAGCCCTGTCCTCGCCGCGCGAGAGGAGTCGAGGGCGCGTTCGACGTCGGCGAGGACCGAACCGCCCGGGGGACAAAGCTTTCGGATGAGGAGAGGGGTCCGTGAAAACGTAAGAAGCGGCCGCATCGCGGAGGCATGAAGTGAACCGAAAAGGTGTCTGTTACGACGTGGGTCGTGTGATGATGGGTCGCAACTGGCGCCCGAACTTTGATCCGAAGATCGTCCGCCGTGAGCTCGAGATCATCAAGAACGACCTCCACTGCAACGCCGTGCGGCTTCAGGGGCTTGATTTGGGGCGGCTTGAAATCGCCACTGCGGATGCTCTTGAAGGAGGGCTCGAGGTGTGGTTCTCTCCGGAAATGTGGGATCAGGAGCCGGGTGAAACGCTCCGCTATCTCAAGGACGGAGCTCTAGTCGCCGAGCAGTTCAGACAACGTTGGCCTCGTCGCATTGTTTTCAGCGTCGGGAGCGAGGTTACTCTCTTCACACAAGGGTTTTTCGAAGGGAGGAATGTCCTCGAGCGGCTTAACCATCCAACTTTCTGGGAAACCGCAAAGGCAGGAAAGCAAAACGCACCGCTCAATGAGTTTTTGCGCCAAGCGGTCTCCTCCGTTCGGAAGATATTTCAAGGGCCGATAACGTATGCCTCGGTAGGATTGGAGTCGGTGGACTGGGCTCCATTCGATATCGTTGGAGTGGACCTCTACCGGGACAAGCGGACGAGAGAGCTCTATCCGAATCTCATCAAGCGGTATCTTGGGTTTGACAAGCCTCTCGCCAACATGGAGTTCGGTTGTTGCACATTTCGGGGGGCTGAGGATCTCGGCGGGCGGGGATGGGATATCGTGGATTGGAGTACAACGCCGCCGCAGCTAAAGGCTAATTATGTCTATGACCAGTCTGTCCAGGCAGGCGAAGTCGCCGAGCTGCTAAGGATAAACGACGAGGCCGGAGTTGACGCTACCTTCGTCTTCACTTTCGTTGAGCCGGGAGCCGGGCTTGAAGACGATATGGAACAGCAGTTGCTCAAGGCCATCAACTTCGACCTCGACCTCGTGCGATACAGTCTCGTGAAGAGCTTTCTCGATGGCGGCCATGGCTCCAGGTACCCGGACATGCCATGGGAACCCAAAGAGTCCTTTAGGGCCGTCGCCGACTATTACGCGAGCCACTGACCTCCGGGCCAACAAAGGGTACCAAGACCCGTGGAGCCCAGGAATCGATGCCGGGAAGGCCCTTCAAACAGCGCGGAAAATAGCTGTATAACGCACGGGGTCGGGTGGACCTACTTCCGATATTGGACTCACAGCGGAAGAACGAAGCGATCCCAGTCATAGCACCCGTTCCCAACCGATTCGGCACGTCCCTCGCTCTGAGAACCGCTCTCCTATCGTCGGGGGAAACGGCTTCTAAGAAAAATGAATAGCACTTCGACACCCGACGGGGATTCGGTCAGCCTAGTCATAATGATGTGACCGCCCCAATTGCGAATACGTAGGTTAACCCTGCGGTCGAGAAGATCGTAGCGCAGAGCTACAAGCAAAGGGGGCGGTCGTGAAGAAGCATAGTATGGCGATTGAGAAGTTTGTAGGGCTTGACGTCCACGCAGCGACCATCGCGGTTGCGGTCGCCGAGCGGGACGGTGGGGAGGTGCGGGTGCTGGGGACGATCCCAAACCAGGAAGCGAGCATTCGAAAACTGGTGGGCAAGATCGGTCCGGTCGGGAGCTGGAAGGCCTGCTACGAGGCCGGTCCGACGGGGTACGTGCTCTCCTGGCAGCTTGAGAAGCTCGGGATACAGGTGGTGGCACCGACGCTGGTACCGGTGAAGGCCGGCGATCGGGTGAAGACCGACCGGCGGGATGCCGAGCGGCTGGCGCGGGGGCTTCGGGCTCGGCCGGATTCCATCCGGCTGGGGGACCTGACGCCGGTGTGGGTGCCCGATGCGGCGCACGAGGCGCTCCGGGACCTGGTGCGGGCGCGGGAGGCGGCGAAAGCCGATCAGCTGCGAGCGCGGCACCGTCTTGGGAAGTTTCTGCTCCGCCATGGGCGGCGGCCGCCGGAGAAGATGCGGGCGTGGACGGCACAGTACCTGGACTGGATTCGAAAGGAGGTGAAGTTTCAGGAGCTCGCTCAACAGACGGCACTGGGGGACTCCCTCGATGAGGTGGATCACCAGACGCAGCGGATTGCTCGACTCGAGGGAGCGATGGACGAGGCGATCGAGACGGCACCGGAGACGATGAGCCGGTGTCAACGAAATCGTGTCGCCATGAGGAGTCCTTCCGACCGCGTTCCGCTGGGTGATGCCGGTGAACGAGATTGCCACTCGCCCGGATCGAACGTGGTAGGCAACTACGATCGGCAGGCATGCGTTCCTTACCACCCTCGATGGCACTTCGTTCGCCCATAAGCCGGGTCTCTGCGCCGCTCGCGCGTTGCCGAGACCCGATGCCTCCTTCATCGATCTTGTTAACCAGTGGCCTAATGCCGCGTGACTCCGGTAAGGGCTTTGCCAAGAGCATCAAGTTGGTTCTCCATCCACAACTGATAGTGCATGCCGGGGGGCATCGTCTCCATGACGGGCACTATCGGAATATCGAGTGCGCGGGCTTCATCCTGAAGTTTCGTCGTGATGGGCGTTATCGTTTGCTCGTTGTAAACAAGTATTTTGTCCTGGCGGCTCGTAAGCTGCTGCTCGGCGGCGACCGCATCGGGCGGGGTAGGATCGTTGCCCTCGGCAATGGCTTTGTCGAAGGCCCAAGGCGTGAGAACGTTCAATCCGATCAGTGTGGACTGGTAGAGAAATATCGTCTCAGTCAGCCCAATGGGAGTCCCCGCGAACTTGGTCTTGAGGTCGGCAATCCGTGTATCAAGTTTTTCGATGTCAGACTTGAGACGTGCAAAATTTGCGTCAAAGTCCGCGCGGTCGGCCGGATCCTTTTGTTTCATGTCATCCAGGATCTTCTGTGAAATTGCAATCACGTTGTCGGGGTTGTACCAAACGTGTTCGTTCTCATACAAATGATTCGGTGCGACGTCGTACGCCTTAATGACTAGTCGGTGGCTGTTTCCTGTTGTCGCCATAAGCTTGTCCATCCAATCGTCGTAACCATCGCCATTTTCAATCACTATGTCCGCGTCCGCTATCTGACGTGCATCGTCAACGTTCGCCTCATACTCGTGCGGGTCGAGATTCGGGTCGGAAATGATGCTGAGGACGTGGACATGAATGTCCCCGATCTGCTGCACAAGGTCGCCGTACGTGTTCTCAGCCGCCACCACCTGCAAGCCTGAAGGCTTTTCACTCTCGCCAGTGGCGAAAGCAAACACAGCCGAAGAAAACAAAAAAGCTACGGCGAGAAGCCGTATAAGTCGTGCTCTCAAAGAATTCATCATTGTACCTCGTTATCTACTAGTAGTAGATCGTCCCGCTGACGATCAGTCTGTTATAGCCAGTTCTTGCTGCGTCGATGTCGTAGTTGTACGCATAGCCAACGGCGAAGATGTCGTTCTTTGTGCCAAAAGAAAGCTTAAGCCACGGACTGAACGTCACATTGCGGTCGGTGGCAACCAGGGAGTTCGCGTTGGTGCTATCGACGCCCGGGTAGTTATTTGCATAGTCGACGTCCATGTCGATGATGAAATCCGCCGCCGAAAACGCCTGAGAGAAAGTATAGTAAGTCGAGAAATCCTCCTGGACGACACTGGTCCCTGACGCGGGCATGAAGTAAAAGACATCGTCGGCGAGGGTGAAGGAGTTGCCGCTTTCTTCATTGGTCAAGGTATAGTTTGCCGTCCCCGTTACGTAGTTTTCCACCGAAGAGGAAGTGTTCACGTCGGTGTAGTTGCCGTACTCCGCGCCTACGGTGAGGTTCGGAATGGTCATAAGCGTCGCGTTGACGAAGAGGAGGTTCGTTCCCGAATGCACTTGCACGAGAGTGCCGCTGATGTCCCCGTTGAATGAGTTCCCGTAGCCGATATCGATCTTGATCTTGTTCGGCAGATTGTAAGAAACGATCCCGTCGGTATTCCCTATCGTATTGTCGACCGGTTCTCCTGCTCCCGTGTTATCCCATGGGACAAATACCGCAATGGTCAGTGCCTTGAACGGCGAGAAGGCAACCTCGCCCCCTTCCAGACCTTCGATATAGCCGCCGATAGGATTACCTTGCAGAACGTTTGTGAAGTAATTGGAATTGTAAGACAAAACGTAGTCGGACAGGTCTGCAAAGTCTCCAAGAGCGATGGTGGCGGTCATGAAATGGTCGAATAGAGATCCGTAGAGCTGATAGGTTCCATAGGCGTAGTCCGTGCTCAGAGCGGTAGCTTGTATCGTCGGACTCAACGTGGGTGGGTACATCAGGAACCGCGTATAGAATCCGACGTTACCGTCGACCAGGGTCGGGGCAAATTTCAGCTCTGTCGGTCTGTCGATGCTCGTACCGTCGCCGCCGTCAAAGGTGACACCCAAATCCAGCTCCCCATCAAAGGTGATTTTCGGCCCCGGCTGGGCGGCGGGAGTGTAGGTGGGAGTAGTTTGTGCCTGAGCTGCTATCTCGAAACTGGTCATCAGCACAACCGCCAAGAGTGTTAGCCGTGGGGTCAGCTGAAAGATCCGAAGTGCGTGCATTTGGTCTCCTTCTAATGAGATTATGTATCTTTAATGAATTATAGGGCTAGTCGACAAATCTGTCAATAAGACGAAGTCTCATTAACGTTTGAAACAACTATCGGGAAGTTGTTTCGTCGTTTGTTGGCGATCGTCACACGCGAGGTACATAGGCAATCAAGGTTTCGTGACGACACGCAGGCGTTGGACGTGCCGAGACGTACCGGAGGTTCGTCAGGTGCTCTACCTGCGATACCAGGTCTGAAATTTGTCCGTGTCCGTGCGGTACCCCGAAAGGTCTCCAGCGTTCCGGTCAGGCATCTATGCCTATTTCAAATCGGCGAGAGCGAATCGAAGTTGGTATTCCTATATCGGCTTGCGAGGACGATACGTGCCTCGCCAGTTGAAAGCAGTACTTGCGGAGACGAATGTCGATATAAGGCCCCGGGACTCAGGGTCGGCGGTTCGAGCCCGCCCTGCCAGATTGCTGAATCATTTCGGCCTAATGACGTGCCCTGATCTCATGGACTACGCGGACGCCGAAAAACGCCCGTGTTGTAGCCATATCTGTAGCCAATCGAGCGGCCTCTTGTGAGTTTCACGACGACGCACGCGTCCCGCGTTGGCGGCCGGAAGTTACGGTCATGATGGACGCCAAGCGCGGATGTCGGTCTTGGATGTCAAGAGGAGACCCCAAACCTCGAAGCGACGCACTTTCTTGGTGGACGCCTGGCGAGCACCTCTACGGACCCCGAATGCCGGATCACGACCCGTTCGGTCGGAGAAGAGTCTTGCCTCGATCGCCGCGGTCGCCTCCGCGCGTCTGAGCGCTCCTTTGAGAAAGGGCTTGCTTTCTCCGCGACTGAACGGTAGGCTGACGGGGATGAACGAGAACGTGCCGTCAACGCCCGACGCGCGAGCTTCGGATACCGACCGCAAACGCGTCGCGGAGGTGCTGATCGCGGCTGTAGCGGCCGGGCGGCTCACGCTCGGCGAGCATAGCGAGCGCCTCGATGCGCTGTACGCTTCGAAGACGCTCGGCGATCTCGAGCGACTCACCGCGGACCTTCCTTCAAGTGCCGTCGTCTCCCCGACCTATCCGTCCACGAAGGGGCTTTTCAGCAAGATCCGCCGCCAAGGTCAGTGGGTCGTCGGCGGGGAGACCTCGGTAAGCTCGGTATTCGCCGCGGTCATCATCGACCTCTCGGCCGCGCTGTTCGCCGAGCGGGAGGTCACGATCGACGCGTCGGCGTTCTGCGGCAAGACGGTCATCAAGATTCCCGCCAACGCGAGCGTCTATGACGCGGGAACGGCCGTCTTCGGAAAGCGCACGGTCACCGCGTCGCCGCCGTCGTCCCCGGGCGGGCCGATCATCCGCGTTGAGGGGCGCTCGCTTCTGAGCAAGCTGACCATCGTCCGCGCGGGCGACAAGCACGACTGGCACTCGGGGCTCGGGCCGGAGTAAGGCGCCGCGGTCGATCCGCCGGACGGCAGCAGCATGGGCTCCCGCTTCAGGGAACGCCCGAGAGCGCGCCGTTCGATGGGACGTCCTCTTGAGCGGACACCGCCTTGGGACAGCGCCCGCGAGGGTCATCCGGCGCGATTCCGTTCGCCGTCTTCGTGCTTCGTTCCGGGCCGGCTCCGCGAGCCGGTCCATGGCTGCTCTAGCGCGGCCGGGCGATATCCGGAGGTCGAGCGGAGGCTTTTATCCCCGGGAAGGCTTCAGGTACGCCGGCCGCGGCGCGGCACGACGAGAACGAACGTCAGCCCCACGACGGCGGCGAAGCCGACGTAGGCGACCAAGAAGACCCACGGGGGAAAATCGTAGAACATGATGCTTCGCACGAGCCGAGCGACAAAGGGAACCTGGCTCTCCACGCGCTGTCCGGCCAGGATGCGCAGCCGGTATTCCCACGTAGTAAGCGGGCAGGTCGCTCCCGCAAGCGCTTCCACGGCCACCAACCCGACGCTCGCGGCGTGAGCGATCCTGAAGACGAGATTGCGGACCCACGCCCAACCCAACCAGCCGCCAACGAGGATGGCGATCTCGCCGCCGACGGTGAAGGCGACGTAGCAGAAATGCGTCACGAGAACGACGTCGGCGAGAAGCGCGAAAAGAGCCAACGGTCCGTACCTCCATCCCGACTGCGGCGCCCGCCCTCAGGCGGGCCGAATGACGCCGCGCCTCCCGGGACGTTGCCGTGCGCCCGGTCCTACCCCAGGACCTCCTTGACGCGTCCCACCTCGCCGCTCGTGAGGCGCACCTTGATGCCGTGCGGATGATGGGCGGAGCTCGTGAGAATTTCCGCGACGATTCCCTCAGTGAGCCGGCCCGAGGCCTGATCGGCCTTGAGCACGATCCGTACTCGCCCGCCGGGATGGACGTTTGCGCGCTCGGTTCCGGTCATTGAGGGCTCCCGCTTTCGAGCGGCCCGGGGCGTTTCAATTCGCCCCCGGCCGCTCCTGCTCGGCCTTGCTCGGCGCTTCGCTCGTGAGGTAGAGATTGAGAATCCGCGAGACGAGGCTCCGCCCGTCGAGGTTGGCCGTGATCGTGTAGGACCCCTTCTCGGGGAACGTGACGGGGAAGGCGTTCACGACGAGCTCGACCACCGCGTGGCGGTCGGGCACCACGCATTGGCCGCCCGCCGAGAAGACTGCCTGCTGCGATCGGTCGTTGATGATGTTGATCGAGAAGGTGTGCTCGTCGGCGACGTTCGTGAAGGAGAGGTAGATCGCCCACGGAGGAAAGACGGCCGGGAAGGAGCCCGCGAAGAAATTCGTGAAGGTTCCGATGATCGTCTTCTTGTTGTTCCCCGCCTCGGTGATGACCTTGTCGGCGGTAATCAGGGCGAGAAAGACCGGCTCGTCGTCAATCATCGTCTTTTCTTCGGGGGCGCTTTCTTCGCGCTCGCGTGCTTCGCGGCGCGTCGCGGAGGAGGCGCGGCCTTCGATTTGGCCGTCTGGCGGACGGGGAGCTTCGCTCTCGTCTTCTCCGCGGAGCGGGCCGCCTGAGCGGACCGAGTACCCGCCGGCTTGAAGGTTGCGCTCTCCGCCTCGCGCGCGGCAAGGCGAGTTCCAAGCGTCCGGACGTTCCTCACCGGGTAGTCCTTCAGCTTGAAGCGCTCCTCGTGCACCTTCATGCGGGGCTTCGGCTTGTAGGTGACGACGATCTCGCCCTCCCGCTGGGTGGTGAGCTTCAGCACGATGCAGTCCTCCGGAACGATCATGTAGCCCTTGTCGAGGATGAACTGCTCGATGGTACAGCGCTTGATGAAAGGATAGCCGGTCGCTTTCTGGCGGTAGACGACGGTGAAGACGGTCTTCGCGAGGGACTCTTTGTCCGCGAAGCCGCAGGCGAGCATGCCCTTGTCGACGAAGAGCTTCTCGGGGACGTCGATCACCGAGTAGACGCCGCTGTGCCTCACGACGAGGATTCGGTCGAGGTCGGAGACGTTGAAGAGCGCCTTCCCGGTCTTTACCTCGTAGCCGAGGTAGCCGCTCTCGCTGTCGTAGCGGAGCTCGAGGTTGCGCTGCGCCGCCTCCCGGACGTCGACCCGGTCGAACTTCACGATTTTCGTGCGCCTCGGGTAGCTTGCGCCGTAGTCCTTGATGATTCCCTCGAGAAAGCTCACCGCGTACTGCGTGAGATGGTCGAGGTGATAGTCGATTTCCTTGAGGCGGTTCCTGATGTCCCGCATCTCCTCCCTCGCCTTGTTGATGTCGTACAGGGAGATTCGGCGGATCGGGATCTTGAGGAGCCGCTCGACGTCGTCGTCGGAAACTTCGCGGCGGATCTTGGAGGCGAACGGCGCGAGACCGCGGAGCACCGCTCGCGCGACCTTGGCGGGGGTGTCCATCTCCTCGATCGCCTTGTAGATTCGCTCCTCGATGAAGATCTGCTCGAGGGTCTTCGCGTGGAGCCTGTCCTTGAGCGTCCGTTCCTCGAGCTTGAGCTCGCGCTCGAGAATGTCGACGAGTCTTTTCGCGTGATGCTTGACGACCTCGGTGATCGTGAACGTCGTCGGCTTCTGTCCCTCGATGACGAGAAGATTCACCGAGGTGGCGAGCTGGCAGTCGGTGAACGCCCACAGCGCGTCGACGGTCTCCTCGGAGTAGACCCCGCGCGCGAGCGCGATCTCGATCTCCACCTGCTCGGTGGTGAAGTCGGTGATCCCCTGAATCTTGATCTTGTTCTTCTTGGCGGCCGCCTCGATCGAGGCGATGAGACTGTCGACGGTGGTTCCGAAGGGAATCTCGCGGATGACGATTTTCTTCGGATCCTTCGTATCGAGCTTCGCCCTGATGAGCACCTTGCCGTTGCCGTCCTCGTACTCGGAGACGTCGATGAAGCCGCCTGAGGGGAAGTCGGGGAAGAGCTGCGCCTTCTGACCCTTCAGGCAGGCGATCTCGGCCTGAAGCACCTCGACGAAGTTGTGCGGCAGGATCTTCGTCGACATTCCGACCGCGATCCCTTCCGCCCCCTGGGTCAGCACGACCGGAATCTTGGCGGGAAAGGTGACCGGCTCCCTGTTGCGCCCGTCGTAGGACTCCTCGTATTCGGTGATCTCGGGATTGTACAGGACCCGCTTCGCGAGAGGGGTGGCCCGGCACTCGATGTAGCGCGCCGCCGACGCCTCGTCGCCGGTGAGAATATTCCCGAAGTTTCCCTGTTTCTCGATGAACAGCTCCTTGTTCGCGAGCACCACGAGCGCGGAGTAGATCGACGCGTCGCCGTGCGGATGGTATTTCATGCAGTGCCCGGTGACGTTGGCGACCTTGTGGAACTTTCCGTCGTCCATCTCGAAGAGCGAGTGGAGAATGCGGCGCTGGACCGGCTTCAGCCCGTCGTCGATATGGGGGATCGCGCGGTCTTTGATGACGTAGGAGGCGTACTCGAGGAAGTTGACGTTGAACAGGTTGGTGACGTACGCCATCAGATGAGGTTCTCCATGATGAAGTTCCGCCGCTCGGGGGTGTTCTTGCCCATGTAGAACTCGAGAGTGCCCTGAATGCTCTTCAGCGACTTCACGTTGACGCTGATGAGCCTCATGTCCTCGCCGATGAACTGGCCGAACTCGCTCGGCGAGATCTCCCCGAGGCCCTTGAATCGGGTGATCTCGGCGCCCGCGAGATCCGCCGCCGCGGCGTCGCGCTCCGCGAGGCTGTAGCAGTAGCGGGTCTCCTTCTTGTTGCGCACGCGGAAGAGCGGCGTCTCGAGGATGTAGATCCTGCCCGCCACGACGAGCTCCTCGAAATAGTTCAAGAAGAACGTGAGGAGCAGGTTCCGAATATGGAACCCGTCGTAGTCGGCGTCGGTCGCGATGACGATTCGCGCGTAGCGCAGGCCTTCCATGTCGTTCTCGATGCCGAGGGCGATCATGATATTGTAGAGCTCCTCGTTCTTGTAGAGGTCGGCGCGACGCCGGCTGAAGACGTTCTGGGGCTTCCCGCGCAGCGAGAACAGCGCCTGGGTGTAGACGTCCCGGCAGGAGACCATGGAACCGGTCGCCGACTGCCCCTCGGTGATGAAGATCGTGGAGTGCGAGCCCTTCTCGCCGTCGTCGCCGAGGTGGAACTTGCAGTCCTTCAAATTGGGAATCTTGAGGGCGACCTTCTTCGCCGCCTCGCGCGCCTCCTTGCGGACGGAGTTAAGCTCGGTGCGCAGCCGCTCGTTCGAAGCGATCTTCTCCTCGATTTTCTTCGCGACGGCGGGGTTTTTATGGAGAAAATCGACGACTCCGGACCGCGTCTCCGCGATGATCCAGCCCCTGATCTCGGTGTTGCCGAGCTTGTTCTTCGTCTGGCTCTCGAATACCGGGTCCTTCAATTTGATCGAGATCGCCCCCGTGATGCCCTCGCGGACATCGAGCCCGGAGTAGTTCTTCTGGAAGAACTCGTTCACCGCTTTGAGGATTCCCTCGCGGAAGGCGCTCTGATGGGTGCCGCCGTCGCTCGTGAACTGGCCGTTCACGAAAGAGAAGTAGGTCTCTCCGAAGTTGACAGTATGGGTGAACGCGAACTCGATCTGCTTGCCTCCGTAATGGCAGATCTCATAGAGCGCTCCGTCGCCGACTTCGTCGTACAGTAAATCGTACAAGCCTTTGGAGGATTTGTACTTCTGTCCGCCGAAGACGAGCGTGAGCCCGCTGTTCAGGTAGGCGTAGTTCCAGAGCCGCTGCTCGATAAACTCGACGTTGAAGGCGTAGTCGCCGAAAATCCCCTCGTCGGGAAGGAACTCGACGAAGGTGCCGTTCGACTGCCCGCTCGCGTTGCCCTGTTTCTGGCTCTTGAGGGCTCCGCGCTCGAAAACCGCGTCGAAGTACCTCCCGTCCCGGTAGGAGATGACCCGAAAGTGGGACGACAGGGCGTTCACCGCCTTGGTACCCACGCCGTTCAGGCCGACGCTGAACTGAAAGACCTCGTCGTTGAACTTGGCGCCCGTGTTGATGACCGAAACCGCGTCGATGACCTTGCTCAAGGGGATGCCCCGGCCGTAATCGCGAACCTTGACGAGCTTGTCCTTGATCTCGATCTCGATCTTGTGGCCGTACCCCATGATGAACTCGTCGACCGCGTTGTCGATGACCTCCTTCAGGAGCACGTAGATTCCGTCGTTCAGGTTGGAGCCGTCGCCGAGCCGTCCGATGTACATGCCGGTCCTCAGCCGGATGTGCTCGAGCGAGCTTATCGTGGTTATCTTGCTGTCGTCGTAGGCCGAACTCTTCTTCTCGCCGCTCATGGGTCCTCGCCTCGGAGCCTCGTCTTGGGGAAAAACTCAATTTTCTCAATACTATGGCTCAAAACACCCTTCGTATCAAGGTAATCCACCCACCGCCCCTCCTCCAGGAGGATCTGGCTAGGGTGGTAGCGCCCCTTGTAGCTCATGTGACGATTCTCGGCGATGTAAAAGCCAAGGTAAAGAAACGAGGCCTTTCGCTCGAGGCCGATCTCCACCTCCTTGTAAATCGCGAGGCTCCCTAGGCTTTCTCGAGCATAACTATCGTCGTAGTAACAATATACCGCCGACAGTGCGTGTTTGGTGACGTCGACGTGGGAAACGGCGACGAGTCGCTCCCCGTCGAGAATCGAGAGCTGGTAGGCGAAGGGAAAAGGATGGAAAAAGCTCGCGACGAAGTCGCCGTAGCTTTCCACCGAGGCGCTCGCGAAACGCCGCTTGTGGCTCAGATAGAGCTGGTAGGCCTCCTTCGTCGGCCGCGGACGATGGAGCCGCGCGGTGAACCTCGATCCTCGAGCGAGAATCCGCCTCCCGCTCCGCGTGGGGACGTAGCGATCGAGGGGGATCCGAATCGGCACGCATCGATGGCAGAGGCGGCAGACCGGGCGATAAAAGTAGGAGCCGAAGTGGCGGTATCCGGCCGCGAGAAGACCCTCGAAGTCGCTTTCCGAGAGCGAGCTCGCCGCGAAATGCTCCATCGTGGCGGTTTGGCGGTCGAGATAGGGGCAGGCCTCCGAGGCTTCGGGCATCAGATAGCCGGTTATGCTCATGCCCTCTAGTATAGCGCGCGCGGCGCCCCGCGTTCGCATGCGAAGCAGCCGCGGAGGTCTCCGTTCTACGGCCCGAACGTCACCGAGAAATCGAGAGGCCGATCGAGCACGAGCGCGGCAAGGAGGGGCACGGAAAACACGACCGTATTCCCCTGCTGGACTCCTCCGACGTGCGAGACGATTCGACCCCTCACGGTGAGTGCAATCCGGACCTTGGACGCTTTGACGACGTCGGCGACGGACGCTCCCTGCGCGTAGTCCCCGAAAGCGTAACTGAGGAGATCGAGGTAGTCCTTCTCGGTGTCGTGGGTCGCTTCCTGCGGGCTCAACGTCATGAGAATCTGGTTGCCCCGAAACGGAGGCAGCTCGGCGATGCGCGCGAAGTTGTCCCGCGAGAGGTAGAACCTGAGCGTGCTCACGCCGCCCGCGGAAACGAAGGTGACCGGCGGGGGAACCCCTCCCGCGAGCCTGCTCGGGAAGAATTGGGTGATGTCGGCGAACTCGAGGCGGATGTTCAGCCGGTCCGGCGAGGGGCTTTCGACCGAGACACCCGTGACTCCGCCGAACTGCCTGAAGGTATCGGCCATGCCGCGGGTGTCGAAGATTGCGCCGGATCCGCCCACGCTCTGCTCGAGGTCCTGGAGATAGGCGACGAACATCGGCTTCAGGGACACCTGAACGTCGGCGGAGCCCGATCCTTCGGGATCCAGAACAAGCTGCTGGCTGAGCGAGCACGAGCAGAGGAGCGCTCCCCCCGCCGCGATCGCGAGCACGGTCAATTTTGGGAGGATACGGCGCCCGGCAACCACCGGTCTCATGCCACCCACTCTACTCCGGCGCCAGAGAGTCGTCAACGAAGCCGAAATGGCGGTACTGCCCTATTTTGCTGCTTAATCCACAGAGGAGAGGCAGCTTCAAAAACACGAGGCGGCAAGAGAGGATACTTACTATAACAGGGAGGCTGCGGGATTCGGTGGGTGGGGGCAGTGGGAAGGCAGCCGAAGGATCTCGCATGACGACAAATGCAGGCTAAGGGCAGGCTACCCCTGCGGAACCGGAAGAGCTTGCGATGCGCCGGGACGCCTTGCCGCGCGGGTTCGCTGTTCGGCGGGGAACGTGTCTGCAGGATCTTGACCACTGCCACCATCGGATGGAAGCGGACCCTGGTGATGCCGCGGACCGTGACCTTGCCGCCGATCAACCGATCCTTCACGTGCGAGTTGGACGGATCACCGGTTATCGGTGGAACCGAAGGAGCAGTCCCAATCGACGCTTTCAGCATGATGTGGGGTGCCCCACCTTCCAAGAGTACGCAGAATAGCGTCCAATCTACTGCAGACCACGTCGATCCCCCGAGGATCGACGCCCAAGCAGAGCCGGTCTTTCGCTGCACGGAGGCTCATACCGTTTACGATGCCGAGGACCGCCACGGACGTCTCGAAGCGTCTTGACGGA
>JASHNV010000079.1 GCA_030041455.1 Spirochaetia bacterium
CCGATCGCCTCTCGGTAATTTCCCATCTCGGTATAGGAGTCTGCGATCCAGTTCGCGACGAGGAACTCCTGGACCGGGCGGCCGGCCGCGACCTCCCTCGCCTGTTCCCAGTTGGCGATCGCGTCGCGGTATTTTCCGCGCTTGAAGAGCTCGCGCGCCGCGTCGCTGAAGCGCTCGTACTGCTGCTGTCGGTCTAGCGTCATGATGTCCCTTCCTTGCGCTTTCGCGCCCTCGGCGGGAGGCGGGCGAGCGGGCCGGGCTCGCGGTCGCCCCTTCCGGCGACGAAGATGAGCTCGGAGCCTTCGTCGGTGGATCTGCGGTCGTAGTAGCCGAACGATTCCTCGATCTTGAACCCCGAGCAGATGAGGAGAACCTCCATTTGGTACTGATAGTAATAGCGAAGCTCGAGCGGCTCGCAGACGGTCGTGCGCTCGCCGGAGCGCTCCTCGACCCGATAGATGATCTCGGGGTAGATGATTTGACGCGCGGTATCGATCCGGCGCCTGATCTCGGAGCGGACGACGGTCTGCCCGGTCTCCCGGATGGTTTTCGACCAGTCGAACTGCTCGACCGCGGAAGCCCAGGATCCGTCCATCCTCCAGCGGGGCCTGAACAGGTCGATGATGAGGAGCCCGGTCGGGCTCAAGTGCCGCTTGATGCTGAGGAGCGCGCTTCGAACGCGCTCCTCGCTCGTGAGAGCCTGGAAGGCGCGGAACGGTACGATGATGAGCTCGAAATCCCGCCCGAGGTCGAAATCCGCCATGTCCGCCTGTTCGAGGCGGACGCGCGCCGCGACCTCGCGCGGCGCGGCGGAAAGCTTCCGTTTGAAGACCGAAAGCATCGGAGCCGAAAGATCGATCCCCCGCACGCGGAAGCCGGCCTCGGCGAGGGGGAGAGAGACTCGCCCGGTGCCGCAAGCGAGCTCGAGAAGCTCTCCGGGCGGCTCTCCGGGAAGCATCTTCCGCGCGTAGTCGAGGTAGAAGCCGATGTCGTGATTCGCCAAGTGATAGGTGTCGATATCGTAGAACTCCGCGCTCGACAGGTAGAGATTCTTCATCAAAAGTCCGCTCGTGTGGCTTCGCTCGCCCTGCAAGACTTTCCGCGAAGTCTCGCGCTCTGTCAAGCGCCGCGGTCAGCCGCGCTCGCGCCGGCACGGTGCGCCTTTACCACCCTCATCGGCCGGTGTAGTATGCCGCTACGCACAGCCATGAAAGAGAACCGCGGACGACGCGACCTCCCCTTGAGCGAGCATCAACTTCAGTTCTGGTCGAGCCGCGAGCTCTCGAGAAGTGGGCCCCCGCCCGAGCTTGCGGTGGCCTTTCACTTCCGCTCGGTCGATTTCGCGCGCCTTGCGCTCGCCGTGAGACGGGTCGTCGCGGAGGAGCCCCTCCTCGCCTCGATCGTCAGGCGGACGAGCGAGGGGGGGCGGCTCGAGGCCTCCCCCTTCGCGCCTTCCGTGGAGGAGGCGAACCTCGCCTCGGCAGGCGTCGGGGAGCTCCGCGCGTGGATCGAACGGTGGGCGGATCGTCCCCTCGACCCCGAAAAAGCGCAGTTCGAAGGCGCGCTCCTCCGGGGTCCTGACGGCGCGGCGACGCTCCTCCTCAAGCTCCACCACCTCATCGCGGACGGCTGGGCCTTGGGCGTGCTCATCGAGCGCGTGAAGCGCGCCTACGACGGGGAGCCGAGCGCGGCTCCTCCCTACGGAACGTTTCTCGAGCGGGAGCGGAGGTATCTCCGCTCGCGCGCCTTTCGACGGGACCGAGCCTACTGGCAGACGAAGCTCGCGATCCCCGCCGGCCCGACCGATTTCTACGGGACCCCTTCCGCTCCCGGCCGCGCCCGGGCGGAAAAGATCGCTCGGCGCCTCGGGCCCGAGCGGACGCTCCGCCTCGCCGAGCTCGCCATCCGGCTCGACCATCGTCGACCTACGCTCGCTCAGGCGGCGATCGTCGCCGCCGCGCTCCTCGCCTACCTCCATAAGCTCACGGGACGCGAGACGATCGCGATCGGAATGCCTTTCCTCAATCGGCGCGAAGAGGGCGAGCGCGCGGTCTTCGGCCTGTTCATGCAGATGGGGGTCGCTCGCTTGAAGCTCGTCCCCGCGGAGTCGCTCTGGACCCTCGTCGCCCGCCTCGCGGAGGAGATCGCCGATGTCGGCTCGCACGTCCGCTACACCATCGGCAACCCGGGAAACCGGAACTTCGACGTGGCGTTCAACTTCCACACCGTGAGGTATCCGCGCTTCGACGATGCACCCGTCCGAGAGGAATGGCTTCACTCGGCGAACGACGAGATCCCGCTCGTCGTGCACGTGCGGACCTCGGACCCCGGCGACTTCTCCGTCGAGCTCGACGTCGGAGGGGATCCTGCCTGGGGCGAGCGCGCGTGCGCGCACTTTCTGAAGGTCCTCGACGACCTCCTCGACGATCCCGGCCGCTCGCTCGAGGAGTTGTCGCTCCTCGGCGCGGGCGAGCCGGGCGGCGGCCCTTTGCGGGGCCGACGGAACCCGGTCCCCCCCGCGCTCCTCCACGAGCTTTTCGCGGCCAAGGTCCGCGAGAATCCGGACGCCGAGGCGGTGCTCGACGGCGCGAGCTCCCTCACCTTCGGCGCCCTCGACGAGCGATCGAGCAGGCTCGCGCTCCGCCTCGCCTCCGAGGGCCTCGAGGATCGCGAGCCCGTCGGTGTGCTTCTCCCGCGCTCGGCGGAGGCGGTCGTGGCGGTGCTCGGGATCCTCAAGGCGGGCGGCGTTTGGGTCCCCCTCGATCCCGACTACCCCGAGGCGCGGCTTGCCGCCATCGCCCGCGACGCCGGAATCCGACGCACGATCACCTCCCGCGCGATCGCCGCCTCGAAGGGGAGCCTCCCGGGCCGGATCGTTCGCCTGGATGACGAGATGCCCGTCGGAGGAGCGCTTCCTCGGCGGGAGGCGACCGGGGGCGAAGGGAAAAACGAGAGACCCGCCTATCTCTTGTACACCTCGGGCTCGACAGGGAGCCCGAAGGGGGTACGAGGAAGCCACCGCGCGGTGCTCAACCGGCTCCAATGGATGTGGCGCGAGTTCCCCCTCGAAAGCGACGAGGTGCTCGCGCACAAAACCTCGCTCAGCTTCATCGACTCGGTGTGGGAGATCTTCGGCGCTCTCCTCGCGGGCCGCCCGCTCCTCGTCGTGCCCGAAGGAGCGGTTCGGGAGCCCGCGGGGCTCGTGGGGCTCCTCGCGGACAGCCGGGTTCGGAGGCTCATCCTCGTTCCTTCGCTCCTCGAGCTCCTCCTCGAGAGCGGCCTCGCCGACCGCCTGCCCCATATCAAGCTCTGGTTCCTGACCGGCGAGGCGCTCGGCGCCCGCCTCGCCTCCGACGCCGCCCGCGCGCTCCCGGGAGCCCGGCTCTTCAACCTCTACGGCACGACCGAGTGCTACGACGCCGCCTGCCTTCCGGTCATCGTCCGGGACGGAGGCGGCGCGGCGCCGATCGGCAATCCGATCGACAACACGGCGCTCTGGATCCTCGACGCCGAGCTTCGAGCGGTTCCCCAGGGCGTACGCGGCGAGCTCTGCGTGAGCGGAATCGGCGTGCCGGCCGGCTACTCGGGCGCGGCGGCGGGCGGCTACCCCGGGCGGTTCGTCGAGCTCGACGATCCCGTCGACGGGCCCGGACGGCTCTACCGCACCGGCGATATGGCTCGCCTCCGCGCCGACGGCACCGTGGAGCTCTGCGGACGGACCGACCGTCAGGTGAAGATCCAGGGCCATCGCATCGAGCCGGAGGAGATCGAGCGACTCCTCCTCTCCCATCCCGGGATCCGCCTCGCGGCGGTCGTCCCCGACCGGGGCCGGGCTCTGAGCGCGCACGTCGTGCCGCGGAGACCGCTCCGGGAGGAGGAACTCGCGCGGTTCTTGCGCGGAAGCCTCCCCTCCTGGATGGTCCCCCGCCTTCGCATCGCCGCGCGCCTTCCCCTCACGCCGAGCGGGAAGATCGATCGGCTCGCCCTCGGCCGGAGGAACGGCGAGCGGGCGGCAGGGAGACCGCGGAGGGGCCCGGCCCGCCCGCTCTCCGATTCGGAGCTCGCGCTCCTTGCCGTCTGGCGCAGGCTCCTCGCGGTGGAGCGGATCGGGCCCGACGACAACTTCTTCGACCTCGGGGGCCACTCGCTCCTCGCGCTGCGCATGGCTTCGGAGATCGAGCGGACCTTCGGCCGCTCGATTCCGGTCACCGCCGTTTTCAGCTCGCCTACGGTCTCGGCCTTCGCGTCGCGCTACCTCGACGGCGCGCCGCGAAGGGAGGACTCGCTCGTGCTCCTCCGATCAGGCGGCGCGCTTCCCCCGCTTTTCACCGTGCCTCCGGCGGGGAGCACCGTCTCGAGCTTCGCGGCGCTCGCCCGGTTCATCGATCCCGCCCGGGCGGTCTACTCCTTTCAGCCGCGCGGGATCGAGCCGGGGGAGAGACCGCATCGGTCCATCGACGAGATGGCGAAGGCTTATCTTCTCCACATGCGGAAAGTCCAGCCTGCGGGCCCCTACTTCGTCGCGGGGCGGTGTTTCGGAGGGTACGTCGCCTACGAGATGGCGCGGCTTCTCAGGGAAGCCGGGGAGGAGGTCGGGCTCCTCGCGATCATGGATTCCCAGGAGGCTCCGCTCGAGGCCGGGCGGCAGCGAAGTCACGTCGGCCTTCGAAAGCTCCTCGCCTACTATCCCGGAAGGGTGGCGCACTTCCTGAAGACCGGAAGCCTCGTCTTCACGCTCCGCATGAAGGCGAAGATCGAGGTCCGCCACCTCCTGAACCGTCTCGCGAACGGCTTTCCGAGGATCGGGTCCTCCGCGGGGCGGCGCGCCCGGAGCCTTCAGCTCCTCGGCTACCTCCATGCGCGCGCCTACCATCGCTACGTCGCGAGACCCTACGCCGGGCGCATCGCGCTGTTCCGGGCGGGGAGGGATCCCGATCAATCGGGGGAGCTCTCGCGCTGGAGGCGGCTCGCTCGAGGCGGCCTCGACTGCTTCACGATCTCCTGCAGCCACCGGGAGCTCCTGCGCGAGCCGTACCTGAAGGAGGTGGCGAGGACGCTGAACCGCTGCCTCGGCGCGCCCGAGGCCTAGCTTCCTCCGGCCGCGTTCGCGGGCTCGGGCTGAAGAGACTCCCAGGCCGCGTGCCAGGCGAGCGTCGCGCACTTCACCCTGATCGGGTACTTCGCCACACCGCCGAGGGCGGCGAGGTCGCCCCAGGCTTCGAGCGCCTCGGGCGCCTCCTCGCCCCGAAGGATCCGCAGGAAGGCGAGGATCCGCTCAAGCGCCTCCCTCACCGGAAGGCCACCGAGCTGGTCGCTCATCATCGACGCCGAGGCGACGCTGATCGCGCAGCCCCTCGCGTTGAACCGGACCGACGTGATCACCCCGCCGCCGACCTCCACCGAGAGCCTGATGGAGTCGCCGCACGTCGGATTCTCGTGAACCGTGCCGTCGGAGAGCTCTTCGACCGGGGCGAAGTTCCGCGGGTGACGGTAGTGGTCGAGAATGATTTCCTGGTAGAGATCCTCGAACGCCATTTAGCCGAAGAACTCCTTCGCCCGCTCAAGCGCGCCGACGAGCCGGTCGATCTCGGCCGGCAGGTTATAGAAATAGAGGCTCGCCCTCGCCGTCGCGGCGACGTCGAGCTTCCGCATGATGGGGTGCGCGCAGTGGTGGCCCGAGCGGACGCAGATGCCCTCCCCGTCGAGGTATTGCGCGAGATCGTGCGGATGGACTCCGTCGACGTTGAAGGAAAATACGCCGCCGCGGCGCTTCGCCTCGCCGTAGACCTTCAGGCCCGGCACCGCCTTCAAGCGCGGGAGCGCGTAGGCGGAAAGCTCCCGCTCGTAGTCCCGGATTGCCGCCATGCCGAGCTTCCCGAGGTAGTCGACCGCGGCTCCGAGCCCGACCGTTTCCGCGATCGGCGGGGTGCCCGCCTCGAACTTGTAGGGCAGGCTGTTCCACGTGGCGTGGTCGAGCCACACCGCCTCGATCATCTCGCCGCCCGCGAGAAACGGCGGCATCGACTCGAGGAGACGCTCCTTGCCGTAGAGAATCCCTATGCCCGTGGGACCGAGCATCTTGTGGCCCGAGAAGGCGAGAAAGTCGCAGTCGAGCGCCTGCACGTCGACCGGCTCGTGCGGCACGCTCTGCGCCCCGTCCACGAGCGCGACCGCGCCGCGCTCGTGCGCGAAGTCGACGATCCGCTTCACGTCGTTCACCGTGCCGAGCACGTTCGAGCCGTGCACGATCGAGACGAGCTTGATCCTGTCCGACCAGAGCGTCTCGAGACGGTCGAGCTCGAGCTCGCCCGACTCCCCGAAGGGGATAAACCGGAGCCGGCAGCCCTTCTCCTTCGCGAGAAGCTGCCAGGGAACGAGGTTGCTGTGATGCTCCATCTCCGTGAGGAGGATCTCGTCGCCCTCGGAGAGGAAGGCTCTTCCCCACGAATGGGCGACGAGGTTGATCCCGGCGGTCGTCCCCGACGTGTAGATGATCTCCGTCGGCCGCGCGGCGTTGACGAATCGCTGCACCGCGCGGCGGCTCTCCTCGTAGAGCGCGGTGGACTCCTCGCCCATCGTGTAGAGCGCGCGGTGCACGTTGGCGTTGCTCCGCTCGTAGTAGGCCGCCATGGCGTCGAGGACCGACCTCGGCTTTTGGCTCGTCGCCGCGTTGTCGAGATAAGCGACGACGTTGGACTTGCCGTCGCGCTCGATGATCCTCGCGAGCGCCGGAAAATCGCTCCGGATCTCCTCCACCGTCCGCCCGCCGACGCGCGGAACGGCGTCAGCCTTCGTCGTCACCATTCGTCCTCCTCCTCGATCTCCACGTACACGGCGCCTCCCTCTATCTTCACGGGATAGGTGCGAACCGGCCTCGTCGCGGGGAGACCTTCCACCTTGCCGGTCTTGATATCGAAGCGCGAACCGTGCTTGGGGCACATGACCTGCCCCCTCCACACCTCCCCTTCCGAGAGGCGCGAGTACTCGTGGGAGCAGACGTCGTCGAGCGCGTAGACGCCGTCGGGGAGCCTGAAGAGCGCGTACGCCCGTTCAGCGTAGACGAAACGCCGCGCGCTCTTCATCTCGGCGTCGTCGCAGACCTTGACCCACTTCATGCTCTCTACGCGCGCCTGAGCGACCTCTTGGTCCGGCTTAGTCGAGCCGCTCCAGGATGGACTGCCGCAGCTGCTCCCTGATCGCCTCGTGCGCCTCGGCGATGACGTCCTCGAAGAAGCCCATGATGAGGAGCTTGTCGGCCTCGACCCTGGGGAAACCCCGCGACATCAGGTAGAAGCGCTCGAGCTCGTCGAGCTTGCCGGTCGTCGATCCGTGGCTGCACTTCACGTCGTTCGTGTTGATCCTCAGCATCGGAATCGAGTCGGAGCGCGCGCCGTCGTTCATGATCAAGTTCTTGTTGGTCAGGAACGCGTCGGTCTTCGACGCGTTCCGCCCGACCTCGATCAGCCCCTGGTAGACAGTCCGCGCCGCGTCGCGCACCGCCCCCTTGTAGAGCGCCCTGCTGTTCGCGTTCGGGGCGTTGTGCTTCTGAATGGTCCCGATGTCGAAGTGCTGTCTCTTGTGGGCGAAGTAGACGCCGTCGAGATGCGTGTCGCTTCCCGGGCCGTCGATCGCGCACTCGTAGCGGCTCTTGTGGAGCCTCGAGCCGAACGCGACCTCGAAGTGGCGGAAGGTCGCGTCCCTCCCGACGCTCGCCTGCGAGTTGTTGAAATACCGGCTCTTGAAATTGATGCCTTGGAAGCGCACGTACTGGAGCGCCGCGCCTTCGCCGAGGCGGACGTCCGAGCCGTCGTTGCACAGGAGCTCCCCTTCGTCGCCGCTCGTGAGGCGCTCGATGAGCGTGGCCCGCGCTCCCGCCTCGAGGGCGACGATCATGTGGGGAGCCGAATAGGCCTCGCTTCCGCTCTCGACGAAATCGACGAAGAACGGCCTCGCGATCTCGACGAAGCGCGGCACGTAGAGGAACGCGCCGTGGCTCCACTGGCTGTAGTGCCAGCTCTCGAAGCGGTTCGCCGAGCGCGCGATCGCCTCGGCGAACGCCGACTCGATCGTCGCGTTCCTCTCGCCGATCGCCTCGGCGAGGGAAATCAGGCGTACTCCCTTCGCCGCGAGCTCGGGATCGAGCGAGGAGAAGGCGCACGCGCCTCCCGAAAAGCGGATGACGCCGCTTGCCTCCTCGGGCGTCCCGGCGCTTCCCTCCGCGCGTGAGGGCGCGAGACCGTCGCCCGGGATCCGGTACTTGTCGAGATCGAGCGCGGTGATATCGGTGCGCCGCCACTCCTCGTCCTCTGGCGTCGGCCAGCTCCTCCGCGAGAAGTCCTCGAACGCTCTTTTCCGCAAGGCCGTCATCCAGGCGGGCTCGTCGCGCTCGCGCCAGAGCGTCGCGGAGAGACTCTTTCCTTCCAACTCGGTGCTCATGTGCTAGCTGCTCCTCAGGTTTCGGCTTCGCGAAGCGCCGGCTAGCCGACCGTTCCTTCCATCTCGAGCTCGATGAGACGGTTGAGCTCGACGGCGTACTCCATCGGCAGCTGCTTCACGAGGGGATCGAGGAAGCCGTTCACGATCGTCATGGACGCCTCGGCCTCGCTCATGCCGCGGCTCATGAGGTAGAACAGCTGCTCCTCGCTGATCTTGCTCACCCGCGCCTCGTGCTCGATCGAGACGTCGTCGGAATCGATCTCCATGTAGGGAAAGGTGTTGCTCGTCGAGGCCTCGTCCAAGATCAGCGCGTCGCAGACGACGCGCGACTTGACGTTCTTGAGGCCTTCCTCGACCTTCAGAAGCCCCCGGTAGCTCGCCACGCCGCCGTCCTTGCTGATGGACTTGGAGGTGATGACCGAGGTCGTGTTGTCCGCGAGATGCACGATCTTCCCGCCGGTGTCCTGCTGCTGGCGCCCGCCGGCGAAGGCGATCGAGAGGACCTCGCCGTGGGCGCCCTCCCCCTTGAGGTAGACGGACGGATACTTCATGGTCCGCTTGCTTCCGATGTTGCCGTCGACCCACTCGACGGTCGCGTGGTCGTAGGCGACCGCCCGCTTGGTGACCAGGTTGTACACGTCGCTCGACCAGTTCTGGATCGTCGAGTAGCGCACCCGGGCGCCGGGGAGCGCGATGATCTCGACGACCGCGCTATGGAGCGCGTCGGTGGTGTAGACCGGCGCGGTGCAGCCCTCGACGTAGTGCACGAAGCCGCCCTCCTCGACGACGATGAGCGTGCGCTCGAACTGGCCGAGACTCCGCTTGTTGATCCTGAAGTAGGCCTGGAGGGGAACGTCGACCTTCACGCCCTTCGGGACGTAGACGAAGCTCCCCCCCGACCAGACGGCGCTGTTGAGCGCGGCGAACTTGTTGTCGTTGTAGGGAATCACCGTGCCGAAGTACTCCTTGACGATCTCCGGATGCTCGCGCACGGCGGTCTCCGGGTCGGTGAAAATGACCCCCTGCTTCCTGAGGTCCTCGTGAATGCTGTGGTAGACCATCTCCGAGTCGTACTGCGCGCCGACGCCCGCGAGGAACTTCCGCTCGGCCTCGGGGATCCCGATCCGGTCGAAGGTCTCCTTGATGTCCTTCGGCACCTCGTCCCAGGAGCGCTTCTGCTCGTCGACGGGCTTCGCGTAGTAGTAGATGTCCTGGAAGTCGATGTCGCTTAGGTCCGCGCCCCAGTTCGGCATCGGCTTCTGGAAGAACGCCCTCAGGGACTTGAGCCTGAACTCGAGCATCCATTCGGGCTCCTTCTTGTAGGCGGAGATCGCCGCGACGACCTCCTCGCTCAGGCCCTTCTGGGTCATGGAGACCGACTGGTCGGGATATGAGAATCCGAATTTGTAGTCGCCGATGTCAACGGCTTGCTGCTGGCTCATGCTCGTCCTCCTCGATTCCGTACTTTGCCTTCACCCAGTCGTAGCCGCGCTCCTCGAGCGTCTTCACGAGCTCCGCGCCTCCGGAAGTGGCTATCCTGCCCTTGTACATGATGTGCACGAAGTCGGGCCTGATGTGGTCGAGAATACGCTGGTAGTGCGTGATGACGAGGGCGCAGAAGTTCTGCCCTCGCAGCTTGTTCACTCCCTTCGCGACGATTTTCAGCGCGTCGATGTCGAGCCCGGAGTCGGTCTCGTCGAGGATCGCGAAGCGAGGGTCGAGGACGAGCATCTGGAGGATCTCCATGCGCTTCTTCTCTCCGCCCGAGAAGCCCTCGTTGAGGTAGCGGTTGATGAAGCCCTGATCCATCTCCATGAAGGTCATCGACTCGCGAAGCTCCTTGATATAGGCGCCCACGTTCAACTTCCCGTCGGGCACCCTGAGCTCCCGCGCGCGCTTGAGGAACTTCCCGACGGTCACGCCGGGGATCTCGGTCGGATACTGAAACGCGAGGAACAATCCCCTCCGCGAGCGCTCGTCGGGCTCCATCTCGAGGAGCTCCGCGCCGTCGAGCCTCGCCCTTCCTCCGGTGACGGTGTAGCGCGGGTGGCCCATGAGCACGTTCGCGAGGGTGCTCTTCCCCGAGCCGTTCGGCCCCATGAGGGCGTGGATCTCGCCGGTGTTCAGCGCGAGGGTAATGCCGTTCAGGATCGGCTTGCCGTCGATCTCGGCCTTCAGGTCTTCAATTTCCAGTCGCATTCCATGTACTCCTTGAGCTTGCGCTTAGATCGGATAGCCGAGCGTGAGCCGCGCTTCCTCGCTCATCCGCTCGGGCCCCCAGGGCGGATCCCACACGATGTTCGCCTTGACGTTCTGGATTCCGGAGAAGTCCTGCACGACGCTTACGACGTCGCCGAGGATGACCTCTCCGGCCGGGCAGCCGGGGTAGGTCAGCGTGAAGTCGACCTCGATCTGGTCTTCCGCCACATCCACGCGGTAGACGAGCCCGATGTCGACGATGTTCATCATGATCTCGGGGTCGTACACGTTCTTCAAGACCTCGAGAACCTCTTCCCTCGTAACCATCCGTTCCTCCCGGAGGCGCACAAGCCGCCTTCCGCGCGGGCTATCGCGGCTCCTGGGCGCCGACCTCTTCGTCCATCGACGCGAACTCCGCGAGCGTCATGGAGTTGATGAACAGGTCCCACTTGCTTTGCACCTGACGCATGATACCGCGGATGTTGCAGTTCTCGAGCTGGGTGCAGTCGCCGGCCTCATCGAGGCACGCGGCCACCTTCGCCGGACCGTGGATCGCCTCGGTGACGTTTCCGACCGTGAGAGCCGCAAGCGGCTTCGCGAGCCGGTAGCCGCCCTTCGGGCCCTGGACCGAGGCGACGATCCCCGCGTGCGCAAGCCGGTAGAGAATCTTGCAGAGAAGCCCGTAGGGAATATCGAAGCGGCTTGCGAGCTCCCGGGCCGAGACGACCTCGCTCGATCTCCCCACCTCGATCAGGCTGATCAGCGCGTACTCGACATCCTTGTTGATCCGCAGCATTTCATATCCAACCTATTCGGTCATATATAACGTATCGAAATGGAGCCGTCATGTCAACGACTTCATCGCGCTCAGGCGTTTTCCCCGAATTGCATCCGGGCTCCGTTCCTGGTATCCTCTCGTCGTCTCCGCGCCGCCGCGCCGACGGAGGAGCCGTCTGAATATTCTCGTGGTGCTCTGCCATCCAGAGGAGGCGAGCCTCAACCACGCCGTCGCCGACCTCGCGCTTCACGCGCTTCAGGCCCGGGGCCACGGCGTGTACTTTCACGATCTCGTGAAGGAGCGCTTCAACCCGCTCCTCACCGCGGTCGAGATCAGGCGCCGTCTCAGCCTCGACGTCCAAGTCCAGCGCTTCTCGCGCGAGCTTGCCGCCGCGGGCGGGATGGTCTTCATCCATCCCGAGTGGTGGAACGGACCGCCCGCGCAGCTCAAGGGGTGGATCGACCGCGTGCTCAGGCCGGGGGTCGCCTACGAGTACGCGGGCGAGGAGTTCTCGCGAAAGACGAAGGTTCCGCTCCTTTCGGGAAAGCGCGCGCTCGTCCTCGCGACGACCGACGCCGAGCCCGAGGAGGCTGGAGAGCCCCTCCTCTCGCGCCTCTGGCGGACGACGCTCGAGTTCTGCGGCGTGAGCGATTTTACCTTCGAGATGGCGAGCGGCGTGCGCGATCTCCCCTTCGCCGAGCGCAAGGAGTGGCTCCTTCGCGTCGAGCGCCTCGTCGCGGGGCTCTTCCCCGCCGACGCTTAGGAGCTCTTCCACGCCATGATTCCGTCGATGTCGGCCACCACCCTCTCCATCCGCCGATCGAGCTCCCGCTCCGCCTCCTCGACGCTCACGCCGGGCCTCGTGCAGCAGGAGGCGTAGAACTTGATCTTCGGCTCCGTCCCCGACGGCCGGACCGAGATGGTGCTCTCGTCCTCGAGCATGAACTGAAGCACGTTCGACCGCGGGAGGTCGATGTCCCGGCTCTTCGACCCCGAGCTCGTCTTCAAGGTCTCGCCGGTCTCGTAGTCCTTCACTTCGACGACCCCGGAGCCGCCGAAAACCCGGGGAGGCGCCTTCCGCAGGCGGTCCATGAGGGACTTCATCTCATCGAGGCCCCGCTCCCCGCCGAATCCGCGCGAGATCTGGCTCTCCTTGAAGCAGCCGTAGCGAAGGTAGAGCGCGTGGAGCTGGTCGAGGAGGGACCGCCCCGAGACGAGGTTGAAGAGCGCCATCTCGGCGGTGACGACCGCGGCGGTGACCGCGTCCTTGTCCCGCACCTCGGTCTCGACGAGGTAGCCGTAGCTCTCCTCGCAGCCGAAGACGTAGCTTTCGCCTGAGGCTTCGAAAAGGCGGATCTTCTCGGCGATGTACTTGAAACCGGTGAGGACGTCGTAGACCTTCGCGCCGTAGCTCTCCGCGATTCGCCGCTGGAGGTTGGAGGTCACGATGGTCTTGATGAAGACCGGTCGAGCCGGCAGGAGACCGAGCGCTTTTCGGGTCGAAAAGACGTAGTCGGTGAGGAGCGCTCCGAGCTGGTTCCCGGTCACGAGCGCGAAGCCGCCCGCCTTCGCCACCGCGATGCCGAGCCGGTCGGAGTCCGGATCGCTCGCGAGGACGAGGTCGGCCTTCTCCCTTCCGGCGAGCTCGATCGCGAGCTTGAGCGCCGAGGCCTCCTCGGGGTTCGGGTACTCCACGGTGGGAAAGTCCCCGTCGGGCTCCGCCTGCTCGGGAACCTCGGTCACCGCGAGCCCGAGCTCCCGCAGGCACCGTTCGATCGACACGCGCCCGGCGCCGTGCAGCGGCGTGTAGACGATCCTCAGGGACGACCCCTTCGCGCGAAGGAGCTCCGGCCTGAGCGCGTAGCGCTTCGCCATGGCGGTGAAGGGTTCGTCGATCTCCCTGTCGATCGTCACGAGGAGCCCCTTCTCCTCCGCCTCGGCGCGCTTCAGGGAGCGGACGTCGCTCGACACTGCCTCGACCTCGCGGATGATGGCCTCGTCGTGCGGCGCGATGATCTGCGCTCCGTCGGACCAGTAGACCTTGTAGCCGTTGTACTGCGGAGGATTGTGACTTGCCGTCACGACGATGCCTGTCGTCGCCTTGAGGGCGCGCACCGCGAACGAGAGCTCGGGCGTCGGGCGGAGCGAAGAGAACAGGTAGGTCTTGATTCCCGCCGCGGCGAAGACGAGCGCCGCCTCCTCAGCGAAGACCGACGAGAAGCGCCGCGAGTCGTAGGCGATCACGGCGGACGGGTTCTCGACGCCCGAGCTCTTGCGGACATAGTTCGCGAGCCCCTGCGTCGCGCGGCGCACCACGAAGGGGTTCATGCGGTTGAAGCCGCCTCCGATCACGCCCCGAAGACCGCCGGTGCCGAACGTGAGATCGGTGTAGAAGCGGTCGGAGAGCGCCTCCGCGTCGTTCGCCGCGAGGAGCGCGCTCACCTCGTCGCGGAAGCGGGGGTCCTCCTCGAGCTCGACGTATTCACGCGCGCGCGCCTTCACCTCGTCGATTTCCATGGCTGCTCCTCCCCGGGCGCGGCGTTACAGAAGCCGCGTGAGCTCGGCCGGCCGGTCGATGATCGACCTCGCGCCGCTTGCGGCGAGCTCCTCGCGCGAGCGAAAGCCCCACGTCACGCCCACCGCGTACATCCCGGCCGCGTTCGCCGTCTCCATGTCCACGTTGGAGTCTCCGGCGTACAGGAAGCGCTCCGGAGCGATCCCGATCCGCCTCGCGACGAGAAGCGCGCCCTCGGGGTCGGGCTTCGGCGGAACGCCGCTCCTCGAGCCGCGGACCTCGGCGAAGCGGAACGTACCGAGGAGCTTCCCCACGACGAGCCGGGTGAGCTCCTCGGGCTTGTTCGAAAGGACCGCGAAGGGGATCGCGCGGCGCGAGAGCTCCTCGAGAAGCTCGGTCACTCCGGGGTAGGCTCGCGTGCTGCCGACGGGCCGCTCCCTGATCAGGTCGCTCACCTCGCCGGCGAGCTCCCGGATCCGGTCCGGCCTGAGCTCGGTGACCGGAAGCGCCGCCTCGACGAGGCGAACGATGCCCCAGCCGACCATCCGCCGGTAGTCGTCGACCGCGTGGGGCTTATAGCCGTGCGCCACGAGCGTTCTGTTTGTCGCGTCGGCGAGGTCCTCGAGCGTATCGAGGAGCGTGCCGTCGAGATCGAAGAGCACCGCGTCGAAGTTCATGGTATCCCGCCGCCGTTCTACCCTACGACTGCCTCCGAGCGCTGTCAAGGCGCGCGGCGCTGACGGCCGGGCTTCTTTCTGGTAGACTCTCCGCCGGGGCGGAGCGGATGAGACGAGGCGAGCAGGTCACCTTCGACGCGTACTACGAGGAGCTTTTCGAGGGGCGCTGGAGCGCGCTGAGATCCGCGCTCGCCGCGCCACCCCGCCATTTCGCGCTCGAGGCGGGCCTTCTCAAGCCCTACTTCCTGAACGAGGCCTCCGTGATCGCGGCGGGCGCGCTCGGCGTCCGGCCGGGCGACAGGGTGCTCGACCTCTGCGCGGCGCCCGGCGGCAAGGCGCTCCTGCTCGCGCTCGCGGCCGGTCCCGAAGGCGCCGTGGTCCTGAACGATCGCTCCTCGGCTCGCCGCGCGCGTCTGCGGAGGGTGCTCGACGAGCACCTTCCGCGCGAGCTTCGCGCCGGGATCCGCGTCACGGGTCACGACGCGACTCGCTGGGGCCTCCACGAGCGGGGGGTCTACGACCGGATCCTCGCCGATGTCCCCTGTTCCTCCGAGCAGCACCTCCTCTCCGCGGCAGGTCCGTCGAGCGATTGGTCGCCCGCCCGAAGCAGGCACCTCGCGCTTCAGGCCTACGCGATCCTCGGCTCGGCGCTCAGCGCGGCGAAGGCGGGCGGAACGGTGCTCTACTGCACGTGCGCCCTCGCTCCGGCGGAAAACGACGGCGTCGTCGCGAAGCTCATCGAGCGCCGCGGCGGGGAGATCCTCGTGGAGGAGCTTCCCGGCTCGGCGGAACGGCCGATCGCGGGGGAGCCGACCTCGCACGGCTGGCGGATCTGGCCGGATCGCGACCGGGGCCTCGGCCCCATCTATTTCTCACGGATACGGAAGCTCCCCGAGACCGCGCTCGGGATCGAGGAGCCCCGGCCTTCGAGGCCGTAGCCGGCTTCCGGACCGGCCGAATCGACGCGCAGCATCAGGGGAGCCAATGAATCTCTTGCAGCATCTCAACGACCGCCAGGCCGAAGCGGCGGGAACCGTGCACGGGCCGCTTCTCATCATCGCCGGCGCGGGCTCCGGCAAGACCCGCGTCATCACCTACCGCATCGCGCACATGCTCGCCGAGGGGGTGCGCCAGTCGGAGATCCTCGCGCTCACCTTCACGAACAAGGCCGCCCGGGAGATGGTCGAGCGCGTTCGAAGCGTCACCGGCGCGAAGCTCGCCGGCCTCACGGCGTCGACCTTCCACGCCTTCGGCGTGAAGATCCTCCGCGAGCGCATCGGCCTCCTCGGGTATCGGGAGAACTTCAGCATCTACGACCAGGTGGATCGAAACGACGTCATCCGCGAAGCGGCGCGGAGCCTCGCGCTTCCCCGCGACTCCCTCGACTTCTCCAAGATCGGGGCCCTCTTCTCGGCGATCAAGACCGGCCGCCTGCCGTGGGCGGGCGGCAACCTGGATCACCGGTCGCTCTACCTCGAGTACCAGGAGCACCTCAAGGCCTACAACGCCGTGGACTTCGACGACCTCATCGTGCTCACGATCCGCGTTCTCGAGGAGTTTCCCGGCGTTCTCGAGGAGTACCGCGAGCGCTACCGCTACATCATGGTCGACGAGTTCCAAGACACCTCGCTTTCGCAATACCGCATCGTGCGGCTCCTCGGCGAGAAACACCGCAACGTCTGCGTCGTCGGCGACGACGACCAATCCATCTACTCCTGGCGCGGCGCCAACTACCAGAACATCGTCTTCTTCGAGCGCGACTTCCCGGAGCGCGCGGAGATCAAGCTCGAGCAGAACTACCGCTCGACGCGGCGCATCCTCGACGCGGCGAACGCGCTCATCGCGCACAACAAGGACCGCAAGCCCAAGGAGCTCTGGACAGGCGGCGGGGAGGGCAAGGCGATCGAGCTCTCCTACCCCGAAAGCGACGCCGACGAGGCGCGTTTCATCGCCGAGACGATCCGCACCCACACGATGCGCGACAAGCTCGTCTACGGGCAATTCGGCGTGCTCGTGCGCACGAACAGCCTCACGGCGCCGATCGAGGAGGCGTTCCTGAGCGAGAACATCCCCTATCGAGTCTCCGGGGGCACGAGCTTCTTCCAGCGCAAGGAGGTGAAGGACATCATCTCCTACCTTCGCGTGCTCGCGAATCGCGACGACGACGTGAACCTGCTTCGGATCATCAACACGCCGCGGCGCGGCATCGGCCGGAGGACCCTCCAGCAGCTCCGCGATCTCGCGGAGAGCCGCTCGTGCTCGCTGTTCGCCGCGATCGAGGCCGTGCGACGGGCCCCGGAGTCGCAGGGCCTCCAGAAGGGCGCGGCGGACCTCGACGAGCTCGTCGGGACGATCGAGACGCATCGCGAGCTCATCCGCTCGGGCAGGAGGCTCTCCGAGACCGCCCGCTCGCTCGTGACCTCGCTCGACTACTGGGGGTACCTCGTCGCCGAATACCAGAAAAATGAGCGCATCGCGACGTGGAAGTTCGCCAACATCACGCGTTTCCTCGACATGATCGAGCGCTGGGAGAACGATCCGGACACCGAGGATCCCGGGCTCTTCGCCTTCCTTTCCCGCATCACGCTCGTCACGAGCGACGAGGACGACGACGACGGGGAGAAAGGGAAGGTAAACCTCTCGACGATTCACGCGGCGAAGGGACTGGAGTTCGAGATCGTCCTCCTCGCGGGCGTCGAGGACGCCATCATCCCGCACGCGAGGGCGCTTGAGGAGGGAAGCCTCGAGGAGGAGCGCCGGCTCTTCTACGTCGCGATCACCCGCGCGAAGCAGAAGCTCATCATGACCTCCTGCAGGAAGCGCAGAGTGATGCGGGAGACCGTCGAGTGCTCGCCCTCGCCCTTCCTCGCGGAGCTCCCGGAGGGCCTCGTGGAATCGGGCGCCGCGCCCGCCGAGGTCGACGCGGAGGAGGCTCGCCGCTACTTCGAAGCGCTCAAGTCGCGGCTGAAATGACGCCTCAGGCCCGGTGGAACGAGCCGCGTCTCCGCTCGCTCCCTGCGTTACGGCGCCCGGCGCCCCGAAGGAACGCCGAGGAGTCGGAGGGAGACGTCCCAGAGGCGCTCGGCGTTCTCCGGATCGAGCGCGTAGGGCGCGACGCCGCTCATGTCCGAGCTCCGGCTCTCGATGAGCGGCGCCTCGTTGCAGTCGAAGAAGTAGCGGCCGCCGACGCCCTCGAGGAGCGGCGAGACCGCGAGCAGCACGGAGGTCGCGGCGCCCTGCTCGACGGACTTCCTGAGAGCCTCGGGCACCGTGACGCTCGCCCCGACGTAGCGCTGGAGGTTGGTCTTGATCGCTCCGGGCATGAGCGCGTTTGCCGTGACGCCGTCGCGGGCCCAGCGCGCGCTCGCGCCGAGGGCGAAGAGCACGTTCGCGGTCTTCGACTGCCCGTAGGCGGCCCACGGCTCGTAGGGACGGAAACGGAAGTGGAGGTCGTCGAACACGACCGGCGAGCGCTGGTGGGCGCTCGAGCTCACCGACACGATCCGCGCCGATTCCGCGCGCGCGAGCGCGCCGTGGAGCGCGAGGGCGAGCGCGAAGTGGCCGAGATGGTTGGTCGCGAGCTGCATCTCCCATCCCTCCGGGGTGAGCGTGAGCTCGGGGATCGCCATGACCCCGGCGTTGTTGACGAGCACGTGGAGGGGACCGCTCCAGCGCGAGGCGAAGTCGCGAACCGAGGCCGGTAGCGCGAGGTCGAGGCGCTCCACGCGAAGGCGGCCGTTCCCGGTCGTCGCGGCGATGTCGGCGGCGACCCGACCTCCCGCGGCGACGTCGCGCACCGCGAGCGTGACCTCGGCCCCCGCTTTGGCGAGCGCACGCGCGGTCTCCACGCCGAT
>JASHNV010000080.1 GCA_030041455.1 Spirochaetia bacterium
TGTCGACGTAGCGAAGGTAGTGGGCGACGGTCGCGCGATCGGCGAAACCGCCGGACTCCTGGAGCGCCTGGGGCAGGTCCCAGTGAAACAGCGTGGCGTACGGCTCGATGCCGAGGCCGAGCATCGTGTCCACGAGGCGGTCGTAGAACGCGAGGCCCTCCTCGTTCAGGGGGCCCGCCCCGTCGGGAATGACGCGCGGCCAGGCGATCGAGAAGCGGTAGCACCTCACGCCGAGCTCGGCGAGCAGCTTGAGATCGTCCGGGTAGCGGTGGTAGTGGTCGCAGACGACCTCGGGCGTCGTGCCGTCGATCACGGCGCCCGGCCGCGCGCAGAACCGGTCCCAAATCGAGGGCCCCTTGCCGCCCTCCCGGGCGGCTCCCTCGATCTGCGCGGAGGCGGTCGCGGCTCCCCAGGCGAAGCTATCCGGAAAGGCGAGAAATTGACTCATGCGGACTCCTCTCGAACGGCCGACTCACCTGGCGCGCTCGCGCGGGAAGAGATCATACGCCGTCGCCCGGGCGACGGCAAGCGCCCGTTCGGCTCGAAGCGGACGACCGCGCTACGGGTCGGCGGAAAAGAGATCTTGCTGCCGTCCGCCGAGGCGAGCGAGGATTCCGGATACGATTTCGTCGAGGTCGGCTGAGTCCTCGACGAAATCCAGCCGGTCTGAGTCCACCTCGAGGACCGGCGCGACCTCCATGCCGCCGATCCACGTCTCGTAGAGGGAGTTGAGCCCCTCGAGGTAGTCGTCGGAGACCCGCGCTTCGAAGGCCCGGCCCCGCCGCGCGATCCGCCGCCTGAGCGTGGGGACCGAGGCGCGCAGGTACACGACGAGATCCGGCGGCGCGAGCAGGCTCGTGAGGGTCCGGTACAGTCCGAGGTAGGTCTCCCAGTCGCGGTCGTCGATCGCGCCGCGTACGTGAAGCGAGCGCGCGAAGACCTCCGCGTCCTCGTAGAAGGAGCGGTCCTGCACGGCCGGACGTCCGGCGCCCAAGAGCTCGCCGTGGGAGCGGGCGCGGTGCGCGAGGAAGAAGACCTGGGAGTGAAAGGCCCAGCGCGGCATGTCGCCGTAGAAGTCCTCGAGATACGGGTTCTCGGCGACCGGCTCGTAGTAGGGCTCCCAGCCGAGTCGCCTGCTCAGAAGCTCGACCAGCGTGGTCTTTCCGACCCCGATGTTTCCCGAGAGCACGACGTAGGATTTCACCGGCTTCGAGCCTACCGTCGGAGGCAGGAATGCGCAAGCGCCCCGGCTTCGCGATCCCAGGGCCAGGCTCGGCGCTGATAATCAGAAAGGAGATCATGAATGCGGAAAAGAGATCATTCACGGGAGCCGAGTCCGCCGGGATAATCAAGAGAGTCAAGGCGAAAGAGGGGGAAAACATGAGAATCTCTCGCGCTCGTGTCCTTCTGTTCTCGGCGCTCCTCGTCCTTCCGGCCCTCGCGTGGGCAGGCGGGCAAAGCGAGGGGAGCGCAGGGCAGAAGATCACCATCAAGATCGCGGACAATCTGCCCGACCGGACCAACGGCATGGGCCTTGTCGCGCAAACGATCCTCGACGGCTACACGAAGCTCCATCCGAACGTCAGCTTCGAGGTCGAAAGCTATCCGGACCAGCCCTACCAGGAGAAGATCAAGCTCTACGCCACCGCGGATCAGCTTCCGGAGGTCTTCAAGTGGTGGAGCCTTCCGACGAACCTGAAGCCTTTCATCGACAGCAAGCAGGTCCGCGAGCTCGACCGCTCGGATTACAGCGACATCAACTACCTGCCCGGCGCGCTCGAGAGCAACGTCTACGGCGGCAAGCTCTACGGCATCCCGGTGACCGCGGACATGTGGTTCATCTACTACAACAAGCGCCTCTTCCAACAGGCGGGCGTCGCCGTCCCCACGACCATCGACGAGCTCCTCGCGACGATTCCGAAGTTCAAGGCTCAGGGCATCATCCCGGTGGTGACCGACGGCAAGGACGGCTGGCCGCTCGCGATCATTTACGACGAGCTCATCGAGCGTACGACCGGCTCGTTCGACACCGTGCACCAGGCGCTCTACCGCAAGGCAAGCTTCACCGACCCGCCCTTCGTCGCGGCCGCGACGCTCTTCCAGAACATGGTAAAAGCCGGACTGTTCCAGGACGACCTCATCACCTCCGACTACGGCGCCGCGCGGAACCTGTTCGGCCAGGAGAAGGCGGCGATGTACATCATGGGCTCCTGGGAGCTCGGTCTCGTGACCGACCAGAACTTCCCGGCGAGCTTCCGCGACAACATCGGCGTGTTCAAGTTCCCGCTCATCCAGGGAGGCCCGGCGAAGATCGACGACCTCATGGCGTGGTTCGGAGGCAACTGGGTGGCGAGCTCGAACTCCAAGCACCCGGACATCGACCGCGACCTCATGAAATACCTCGCCCACCAGTGGGGAAGGCTGACCTGGGACAACCAGGCGGCGATACCGGCCGAGAAGATCAAGACCAAGCCGACGGACCCGCCCCTCGCGACGGCGATTCTCGCCATCGCGAACTCCGCCGACATGACGAGCGGAACGACGACCGAGGATCTCTCGACGCCGGCCTTCACCCAGGAGTTCCGCAAGGCCGTCATCGACCTCGTCGCAGGCGTTTCGACGCCCGAGCAGTTCACCCAGCAGCTCGACGCCGCGGCAAGCGAGGCGGCGGCCGCGCAGTAGTCCGGGCCCGACCGCGCGCTCCCGGGCCCCAAGGCCCGGGAGCGCGCCTGCCCGGCTACGCGCCGTAGAACTCCACCGCCGACGCCTCCATGAGGAGGAAGAACGCCTGCCCTTCCGCGGCGGTTCCGGGCCGGTCGAAGGACGGCGCGGCGCAGACGCCCTGAACGAGCCCGAATCGGTCGACCTTGGCCGTGGCTGCGGCGCGCATCCTCGCGGCGGCCGTCTCGTACGACGAGTCGAGCCAGCCGCCGCTCATCCCGCGATAGAGCGTATAGCTCAGCATCTGGGCGAGATTGGTCTCGACGAAGGTAGTCGGGTCGTTGACCACGTTGTGGAAGAGCCCGTCCCCGCGCAGGCGCGCGAGGCATCCCTCGACCGCCTCGCGCACGAAGGCGATGAGCCGAGCTCGGCCCTGGGCCATCCGGTCCGGGAGCCGCCGGATCACCCGCGTCATGCCCGCCAGGGCCCAGCCGTTTCCGACTCCCCACGGCTCCTTCGCCGCGAAGCCGTTCAGCCCGTCGTCCCAGATGTGCGAATAGAGCGCCTCGACCGGATCGAAGAGCCTCGCCTGCAGCCCCTCGATCTGCCTCAGCGCCTCCTCGTAGTGGCCCGCGACGGCGAGGAGCGGCGGCGCCATGTAGAAGGAGTCCGCCCAGAGCTGGCGCTTGTCCTCGAGGTGATAGAGAATGCCGTCCTGGCTCCGGGGGGCCCCGCGGAGCAGCCAGTCGATCATCCGCTGCGCCGCCGCCTCGAGGTCGGGATCCCGGCAGAGCTCCGCCGCGCGGAGCACCGCCTCGCCGTTCGCGCCGGGATCGGTCGCCTCCGAGCCGTTCCCGATCATGGCGAGCCTTCCGTCGGCAAGCTGGCGGGCCGCCGCCGCTTTCGCAAGCGCGACGGCGGTCTCGACGTCGCCGAGCTCGAGGAGGCTCTGGGCCGCGACCCCCTGCTCCCATGAGTGCCGCTGCATCGCGAGCATCCCAGTCCTCACCCTCTCGATCGTCTCGCTTCGCGCCATCGGGCCTCCCGCGCCGGAAGTTTCCCGAGGCTTCCGGGATTGCGTACTGAAGGCAGTATGGGGCGAGCCGGCGGGCGGCGCAAGCTTTCCCGGCCGAAAGGCGCAGGTCTCGCGCGCTCCGCCCCAACATTATCTGAATAAAGATCAAGATTCCCGAAGGCAGATCATTCACAGCGCGAACCCGGGCCCTCGATAATGGACATCTTGAGCGCCGGGGCGAGGAGGCTCCGCGCTCGAGGACCATGGCGAAGGGGCAGGCCGTATGCATTCCGTCTCGCGAGGCATGAGGACAGTCTTCACGAACCGCGCCGCGATAGCCGCCCTGACCATCCCGGCGCTCGCGGTGATGCTGTTCGCGATCGTGGCGCCGATCGCGCTCAGCGTCTACTACAGCTTCACGAGCTGGTCGGGCTTCGGGAAGCTCACCTTCGTGGGGTTCCGCAACTACCGCGAGCTCATCCTTGCGGACTCGACGTTCTGGCGCTCGCTCGCGAACGCCGGGCTCCTCGCGCTCGTGACGGTCCTCGTTCAAAACCCGATCGCGTTCCTGCTCGCGGTGGCGCTCTCGAAGATCGGCCGGTCGCGGCTCTTCCGGACGATCTACTTCGTGCCGGCGATCCTGCCGGTCGTGGTCATCACGAAGCTGTGGGTGGGCATATTCAATCCGAACTACGGCCTGCTCAACAAAGTTCTCCAGGGGCTCGGGCTTCGCGGCTTTCAGCTCGCCTGGCTCAGCGACCCCGCGACCGCGCTCTGGTCCCTCATTTTCGTGATGATCTGGTACGGGTTCGGCTGGGCGCTCCTGTTCTACTACTCGGGCCTCATGACGATGTCGCGGGAGGTGGAGGAGGCGGCGATCATCGACGGGGTAAGCCGCCTTCAGCTCTACACGCGGGTCGTCATCCCCTACATCTTCCCGGTCGTCCAGGCGGTCCTGATCATCGCCGTCGTCTCGAGCCTCAAGCAGATGGAGGTGATCTACCTCTCGACGAACGGCGCTCCGGGCGACACGACGCAATTCGTGGCGAACTACCTCTACCTGAAGGCGTTCAGCTACGGCGAGTACGGCTACGGCAGCGCGATCAGCGTGGTATTCGTCGCGGTCGCGCTTCTCGTCACGGCCGCGACGCGGAGGATGACGAGCCGGGATCCCGGCGTGGACTGAGATCGGCAGGAGGCATGACATGGGCGCGCACGGAAAAGCGGCGCTGAGGAGGATGACCGGGGCGGCGCTCTACACAGGGCTCGCGGTTTTCGCGCTGCTGCAGCTTTTTCCCCTCCTCTGGCTCGTCGACTTCAGCCTCGTGCGGAGCGGGGAGCTTTTCGGGCCGCGGATCCTCGAAATTCCGCATCCCGTGCAGTGGATCAACTTCTTCCGCGCCTGGCACGACGGGCACATCCCGCAATACTTCCTGAACAGCGTGATCATCGTCGGAGGCTCGGTCGTCGGCGCCACCGTGCTGTCGTTCTGCGCCGCCTACGCGACCTCCCGCATGGTGTGGAAGCTGCGCGTGGCCGTGTACAACGTCATGCTCCTCGGCATGATCATTCCGATCCACACGACGCTCCTTCCGAACTTCGTCTGGTTCCGGCTGTTCGGCCTCTACGACACGCGCATCGGCCTCATGATCCCGTACGTCGCCTTTAACCTGGCGTTCAACACGCTCATGTTCTCCGGCGTCATGCGGGGCCTGCCCCGCTCGATCGAGGAGTCCGCCTACCTCGACGGAGCCGGCATGCCCGTTCTCCTCGCGATGGTGGTGGCGCCGATGGTGGTGCCCGGGATCGTCACGGTGACCATCATGACCTTTCTCAGCGGATGGAACGAGTTCATCATGGCCAACACGTTCCTCGCGACCGAGAGCCTGCGGACGCTGCCGTTCGCCGTCATACGCTTCGCCGGGGAGTACTCCTCGGACTACGCGGTGCAGTTCGCCTGCATGACCCTCGTCGCCGTTCCCCCGATCGTCCTGTACTTCCTGTTCAACCGCTGGATCATGGCCGGAGTGACAGCGGGCGCGGTGAAGGGGTAACATCACGCCCATGGGGTGGAAGCTCCCCGCCCGGGGCGCGATCGCTCGCCGCCTGAAGCCCGCGCTCGTCTCGAGCGCCGAACCGTCGACCGGGACGGAAGCGGGGCCGCCATGCATCGCGTGATGGTCGTGGACGACGAGCCGCTCGTCCGCACCGCGATCAAGTCCCTCACCGACTGGAGGAAGCACGGCTTTCTCGTCGACCTCGAGGCGCGGAACGGCGAGCAGGCGCTTGCGCTCCTGCGCCGGAACCCGGACGTCGGGATCATCCTCCTCGACATCGTGATGCCGGTGATGAACGGGATCGAGCTCCTCAAGCGCCTGCGCTCCGAAGGCCTCAGGCAGCGGGTCATCGTGCTCTCGGCCCACGACGAGTATCACCTCGTCCGCGAGGCGTTCAAGGCGGGCGCCGACGACTACGTCCTGAAGGGCGGCCTCGACGTCAGCTCGCTCCTTCCGCTCTTGAGCCTCGCCGCGAGCCGAAGCGAGAGCGAGCGCTCGGAGGTCGCCTCCTCCGAGCGCGTCGTGAGGGAGGAGATGCTCCTCGCGCGCGAGGAGCTCCTGAGGAGCCTCCTTCGCGGGCGGCAGGCGCAGGACCTCGCGCGCAAGCTTGAAGCCTTCGACCTTCCCCCCGACGGCCCGGTTCTCCTCGGGCTCCTCTGGATCGAGGACATCGAGGCGATCCAGATCCGCTACCGCGACGCTCCGCGGGGGTTCTTCCAGGCGGCGCTCCTCAATACCGCGCGCCAGGCGCTCGACCGCTTCGGCGCCGGGGCACTCGTCGCCCTCGACGAGGTCGAGAGCGCGCTCTTTCTCTTCGCGCAGTCCGCCGAGCGCGGGGAGGCCGGCCTCCACGGGATCCTCGAGGAGATTCGATCGAACGCGAAGGCGTACCTCGGCGCGCGGCTTTCCGTCCAGGCCGGCCGGCCGCTCGCGCGGGCCGAGCTCCTCGCCGCCGAGTATCGGCGGCTGAAGACCTATCACCTCTCCTTGAGCCGCACGATCATCCAGGCCCGGAAGTGGATCAAGGAGCACTACGCCGATCCCGACCTCGGGCTCGCGAAGCTGAGCGAGCGCCTCGAGGTGAGCCGCGGCTACCTCAGCTCGGAGTTTCGGAGGGAGACCGGAAAAACGATCACGGCGAGCATCATGGAGACGCGGATCCAGGCCGCGCAGGAGCTCCTCCTCACGACCGACCGGCGGGTCTACGAGATCAGCGAGCAGGTCGGCTACCGGAACGTCGAGCACTTTGCCCGCCTCTTTCGCAGGGCGACCGGCCGCCCTCCGGGAAGCTTCGCGAGGAGACCCGACCCGGCGCAGGGCGCGTAGGAGAGCCCATGGTCCCCGGGCGCGCTTCGTGGTATGATCCCCGCGAAAGGACGGCGAGCCCTCAGGCGAGATCGAGCGCCCCGCCTCCGATCGGACAAGCGTGAGCGCCAAACGACTTTCAGCCTTCACAGCCGGGATCCCGGTCGCGGCGAGGAGCGGCGTCGAGGATCCCGAGATCCTCGGCCTCGCCTACGACTCGCGGCGGGTCGGCTCAGGCTTCCTCTTCTTCGCCCTCGAGGGGCTCCACGTCGACGGCCACCGGTTCGTCGACGAGGCCGTCGAGCGGGGCGCTCGCGCGGTCGTCCACACCCGAGCGCTCGAGCGCTACCGCGAGGGCGTCGTCTACCTCCGGGTCGCGGACGCGCAAACCGCGATGTCGCCCCTGGCCGCCGCCTACTACGACTTTCCGTCCAAGGATCTCGCGGTCGTCGGCGTTACGGGAACCGAGGGGAAGACCACCACGGTGTTCCTCGTCTACCAGCTCCTCGACCTGTCCGGCCACCGGGCGGGCTTCCTGTCGACCGTGATGTCCCGGACCGGATCGGAGGAGGCTCCGAACCCGGAGCATCAGACGACGCCCGAGGCGATCGAGATCCAACGGCTCCTCGCGCTCATGCGCGACAACGGCATGGAGTACGCCGTCGTGGAGTCCTCCTCGCACGGCCTCTCGGCGCGGACCGGAAGGCTCCTGGACGTCGCCTACGACGTCGGCGTCCTCACGAACGTGACCCACGAGCATCTCGAGTTTCACGGCACCTGGGAGCGCTACCGCGACGACAAGGCGAACCTGTTCCGCGCGCTCGGCCGCTCGACCGAGCCGGGGGCGAAGCGCGTCGGCCGACCCGGGCGGGAGGTGAGCTGCTTCGGCGTCGTCAACGCCGACGACCCCTCGGCCGCCTACTTCTCGCGCTCGACCTCGAAACCCGTGTACTCCTACAGCGCGGAGGGATCAGAGGCGGACGTGCGCGCCCTCGACGTCCGCTCGGACGCCGCGGGGAGCAGCTTCTCGCTCCTCGACGGGGCGGAGCGAGGCGAAGCGAGGATCAACCTGCCGGGCCGCTTCAACGTCGGCAATTGCCTCGCCGCGCTCCTCGCCGTCTCGCGCCTCACCGGCCGGCCGGCCGGTGAGCTCGTTCCCCTCCTCCCGCGTCTCCGCCCGGTGCCCGGGCGGATGGCCTCGGTCGACGTCGGCCAGCCGTTCGACGTCATCGTCGACTACGCGCACACCCCGAGCTCCTTCGAGGCGGTCTTCCGCTCGGTCCGAGCCCGGGAGGGCAAGCGCCTCATCGCGGTCTTCGGCTCCGCGGGCGAGCGCGACGTCGCGAAGCGCGCGCTTCAGGGGGAGGTCGCCTCCCGCTTCTGCGACGTGATCATCCTCGCCGACGAGGATCCGAGGGGCGAGGAGCCCCTCGGGATCCTCGAGGAGATCGCCTCGGGCGTCGGACCGGCGAAGCGCCGAGACGGGGCGCTCTTCCTGATCCCCGACAGGATGGAGGCGATCCGCAAGGCGGTCTCCGAGGCGCATCCCGGCGACACGGTGCTCCTGCTCGGAAAGGGGCACGAGACCACCATCATCTACCGCGATCGAGTCCGGGCCTGGGACGAGAGGGCGGCGGCGGAGCGCGCGCTCGGCGAGCTCGGCTTCGCGAAGCGCTGACCGGGCTTCCTACGCCTGCGAGGAAGCTTCGCGCACGAGCGAGGCGATCCAGTCGAGCCTCGCGATCCCGTCGCGGAGGAACCGCTCCGGGTCTCCGAACTGCTCCCGCTTCGGCAGAACCTCGAGCGTGAGGTAGCCGCCGTAGAAGGGGGGAAACGAGCGGGCGACCGCCTCCCATCGGCCCGTTCCGAGGCCCGGGAGCCAGTGCCGGTCCGCGAGCCCGTCGTTGTCCGAGAGGTGGGTGACGAGGAGCCGCTTGCCCCATCGCGCGAGAACGGCTCCGGCCTCCTCGCCGTGGAGGAAGTCGTGGGAGGAGTCGTAGCAGAAGCCGAGGCTCGGCGAATCGAGGCTCTCGAGGATGCGCTCGACGTAGGCCTCGTGGCGCGTGTTCTCGACGGCGATCCGAACGCCGAGGTCCTCGGCGAGCTTGACGAGGTCGGCGAAGGTATCCCGGCCCCCGCTCGCATAGGCGGGGGGATTGATCCCCTTCACGACGTGCATGACGACCGTCGGAACGCGATGTCTCGCGCAGAACCGGATCGCGCTCGCGTAGTCGCCCCGGATGACCGCCCGCTCCGACGGATCGGCCGACCAGAGCTTGTTGACATTTCCGTAGGGCGCGTGGACGTATTCGAAAAAGAGTCCCCCGTCGCGGATCACCGACGGGATCGTGTCCGCCTTGCCTTCGTGGACGAGCGGCTCGTGGCGGCCGAGCCAGAGCGCGGTGGCTTGGTAGCCCGCGGCCTTGATCGCGCGGACCCGCCGCTCGAGCGCCGGGCGGTAGCCGAACCACGAGAAGATGCCGTAGCCTCGAGTGCCCATGTGCGCGACGCGAGTCCCCCGGTCACTATAGCACGAACCCGGGCGCGGCTCGAGTCCGCCTTGCATTTTTCGCTCGTTGCTTCGATAATCCCCGGGGCTTTTCGAGGAGGAGCACGTGGTCGCCGTCGCGATATTGTACGGAGGAAGAACCGTCGAGCATGAAGTCTCCTGCCGCTCGGCGGCGTCGGTCGTGGCGAACCTCGACCGGGAGCGCTACGCGCCGCTCCTCATCGGGATCGACGAGGAGGGAGCCTGGCACCTCCAGGAGACCGAGCGCTACTCGGGCTCGGGGGAGACCCGCTTCCTCGCGATCGAGAAGCGTCCGGAGAGCCTCGTGCACGTCGTGCCGGCGCGGGGCCTCGCGGCGGACGGGAAGGCGCTCACGGTCGACATCGTCTTTCCCGTGCTCCACGGGAGCTTCGGGGAGGACGGCACCGTGCAGGGCCTCCTCGAGCTCGCGCGCCTTCCCTACGTCGGCGCGGGCGTCCTCGCGAGCGCGCTCTCGATGGACAAGGCCGCCGTCAAGACGGTCTGGCGGAGCGCGGGCCTCCCGATCGTTCCGTTCATGACGCTCTCGACGCAGTCCGCGCGGAGCCCCGAGCGGCTCGCGGAGCTCGCCGAGGAGGCGCGCGGGCGGTTCGGCCTCCCGCTCTTCGTGAAGCCCGTGAGCGCGGGCTCTTCGCTCGGCGTCGCGAGAGTCGAGCGCCTCGAAGGCTTCGCCGCCGCGGTGCGGGAGGCGCTTCGCTTCGACACCCGCGCGATCGTCGAGCCCGCCATCGCGGGGCGGGAGATCGAGTGCTCGGTGACCGGAAACGCCGGGGTCGAGGCGTACCCCCCCGGGGAGATCGTGTCGCGCGGCCCCTTCTACGACTACGAGGCGAAGTACGTGGATCCCGACGGCGCTCGGCTGATCGTTCCCGCCGAGCTCCCGGCCGCGAAGATCGAGGAGATCAAGCGGGTGGCCGAGGCGGCGTACGAGAGCGCCGGCGTCGAGGGGTTCGCGCGGGTCGACTTCTTCCTGGAGGCGGGAAGCGGCGCCGTGCTTCTCAACGAGATCAACACGATCCCGGGATTCACGAACATCAGCATGTTCGCTCGGATGTGCGCCGCCTCGGGCCTCGCCTATCCGCAGCTCCTCGACAAGCTCATCGGGCTCGGACTCGAGCGGCACCGGCTGCGGGAGGCGATCGAGTACTCGAGATAGGCCGCCAAGGCCGCTACCAGTGATTGAAGGAGACGACGCTCTCGAAGGACTTTCGCGTCGGCGGGATCGGCCGCTCCGCCGGATAGCCGAGGAGGAGCAGCATCACCACGCGCATCGAGAAGGGGATCGAGAGGATCTCCTTCACGTCGCGCTCGTCGAAGGTGGTGACGACGCAGCTTCCGACGTCCTCGGCCTGCGCCTGGATCATCATGAAGGCGACCGCGAGCGCGATGTCGATCGGATAGGAGAGCTGGCCGTTGGGCATCATGTAGTCGATGTTCGTCGTGCAGGCGGCCACGATGGCCGGCGCCTGCCCGACGTGCTCCTGGCCGAAGGCCGCGGTCTCGATCTTCTTGCGAAGCGGCTCGTTCAGCAGCACCACGAACCGCCACGGCTGGCGATTCTTCGCGGAAGGCGCGCGACGGCCGGCATCGAGCACCCTTCGAAGCTTGTCTGGCTCGATCGGCGTCGAGCTGAACTTCTGGATGCTTATCCTGTTCTCGATCGGCGGGATCAACTCCATCGTTTCGTCCCTCTCGGTGGTTTCCGGGGTATTTTACCACGGGAAACGGCTTCCACCAACGCGCGGTTGACGAATTTCGCAAGTTCTCCTACTGTGTGCTCGTTCACATGAAAAAGCTCGCGCTCGCGGCTTCCCTCCTCTCCCTGACGATCCTTCGGGCAGGCGCGCAGGGAACCGGCGTCCCGCCGACGCCGTCCCAGGATCTCGCCTTTTTCGAGGCTCAGTTCCCGAGAACCGAGGGATCGGCCGGGGAGCGCGCGGCGTTGGCCAGGATCGCCGCCCGCCTGGAGGAGATCGGAGAGCCCTTCGAGCGCCAGTCGCTCTCCGATCTCGTAGCCGTGCACTCCTACTCGAGCTCGATCGAGGCGGTGGTCAAGGGGGCTCGGCCCGACGAGCTCCTCGTCGTCGTCTCCCTCGACCAGGGGCCGGGCGCGTCGCGCGGAGCGGACGGCTCGATCAACCTCGCGCTCGCGCTCAGGCTCATCGAGGTGCTGCGGAACCGGGTTCCGCCGATCACGGTCAGGTTCCTCTTCCTCGGCGCCCAGTCCGGCGAGGGGCCGGCCTACCCCATCGGGTCGCGGCAGTTTCTCGCGAACTACTTCCCCGACCATCCGGTGGCGGTGCTCTACCTGAGCTTTCGCGGCGTTCCCTCGCGGGTCCTCGTGACCGCGGGCGGCCGGCGGATCATCGCCCCGTACTGGCTCATCAACCGGGTGACCGAGTCGTTCGACAGGAGCGGGCTGTTCTACCTCCTTCGGGGGAACCAGACGCAGATCTTCAGGCTCGGACTCATCGATACGCCCCCCGCGATCGACCCGTTCCTCGAGGCGGATTATCCGTCCATCGAGCTCTCCGACGCCGCCGGGGCGCCCTCGGGGCGGTCGGTCGCCTCGTGGGCCGAGACCTTCGAGCGCTTCTTTCGCGAGTTCCTCGAGCTCAACTCAGGCGGCTTCGTGACGACGTGGGACCGGCACTACCTGTTCTTCCAGGCGCGCTTCTTTTCGTTCATTCTCACCGAGGAGCAGTACGTCCTCCTCCTCCTCGCGGTCCTCTCCCTCGCGCTGCTCTATCCGCTCGTCTTCAAGGAGCGCTTCGAACGCTACCTCGGGGCGCTCGTCCGCCACCTGCCGTCGCTTCCGCTCCTGCTCGCGGTCGTCTTCGTCTTTCTCTTCCTGAGCACGCTCCTCCTCGTGGGGATCACCCTGATCAGGAACTTCCCGTCGTTGTGGCAGCACGCGCCCTTCCTCTTCTTCGCGCTCAAAGTGCTCATGGCGGTATTCCTCCTCGCGCTCCTCTTCAGGATCCTGCGGGCGCTTCCCTTCGCGCGGAGCGCCCGGTTCTACGACGCGGCGGTCGTCTTCCTTCTGCTCGTGGACATCGCGGTCCTCGCGCTCATCGACATCTCCCTCACCTACTACCTCCTGTGGGCGTTCATGTGGGCGCTCCTGTTCGTCGCCGCGCCGTGGCGCCTCGTGAAGGCGCTCTGCATGGTCGTGTCGACGGCCTGGCTCGTGAAGGCGGCGGTCGACATCTTCTCGCTCCCCGCGCTCGACGCGATCGGGGTGGTGCTCCTCTCGCGGGTGCGGGGGAACCTCCTCATCGCGCTCAACATCCTCCCCTTCCTCCTCATGGTCATCAGGCTGGACTTCCTGTTTCGCAGGGATCGGCGACGGCGCCGCCGGGCCTTCGTTCGGATCGCCGAGGCGCTGCTCGGCGCCGGGTCGCTCGCCCTCGCGCTCTACCTGTGCGCGTTCTCGCCCTACGACGCCCGCCATCCGCAGCCGGTCTCGGTCCGCGAGTCGGTGGATCTCACCGCCCGCACGCGCTCCATCAGCCTGTCGAGCCCCGCGCCCATCCGCGGCGTGACCTTCAAGGTCTCAGGGAACGGAGCGCGCACGGTGACGACGCGCTCGCGCGAGTATTCCGCCGCGCTCGCGGGGCTCCCGGAGGTCCTCTCGGTCGAGAAGAGCGAGTCGACCTTCCTCGACCGGCGCGAGGTCGATCTCACGCTCCGGCCGGTCGGCGAGCCGTCCAAGGTTCTCGTCACGCTCGCCTCGAAACAGGAGATCGTGATATTCGACTCGAACTTTCCGTTCAGCTACGATCCGACCTCGAACACCGCGCGCATCCTCATCGGCAGGAATCCGCCCTTTCCCCTTCCCGTCCAGTTCACGCTCTCGCAGGGAAGCGCGGTCGAGATCACGATCGAGCTTCGCTACGACTCCCCGCCCTATCCGATCGAGGTGACGGGAAAGAACATTCAAGCGACCAAGGAGCTCGTGGTGCGGGAGCGCCTCGCGCTCTCGGGCTGAAAGGAGCATCGAGATGGCTGAGGTGTACTTTCACGTCGACCTCGACGCCTTCTTCGCCTCCGTCGAGCAGGTCGACCACCCGGAATACCGCGGAAAGCCGGTGGTGGTCGGCGCGGCGCCGGGCAGCCGCGGCGTCGTGTCGGCCTGCTCCTACGAGGCGCGGAAGTTCGGCATCCGCTCGGCGATGCCGATCGCCTTCGCCTTCAGGCGCTGCCCCGACGCGATCTACCTCCCCGTCCGCTTCGAGCGCTACCGCGAGGTCTCAGGCGGGATCATGCGCCTGTTCGAGGCCTACACCCCCGACGCGGTCCGGATCTCGATCGACGAGGCAAGTCTCAACCTAAGCGGCACCGAGAGGCTCCTCGGCGCGCCGAGCGACGTGGCGCGCAGGCTGAAGAAGGAGATTCTCGACGCAACCGGGCTCACGACCTCGGTGGGCGTGGCTCCGAACCGCTACCTTGCGAAGCTCGCCTCCGAGTTCGAGAAGCCCGACGGCCTCTACGTGGTCGAGCCCGGGGGCGAGGAGGAGTTCATCGACCGGCTCGAGCTCGCCGACCTCTGGGGCCTCGGGAAAAAGACGCTCGCGCGCCTCTCGGAGGTCGGAATCACCTCCGTGCGCGCGCTCCGCGCCGAGCCGATCGAGGCGCTCAAGGCGAAGGTGGGCGCCGCCTCGGGGGCCTTTCTCGCGGACGTCGTGAGGGGGATCGACCCCGGAGTCTACGTCGGGGAGCGGAAGTCGCGATCGATCAGCAACGAGCTCACCTTCGCGAAGGACACCGTGGACCTCGATCGGATCCGGGCGGTCGTCCTCGACCTCTCCCACGAGGTCATGTCCCGCTTGATCGACGAGCGCGTGGAAGCGAAGACGGTGACCTTGAAGCTTCGCTACGCCGATTTCACGACCGTGAGCGCGCAGGAGACCCTCCGCCATCCCCTCGTCTCGGCCGAGGAGATCAACTCCCGGGCCCTGGCGCTCTTTCAGGCGCGCTGGAGCGGCGCAGCGGTGCGCCTCCTCGGAGTCGGCGTGTCGGCGAGCGACGGCGGCGCGCAGCCGAGCCAGCCTGAGCTCTTCGACGGAGCCTTCGAGCGCAAGCGCAAGGTCGAGCAGGCCGTGCACGACATCGAGGCCTCGGGCACGCGGGTGACCAAGGCGAGTCTCCTCGGCCGAAAGCGGAGGACCAATCCCTGGGAGGTGACGGAGTGAGGCCTCGCGCTACCAGGAGGTCTCGACCCGCCGCCAGAACGCGAGCTTCGTCCCGACCGCGAGGCTCTTCGTCGGATCGAGCTCGTTGAAGGTCGAAAGCTCGTCGACGCTCACGCCCAAGGAGCGCGCGATCTTCCCGAGGGTGTCGCCCCTCTCCACGGTGTAGCTCCCCGGCTCGTAGGGGAGGAGGCTCTCGTAGGCGCTCAGCTCCGCGGCGGAAGGCGGGAGCGGCGCGGGAAGGTAGAGGGCGTAGCGTCCCGGGGGAAGAAAGGGCTTGCGGAACTGGGGGTTCGCGAGCCATATCGCGCGGTAGGAGAGCCCGGTCTCAAGCGCGATGTCCGCGAGATAGACCGGGTTCGCTCCGGAGGCGAGCTCGACGCGCTCCGAGGTCCGCGCGGGTATGGGCGCGGGGAAACCGAGCTCACTTGCGTGCTCCATGATGAGCTTGATCGCGACGATCTTCGGCACGTAGTCGTCGGTCTCGCTCGGGAAGACCATCGTCCAGTAGTCGGAGCTCTTCTGCTGCGCCATCCTGAGCGCCACCGCGCTCACGCCGAGGTCGTAGGAGGCGCACACGAGCGCCCAGGAGCCCCCGAGCCTCCTGCGCGCGTCGGCGAAGTAGTCGAGCGCGGCCCGGGTCTCGAGGAGGAAGTCGTAGCGCTCGTCGACGTACGTCCCGACTCGAAGCCCGTAGAGCGCCGCCGTGGCGGGCATGAACTGCCAAATCCCCGCCGCGCCGACCGGGGAGGTGGCCTCCGGGGAGAGCGCGCTCTCCGCGACGGCGAGATAGCGGAGGTCGCGGGGCATGCCGCGCGCCGCGAGCTCCCGGTCGACGTAGGGGAAGATCGTCCCGGACCGCTCGAGCCAGAGCTCGACCGCCCAGGGACGCGAGAGAAAGAAGTTGTACCAGCTCCAAACGCGCTCCGCGGTGTCGTCGTTTTCGAGGGGAACCGGCTGGCCCGCGAAGGTGATTTCGGGGGGGAGAGGGCGGAGCCGCGCCTCGGACGTCGTCGCGCAGGAGCCGAGCAGGAAGAAGACCGGGAGGAGGAGGAGCCCGCTTCGAGCGCGCGCAGGGGGCCGCCTGACGACGGAGGCGGGTATCCGATCTCGAGTCACGATGCCGAGATCTTAGCCGGGCTCCGTGAGAGCTTCAAGCCGCCGCCTCGGCCCGTCGTAGGCAAACCGAGGGGAAATGGGATACACTGAAGACAGACGATCGCGCGGAGGTCGGTCCTTACGATGAGAAGTCCCAGACTGCACGGAGATGCGAGCGCTCGGGAGGCGAAGAGCGTCCGCTCCCGGCTCGGCGGCGGAGGGCGCGCGCTCTTGGTCCCGGCTCTCCCTCTCTCCCTCCTTCTCGCCCTCGCGCTCGGCGGCTGCGCGAGCGTGCCGAGGTCGGCGGACTTCTTCCAAATCGCGCGGTCGGGCGGCCCGCAGGAGGTCCAGGCAGCCATCCAGGGCGGCGCCGAGGTCAACGCCCCGACCAAGGACGGCTGGACCGCGCTCATGGTGGCCGCCCGAAATAATCCGAACCCCGCGGTGATCCGGGTGCTCCTCGCGGCTGGTGCGGACGTCAACGCCCGCACCAAGGACGGCTGGACCGCGCTCATGGACGCCTCCGCCTTCAACCGAAATCCCAAGGTGATCCCGGTGCTCCTCGCGGCAGGGGCGGAGGTCAACGTCGGGAACAAGGACGGGTGGACCGCGCTCATGGACGCCTCCGGCTTCAATTCGCGCCCCGAAGCCGCTGCCGATCTCCTCGCAGGCGGCGCGGACCTGAAGGCCGTGAACCGGCACGGCGCGACCGCGCTCATGGTGGCCGCGCGCTTCAACACGAGCGCCGCGGTGACCCGGGAGCTTCTCGCCTCCGGCGCGTCGGTCGCGGCGCGAAACGCGAACGGCGCGACCGCGCTCATGGTCGCCGCGAGGCACAACCGGAATCCGGAGGTGGTCGCGGCGCTCATCGGCGCGGGCTCCGACGTCAACGGCCGGACCAAGGACGGCTGGACCGCGCTCATGCTCGCGGCCCGGGCCGGCCGGGCCCCGGAGACGATCTCCGCGCTCCTCGCGGCGGGGGCGGACGCGGAGGCGAAAGACGGCTACGGCGAGACGCCCCTCATGATCGCCGCTCGGTTCGCCGCGGACCCGCGGGTCCTCGCGCCGTTCCTCGCGACGAGGGGCCGCGTGGAAGAGCGCGACGGCCACGGCGCGACGCCCCTCATGATCGCCGCGAGGAACAACGCGAACCCCGGGATCGTCACCGAGCTCGTGAGGGCCGGCGCGGACCTGAACGCGCAGACCCCGGGCGGCTGGACCGCGCTCGCGCTCGCCGCGCGGAGCAACGGCAACCCCGAAGTGGTCGCCGAGCTCATCAAGGCCGGCGCGAACGTGAACGCGCAGGGCAAGGACGGATGGACCCCGTTGATGGTCGCCGCGGCTTTTTCGCGCGACCCCGCGGTCATCCGCGCGCTCCTCGCGTCCGGCGCGAGCGTGAACGCCCGCACCGGCTACGGCGCGACGCCCCTCATGGCCGCGGCCCGGAGCAATGCGAATCCCAAGGCGGTGGGGCTGCTTCTCGCCGCGGGCGCGGAGGTCAACGCGAAGACCCTAGACGGCTGGACCGCGCTCGCGCTCGCCGCGCGGAGCAACTCGAGCCCCGAGGTGGCCGCCGAGCTCGTCAAGGCCGGCGCCGACGTCGAGGCGCGGACCAAGGACGGCTGGACTCCGCTCGCGCTCGCGGCGGGCTTCGCGCGGAATCCCGCGGTGGTCTCCGGGCTTATCGCTTCCGGCGCGAGCGTGAACGCCCGCTCCGCCTACGACGCGACGCCCCTCATGGCCGCCGCGCGGAACAACTCGAATCCCGGAGTGATCGAGCTCCTCCTGAAGGCGGGCGCGGACGTGAACGCGAAGACTCAAGCAGGATGGACCGCGCTCGCGCTCGCCGCGCGGAACAATTCGAGCCTCGCGGTGACCGAGGAGCTCATCAAGGCAGGCGCGGAGGTCAACGCGAAGACTGAAGACGGCTGGACTCCGCTCATGATCGCCGCGGGTTTCACGCAGAATCCGGAGGTGATCACGGCGCTCCTCGCCTCAGGCGCGAACGCGAAAGCGGTGAGCGGAGCAGGCGAGACGGCCGTCGACTACGCGAAGAGCAACGAAGCCGTGAGCGGCACCGACGTCTATCAAAAGCTTGAGGAAGCCGCCCGATAGGGCGGCCTGGAGTGAAGTCTTGAGGGTTTCTCGCGGATCGACACGAACACGTATGGAGGCACCCCGGCTCCCGGATCGGGAGCGTCCGCCGAGAGCCCGGATCGAGGCGCGCGGGGCTCGGGAGCTCGCAAGCTCCCCGAGGCGCGGGGGGCGGGTCACGGCCCTGCAAAGGGGGGTTCTCGCCTTCGCCGTCCTCGCGATCGACATGGCGCTCCTTGCAGGCTGCATGACCACCGAGGCCCAGGACCAGGCGCCTGCTCCCGCGACCGCGCAGTACTCGACGGACTCGATCCCGATGCTCGACGACGCCACCATCCAGCTGCAGCCGGTCCAGTACGTGGGAACTCTCGTCGTCTCCGCCAACAACGTCGCGATCACCGGAAGCGGGGTCGACGCGACCGTCATCGTCGGCGACGTCGTCATCACCGGCGACAATTGCGTGCTCGCGGCCCTGACCGTGACCGGGGACGTGACCGTTCAAGGCATCAACGCGGACCTCGACGGCGCGCAGATCGACGGCGGGGTCTCCTACGAGGGGCCCAACTACGCGTCGCCGCCGCCTTTCGCCGCCGTCGGGGTCTTCCCGCCCGGGGGTGCCTTCGCGGGCCACGCGCATTTCCGGCCGCAGCCTCGCCCCGGGGGGTCGTTCGCGGCGCGCCCGCGACTCGCCGAGCCCGTCCAGCGCGGAGCGCAGCCCGAGTGGCGCGACAGGCCCCTGCCGCCTCAAGGGCCGCCGCCGAGGGTCGGCCCGGCCCACGAGGCGCCGCCCCAGAGGGTCCAGGCTCCCCGATTCCAGGCGCCGCAGAGAAGCTTTTCTTCGCAGCCGATGCGCCGGAACTGACGTCCCGCAGCCACGCGGAACGCGCCGCGCCCGACTGGAGCGGAGCGCTCCTCGACGCCGCGGCTTCCAGGCGCGCTCCTCGGACCGGGCGCTCGTCAGCCGCCGAGGGAGGCGAGGTCGCTTCTCGCGTGATCGAGGTCCTGCGTCTGCGCGGGGGTAGGGTTCGAGATCGCTTGGACCTGGGAAATGACGAACCGGTCGATTTGCTTCGCCTCGTCGCGGTCGGACAGGTCGGGAATCTGCACCGACCCCTCGTAGTAGTCGTTCTTCTCGGCGACGTCCTGGATCGACGCGAACTTCTGCGCTTCGATCGGCTGCTCCTGCGCCCGCTTCGATTCCGACCAGTTCCGCTTCGCAAGGTGACGGGCGAGCTGGACGTAGTAGTCGAGCGGAACGTCCTTCTCGACGCCGCGCTCGACTTCGTCCGTGCGCGCGTCCACGGCCTTGCGTCCAAGCGAGACCGCCCACTGAACGTTCCCGTACGACAGGAACTGGGGAACCTGCTCGTAGAGCTGACCGAGCAGGAACCACGGATCGCCGTAGGCGGGGTCGAGCGAGACGGCCTTTTCGGCGAGCTTGCGGATGGGATCGACGAGGTTCAGCGACGCGAGCACGCCCCGCGTCTGCCCCCATCGTCCGAGATTCGACGCCTTCCAGAAGTAGCCGTGGGGATTGGACGGATCGGCGGCGATGCACTGGTCGGCGAACCCCTCGCCTTTCTTGTAGCGAGCAAGCAGCTCCGCCTTCGAGGCGCCCATCGCCTGACGATAGTCGGCCTCGTGGAGCGTGTCGCGGGACAGACGCCAATAGATCTCCGCGCGATCCTGATCCGACGCGACGGTCGGGAGGACGCCCGACAAAAGAGCGAAGCTCTGCGTGTTCTGCTCCGCGTGGCTCAACGAGTCGGACTGAGCGAGGTAATCCGTCTGCGCGAGGGCGCCGAGAGGGACCAGGACGGCAAGCGCGGCGGCCGCAAGCGGTCGTTTCATGTCGCTCCTCCCATGCGGAGTTCGGATGGGGTATGGTAGAGCGCCGGGCTCAGCCTGTCAAGAAAATGCGACCGCTCAAGCCCTCAGGCCGGGAGCGCAAAGGGGAGGAGCGGCCCGGACGCGGCGTCGCCCGGAGCATGCCGGATGACGGCTCTCGCGACTCCGTGCCCCCGCGCGCGGAAAGCCGACGCTTACGGGAGCGCAAGCCACAAGCAGGCGAAGAGGCCCGTCGCCGCGATCGCGCGCGCGGTGTCGAGCCCGCGCCAGCGGAGGTCGTGGCGGGGCGTGCCCGCCGAAAAGCCCCGGACCTCCATCGTCTCGGCGAGCCGCTCGGCCGTCCTGAAGCAATCGACCATGACCGGAAGGAGGAAAGCGGGAAGCCATCGCGCGAAGCCCGGGATCCGGTCGAGCGGAATGCCGCGCGCCCTCAGGCCTTCGTGGATCTCGGCGACGCGGCTCGAGACGGCTTCGATGAACTGGAAGGACGAGGAAAAGACGAAAACGAACGGCTTCGGCAGACGGAGGGCAAGAAGGGTCTTCCTGAATCGCTCGGGACTCGTCGTCTGGAAGTACACGAAGGCGCCTGAGGCGAGGTCGAGCAGCCGGAGCGCCGAGACGGCGGCGGCGCGAAGGCCGCCTGAGAAATAGAGAACGGCTCCATAGAAGAGCGCGGAGGGGACGATGAAGCGAAGAAAGCGCGGGCACGCCCGCCAGAGCCGAGCGATCGCGACGACGCTCGCAGGAAGGGCGAGGAGCAGCGACAGGCTCTCCACCCTCGACGCCTTCGAGGCGAGCGCGAGATAGAGCGCGAGGTAGAGCAGGCGGACTCGAGGGTCGCTCACTCGCTGAGCCTTCCGTCGGCGATCCTGACGCTCCTCCCCGGAATCCGGGAGCGCAGGCGCTCGTCGTGCGTGGCGACGACGAGCGCGATTCCCCCTTCCTGGAGGCGGCGGAGGAGCGCTTCGAGCGACCCTCTCAGGAAAGGATCCAAGCCGGCCGTCGGCTCGTCGAGGAGGAGCGCCTCGGGCCTCGCGACGAGCGCGCAGCCGATGGCAAGCCGACGCTTTTCCCCCTCGCTCAGCTGGTGCGGAATCCTGCCCTCGAGGGGGCGGAGATCGAGGAGCTCCATGACCCACGCGGACCAGGCGGGATCGACGGCTCCCCACAATCGAGCCGCGAGGTCGAGCTCCGCGCGGACGGTCAGGCGGCAGAACTGGAGCCCGGGGTTCTGGACGGCGAAGCCGATCGCCCGCGAGAGGCCCGAGAGCGCTCGTCGCGGAAGCCGGCGCCCCTTGAAGAGGAGCTCGCCGGAGCGGGGCTTGAGAAAACCGCGGAGGAGCCTGAGCAGCGTCGTCTTCCCCGCGCCGTTCGCGCCCTCGACAAACACCGTCTCGCCTTCCGAGACGGCGAGCGACTCCCGGACGAGGATCTCCCGGCCGGAAGCGGCGTAGGCGATGCCCTCGGCGCTCCAGAGCCGCGGGACGCCTAGGTCCGGTCGGAGCGGCGGGAGCGGCCCCTCCTTCCCGTCGGCGAGGCAGGCTGCGAGGAAGGGATGCGCGGCTCCGCGATCGAGCGCCGGGAGGAGCTCGGCTCCTCCCGATTCGAGCACGACGGCCTGGTCGGCGAGGCGCCAGACCGGCCGCAACCGATGGTCGCCCACGATGACCGCGGTCCCGAGCGTTTTCAGGTCCGCAAGGTGCCCGGCGAGGAGGTCTTGGTAGCCCGGGCTCAGGTTCGCGAACGGCTCGTCGAGGAGCAGGCACTTCGGCGCGAGGGCGAGCATGACGGCAAGGAGCGCGATCTTTTGCCGCCCTCCCGAGAGCGACCTCGCCGGCCGATCGAGATCGCCTGAGAGATCGAGCCGCCCGGCGACCTCCTCGATGCGCCGCTCGATCTCCCAGCACGGGAGCCCGAGGTTCTCGAGGCCGAAGGCGATCTCCTCGCGAAGGCTCGAAGCGAAGAGCTGGTCGCTCGGATTCTGGCCGGCGAGCGCGACGACACCGAAGAACGCCGAGGGCTCGAGCGCGACGGCGTCCTTTCCCTCGATCCGAAGCGCTCCGCCGAGCTCCCCGGGGTAGAAGTGGGGCATGAGTCCGGCAAGGCAGCGAAGCAGCGTGGACTTCCCGCTCCCGTTGGGCCCCGCGAGGACGGTAAGGCTGCCCTCGCGAGCGTCGAAGGTCACCCCTTGGAAGGCAGGCCGGTCGCTCCCCGCGAAACGAAAGGAGAGGTCTCGAGCCTCAACGACCATCGGGAGGTCGGCCGCCGGGCTCCCGCCCCGCGAAGCGGGGCAAAACTCCCGCCCGCTTCAGGAGTGCGAGCACGAGCACCGCGATGATCGATCCCGCCACGGTGCTCGCGATGAACGAGGCGAAGAGCGGGAGGAGGCTCATGGTCTTGCCCATGAACGACGGGGCGATCCAATAGGCGCTCAGGAGGGAGCCGAGCACTCCGGTTCCGAAGACCTCTCCGGCCGCCGCCCAATAGATGCTGTTCGTAAGTCTGAAGGCTATTCCCGCGAGGAGCGCGCCCACCATGCCGCCGGGAAAGGCGAGGGGCGTGCCGGTGCCGAGGAAGAGCCGCAGGAGCCCGACCGCGGCGGCGTTTCCGCAGGCCCACAGAGGCCCGAGGAGCACGGCCGAAAGGACGTTGATGAAGTGCTGCGTCGGGTCGACCTTCGCGATGCCGACCGGAAGCGAGGTATAGGGGGAGAGGGCGACCGCGAGAGCGACGAAGAGCGCGGCAAGCGCGGTCTTTCTCGTGAGCGTCGATCCGCTAGTCCGCTCCATCGCGTCCCTCCCGGGCGGGCGGTCGACGAGCGGCGTTCCGAACGGCACAGCAACGAAGGCAGGTCATGAAGCGTCTCCCTACGCTGGCATTATCCAGATCAGGTTCAATGGGTAAGCGCAAGCGCTTTCTCAGCCTGGCGCCGGACGCCAAGCACCCCGTGTGACGAGACGAGGATAGTCGAGCCGCCGGACCGTGTCAAGGACGCGAGCCTGGGTCGAGTCCTGCGCGATCCGCCCCTGCCGGCGCGAGGTCGACGATCCCGCCGCGGCGTCAGGCTCCCCAACGGGCGAGGAAGTCCTTCACCGCCTCCGCCGGATCGGCCGCCGCCCAAATCCCCGAGACGACCGCGACCCCCGCGCAGCCGAGGGCGCGAAGCTCGGCCATGTTGCCAGCCCGGATGCCGCCGATCGCGATGACCGGAAGGCCCGAGGAGACGGCGAGCTCCCTGAGAGCCGCCTTCTCGATCGGCGCGGCGTCGGC
>JASHNV010000009.1 GCA_030041455.1 Spirochaetia bacterium
CGTAAAGAACAGACGGCGAGATCTTTTACATAGGGTGAGGGGAAGGGAGAGAAGGGTGAGAGAGGAATATGGTCAAGCGAAGAAGGGTCTATGGTGGATGCCTTGGAGCTAGACGACGAGGAAGGCCGTGGTAAGCTGCGAAAAGCCGCGGGGAGGAGCAAACATCCCGTGATCCGCGGATTGCCGAATGGGGTAACCCGGCCGCCGAAGAGGCGGTCACTCTGCGGTGAAACGATAGCCTGCAGAGGGGGAGACTCAGGGAACTGAACCATCTCAGTACCTGGAGGAAAAGAAATCAAACGAGATTCCCAAAGTAGCGGCGAGCGAAATGGGAAGAGCCTAAACCCATGGTGTGTGAGAGGCTTACACCGTTGCATCATGGGGGTTGAGGGGCCTGACCGGACAGAGTGTAAGGTCTGTCGCGCAGTTGGGGAGAAAATGCTTCCACAGCGGAACGCTACTGGGAAGGGCGACCGAAGAGGGTGAAAGTCCCGTAGGCGAAGTGGAAGGATCTGCGCGGGTGAGGAACCCGAGTACGGCGGGGCACGTGAAATCCTGTCGGAAGCTGGGTCGACCACGATCCAAGGCTAAATACGTGCTAGCTACCGATAGTGCAGAAGTACCGTGAGGGAAAGGTGAAAAGCACCCCGGAAGGGGAGTGAAAGAGAACCTGAAACCGTAGACCTACAAGCGGTCAAAGCCGGTTGGAAGACCGGTGATGGCGTGCCTTTTGTAGAATGAGCCTGCGAGTTATTCTCAGTAGCGAGGTTAAGGCTCAGGAGAGCCGGAGCCGGAGGGAAACCGAGTCTGAACAGGGCGCACAGTTGCTGGGAATAGACCCGAAGCCGGGTGATCTATCCATGGTCAGGTTGAAGCGCGGGTAAAACCGCGTGGAGGACCGAACCTTAATCTGTTGAAAAAGGTAGGGATGAACCGTGGATAGGAGTGAAAGGCTAATCAAACTCGGAGATAGCTGGCACTCCCCGAAATAGCTTTAGGGCTAGCCTTACGCGGATTGTGACGGAGGTAGAGCACTGGATGGGCTAGGGCCCTTCACCGGGTACCAAACTCAACCAAACTCCGAATGCCGTCAGACAATGCGTGGGAGTCAGACTACGGGCGATAAGGTTCGTGGTCAAAAGGGAAAGAGCCCAGACCGCCGGCTAAGGTCCCCAAGGTGTGCTCAGTGGAAAAGGAAGTGCGATTGCGAAGACAGCCAGGAGGTTGGCTTAGAAGCAGCCATCCCTTCAAAGAGTGCGTAACAGCTCACTGGTCGAGTAGTCGTGCGCCGATAATTCAACGGGGCTAAGCACAGCACCGAAGCCGCGGAATCGGGAAGCGATGAGCTTTTCGGTTGGTAGGGGAGCATTCCATGGACCGATGAAGGAGGATCCGCGAGGGCCTCTGGAGGGGATGGAAGAGAGGATGCAGGCATGAGTAACGAAAAGACAGGTGAGATTCCTGTCCGCCGAAAGCCGAAGGTTTCCAGGGTTAAGGCAATCTTCCCAAGGGTTAGTCGGCCCCTAAGGCGAGGCTGAAAAGCGTAGTCGATGGGAAACGGGTTAATATTCCCGTACCTCTTGTAATTTCGAAGGAATGACGCACAAGGTGCTGTCCGGCCGGGCGACGGTTGTCCCGGTCAAAGCGTTCGAGCCTGTGAGGCGGGGAGGGAAATCCCTCCGCCGAGGTGAGGCGCAAGGGAGCGGAGCTACGGCGAAGCGAAGCGGAGCGGGATCTGGGTGCCAAGAAATAATTTCTGAGGCTAGGTTACAAGGGACCGTACCGCAAACCGACACAGGTAGGCGAGATGAATATTCTCAGGCGCACGGAAGAACGCGCGTTAAGGAACTCGGCAAAATGCACACGTAACTTCGGGAGAAGTGTGGCCTTCGCACGGTGTAACAGCGGTGACGGAGGTTGCAGAGAAATGGCCCAAGCGACTGTTTACCAAAAACACAGGTCTCTGCGAAACTGCAAAGTGACGTATAGGGGCTGACACCTGCCCGGTGCCGGAAGGTTAAGAGGAGGGGTTAGCGGCGCAAGCGGCGAAGCTCTGAATTGAAGCCCCGGTAAACGGCGGCCGTAACTATAACGGTCCTAAGGTAGCGAAATTCCTTGTCGGGTAAGTTCCGACCCGCACGAATGGTGTAACGCCTTGGGCGCTGTCTCAACGCGCGATCCGGTGAAATTGAAGAATCGGTGAAGATGCCGATTACCTGTGGTTAGACGGAAAGACCCCGTGAACCTTTACTGTAACTTGGCATTGAGATTTGATCTGCACTGTGTAGGATAGGTGGGAGACTGCGAGGCATGGTCGTCAGGCTGTGCGGAGTCGACGGTGAAATACCACTCTGTGCAGGTTAGGTTTCTAACGCATTCCGTGAAGCCGGGGTGCGGACAATGTCAGGCGGGCGGTTTGACTGGGGCGGTCGCCTCCTAAAGAGTAACGGAGGTGCGCGAAGGTCGCCTTGCACTGGTTGGAAATCAGTGTGGAAGTGTAAAGGCACAAGGCGGCTTGACTGCGAGAGCTACAACTCAAGCAGGTACGAAAGTAGGTCTTAGTGATCTGGCGGTGGCGCGTGGAAGCGCCGTCACTTAACGGACAAAAGGTACTCCGGGGATAACAGGCTGATTTTGCCCAAGAGTTCATATCGACGGCAAAGTTTGGCACCTCGATGTCGGCTCATCGCATCCTGGGGCTGGAGCAGGTCCCAAGGGTTTGGCTGTTCGCCAATTAAAGCGGTACGTGAGCTGGGTTCAGAACGTCGCGAGACAGTTCGGTCCCTATCTGCCACAGGCGTTGGATGTTTGCGAGGAGCTGCTCTTAGTACGAGAGGACCGGAGCGGACGAACCTCTGGTGTACCAGTTATCCTGCCAAGGGTACGCGCTGGGTAGCCAAGTTCGGAGGGGATAACCGCTGAAAGCATCTAAGTGGGAAGCCCCCCTCAAGATGAGACATCCCTGGCACGTAAGTGCCCTGAAGGTACCAGAGAGACTATCTGGTTGATAGGCTGGCGGTGGACGTACCGTAAGGTACTGTGAGCCGACCAGTACTAATTACCGTGAGGCTTGACCATATTTTCCTCTCACCCTCCCCGCCGGCGGCCCCGACCGCCGCCCCTTCCCCTCGCCCGTCCTTCAACGGCATAGATGTAATTGCCTGGTGACCACAGCGGAGGGGTCCCACCCGTTCCCATCCCGAACACGGAAGTTAAGCCCTCCAGCGCCGATGGTACTGCCTTGTCATGAGGTGGGAGAGTAGGACGTCGCCAGGCTTTCTTTTTCCCCAACGCCTCCTCCGCAGCCCTCCTCGTCTGGTCCCCATGCTCGCGAACCGCAAGCCCGCCGACTCCGGGAGATGGTGTCGGAAGTGTGAATGAAAAGGGAGCCTGATTTCGGCGGGCGGGCTGTGGGTCGAGTTTTGGAGGTTCACGCGGTCTTCGCGCGCGAGATTCGGCGGCACAAGCGCGCAGCGCCTCGGTCCCTCGAGCCGGCAGGCGGGTGAACCGACACTCCAGGTCGTGGTAGGGCTCGTCGGCCTTCGCGGTTCTCGACGAGACCGAGCAACGCGGCCCGGGCGCGCGCCGCGCGTTCTTCGGAGGCACCTGCTCGAGTCGCTCCTCGATCCAGGAGAGGAACGTTCGAGCAGCGCGCGACCCGCTCCGTCCGTCGGCTTGCGAGCTGCCTCCGGCTTCGTGAGCCGTTTCCCTCTGACGGTCAATTGCGGAACATGATGGTTGGATAGGGACAGAGCATGTCGCTCTCGAGAGGGTCTCCGGTCGAGGCATAGGCCCGCGCGCGCGACCCGCCGCAGATCAACCTGTAGGGGCATCGTCGGCATTTGCCCTTGAGGGCGTCCGGATTGCGCAGGGTCGGGAAGGGCTCGCGGCTCCGATAGGTCTCGGTCAAGCGGTGGGTGCGAACGTTCCCGCACGCAATCGGCAGGAATCCGCTCGGAAAGATCTCACCGATGTGCGACACGAAAACGACTCCGTTTCCGTCACGCACGCCGAGCCCTCGTCCGAAGGGAGAGCGAAGGAAGGCCTCATCGCTCGCTCCCCGGCTGTGCATCCGCTGGTAGGAGATCCGCCGGACATGGTGCGCCTCGGTGGTCTTGATCACGAAGGGGGTCTCGCTTGACTCGCTTCGCTCGCAGAGCCAGGTGAGCAGCCTCTCGCTCTCGCCGGGAGAGATCTCCTCGAGCATTCTCCCACGCCCCGTCGCGATGAGGAAGAAGAGCCCCCAGCGATTGACACCCAATGAGGCGATGACCTCGTAGATTGAGGGGATATCGTCAGCGGTCGCGGCGGTCACCATCGTGTTGATCTGAAGCGGAATTCCAAGAGCGACCGTCTCGCCGATCGCCTCGATCGTACGTTCGAAGGTAAGCGGCACCCCGCGGAAGCTGTCATGGCGGCTTGCGCTCGAGCCGTCGAGGCTGAGGGCCAGGCTGCCGATCCCCGCGCCTTTGAGCCGCTCCAAGGAGCGCCGCGTGAGGCGGGGCGTCGCCGCCGGCGTGACCGACACCTCGATTCCCAACTCCCGGGCTTCGGCGATGAGATCGAAGATGTCCGCCCGCGCGAGCGGATCACCCCCGGTGAGCACGAGGTGGGGCGGTCGCTTCTCGTCGAAGGCGCATATCTCGCGAAGGAGCGCCCGACCCTCCTCGGTGGACAGCTCAAAGGGATGGGGCCGCGCCATCGCCTCGGCGCGGCAATGCACGCAGGCGAGGTCGCACGAGCGCGTCATCTCCCAATAGACCAGCATCGGGGCTCGCTCGTAGGTGAATCGTGGCTCGTAGGACTGCAGAATCAGGGTTTGGCTTTCCGGCATTTCAGGCTCCATGTAAAGAGAACAGTTCGCCGCCTCGTAGATCGCAGCGACCGGACATTCCACTGTAGTGGCCGGCGATACAGGCCGTCAAGGAGCTCCCCAGTCCGCAAAACGCATCCTCGCCATCCTGTCACGTGCCACGTCCACCGATCCGGCAACGCACGAGCTCTCCGAAGACCGGCCCCTGTCTCGATCTGTTCTTTACGTACGCGTCGTTTTCACCGTGACGCGGTTTATGGCGGGCGATTTGACGAATCGGGATCGACACGATCCTTTGGTAACAGCAGATCGGCGGGAGGCGCCCAAAGTCTCATCCATACCCCTTCGATGTACGGTACCGGACGTTATGTATAGAATAGTTCGACAGCCATGCGCAGGGGTCTTGAATGCGTGGGATGAAGGCACTCATAGACGAAGCCGAGACGCTTCCAGTTGAAGAAAGCGTGACGATCGTTGACGCGTTGCTTCGCACCCTCAATTCGCCGACCTCCAACTCGATTCCGCGTGGGCACGAGTGGCGGAAGAGCGGTTGAAGGAAGTGAAGGCACGTTCACCTGCGACCGTTGACGGCGAGGATGTACGTGGACACATTCACAATCGCTTCGAGAAATGAAGCGTTCCTTTCATCCGGTGGCGGTGAGCGAATCCTTCGAGGCTATCGACTATTATGAAACGAGCGAGCCACGCTTGGGCCACGCCTTCTCGGCCGAGATTCAGCGAGCGATTGGGAACGTTCTTGGGCATCCTCATGCATGGCGGCGACTATCCGAGAACGTACGCCGCTGCTTGGTGAAAAGAATTTACCTTTCGATCCTCTTGATCGCGCCGCCGGGGGTCTTCGACCGGTTGCACCGGAACCTCACCCAGGAGCCACCCTGATCCTTTCTAAGGAACACTCACGAAAAACGGGCTGGCGGCATCGGGAGACGGCGAATAGCCTTCGGCGATGGCCCGAACTCGAGCGTTCTACCATTCTTTGGAGTTGACTTCGAGCATGTGCGGGATCCCACGTGCCGACACGCTCATTGAAATCGTTGTCCGAAATCGCCGTGCGCCTCCGGCGCGGTTCGTGGTCGCACACCCCAAAGCAACGCAACGGAATCGTTTTGCCGCCTCAAAACCGTCTTGGGACGGGGAAACTTCCCGGGCGAAATAGCCCGACCTCCGTGGCAGGGGCGCGAACGATCCGGCAATGCTCGGAGGGGCGCACCGGAATCGGTTGAAGAACGACCGAAAGCGTACTACTATTCCCTCCCAAGGAGCCGATCGGGGACGTGGTAGAGCAGATTGTCGTCGGGATCGACGGCTCGAACGCTTCCTTCGAGGCGTTCGAGCAGGCTCTTGTGGTCGCTCGCGCGCTGGGGAGCGCGATCAAGTGCGTCTTCGTCGTCGACTCGCGCAAAACTCAGGTACCGATCATCTATACGGGAAGCTCGTTCGACGCCTCGCAGGAGCGGATCTACCTGCCCCTCGACCCTAGCCTCAAGCAATACTACCTGAAGATCGCCGACGACCTGCATGCCTTTGCGAAGAATTGCACGGAAAACTGCATACAGCGGTGCGAAAAGGCCGGCCTTCGCGCTTCCTCCGCGATCCGCGAAGGCTACCCGACCGTCGAAATCTGCGACGAATGCCGGTCCGCAGATCTCCTCGTGATCGGCCAAAAGGGCGAGAATGCGCACTTCAAGCGCTCGATCGTCGGCTCGACGACCGAGGACCTCGTTCGGACCTCTCCCCGCCCGATCGTCATCGTTCCGACGCGAAGGCCCGCGATCAAGCGGGTGCTCTACGCCTACGACGGCGGTCGATCCTCGGAGAACGCGCTGCGCTTCTTCGTGAGCTCGATGAAGGAGCTTGCCGACGAGTTCGTGCTCTTCGATATGACCGAGCCCGGCGCCGGCGACGACGCGAGCAGGGAGATCGACTACCTCGCGCTTCACGGCATCCAGGCCCGGATCGTCCGTCGCGACGAACCCCAGCCGCTCTCCATTTTCGACGCCGCGCGGCGGGAGGACGCCGACCTGATCGTGACCGGCGCGCACGGAAAGCACAAGATCAAGGCCTACCTTCTCGGCGCGAACGCCGCTCACCTCATCCGAAAGAGCACCGTTCCCGTTCTCGTCGTCGTCTGAAGCCGGACCGCCTTTCGCGTCCCTGGAAGCGAAGGGCTCCGTCCATGCGGAGCGGAGGATGTATACTACCGCATGGGCCACCTCGGCGAGTTTCAGCCCCTTTTCGATCGGCTTCGGACAAGCCGCCTGATTCACGAGTGGTCGCTCCGAGCCTGCGGCGGAGAGTCGTCGAGCGCGGCGCGTAGTTCGCGCCCTCAGGCAATGCCACCGTGCCATCGGCTCGGTGGTCTCGGGACTCCTCGCTCGTTCCGCCCCGGCGCCGACGGAGCCGAGTACATCCGCTCCTTCTGCCGTGGACGGAGCTTCGTGTCCTCGCCTGCCTGCCGTCGCGCTACGCCGTCCGCAACGTGGAAGACACGACGCTCATCGTCTTCACGCCGCGGGACCGGCTTCGCCTCCTCGGTTCCCGCGGCGTCTGGCGCCTCGAACGCGCGGCAATCCAGGACCGCACCCGGCTCCTCGCGGAGAGGCGGGATCACTCCGTCGCCGTGGAAGACCCGCGCACACGCTACCGGCGCTTTCTCGAGGAGGTAATCGGCATTGAGCGGCGGGTCGGCATCGCAAGGTACCTCGGCATGACCCCGGGCGGCGCCGAGCAGAATCCGCGGCCGGCGGACAATTCGTCCGAAAAATACACCGAGGTTCGTGACCCCGAGCCGGCGTTGAGGCATGATAGAGCCTGAGGAGCACCTCATGAAGACCCTTACGGTTGTCGAGCGCGGCTCGATGCGGTCGGATGACCGCCCGTTGCCGCCCCTTGCGGCTGGCAAGATACGGGTACGCGTTCGTTTCGCCGGCGTGGGATTCGCCGACGTCATGGCGGTCCGCGGCGGTTACGTCCTTGCGCCGAGGCTTCCCTTCTCGCCGGGCTATGAGTTCTTCGGCCACGTCGTCGGGGCGGGATCCGAGGCTTCCGGATTTTCCCCCGGAGCGCGGGTGTTGGGCCTCCTTCCGAGGATGGCCGCCTACCGGGAATACCTCGATCTCGATCCGCGAGTCCTCGTCGACGTGCCGGACGCCGTCCAGGATGAGACCGCCGGAGCGCTGCCCCTGAACTATCTCACCGCGCTCGCCCTCATCGAGAAGAAGGCGCGCTTGCCCCCGGGCGGGAGCTTCTTGATTCACGGCGCGGCAGGCGGAGTCGGGACCGCCGCCCTTGAGCTCGCCCGCCTGCTCGGGCTGGGCGCTTTCGGCACGGCTTCCGTCGACAAGCATCCCCTGATCGCGCGCCTAGGAGCTCTACCCCTCGACCGGGCCGGGGACTGGGTCGCCGAATTGAAGCGGCGCCGCCCACGCGGCGTCGACGCCGCCTTCGATTCCTTCGGCGGACGATCGCTTGAGCGCTCCTGGAAGACCCTCGCGAAAGGCGGGACGCTCGTGAGCTACGGCTTCTCCCCTTCGCCCGACGGGGGCATCGCGCCCGTGGTCGGCGGGCTCCTGTCGATCGGAATCAAGGGCGTGCTTCCAAACGGGAGGCGCACCGCCGTATGCGCGACCCCGGCCCTCGCGCACGGCGACCGGGCGTGGTACCGCCGCTCCCTTGGCAGGATCCTCGGCTGGGCGGCGGAGGGAAGCATCGCGCCGATCGTGCACGCCGTACTCCCCTGGGACCGCGCGGAGGAGGCGCACGCCGTGATCCTGGCGCGCGCGGCGCGCGGCAAGATTCTCCTCGATTTCGGAAGCCCCGGGATCCCGGCTTCCTCGTGAGGGAGCTCGCGTGCCCGAGACCCTTTCGATCGCGCGAGCGGCGCCGAACGTGTGATACATTTTTACGTATGAAAATGTCGGTCGCGCTCGCGCTTCTTGGGTCTTTCGCGACGGTCCTCGGATGCGAGCTTGGACCTTCGGGCGGAGGGGCTTCGTTCGTGCCAAGCTCGAGCAGCGATACCGTTCTCGGGATCTATGCTTCGGGGACCGCGATGTACGCGGCGACGCAAGACGGCCTCTCGATCTCGACGAACGGCGGGACGAGCTGGACGACCTCCACGACGGCGCAGGGCATCGGCGGCAACGAAGTGAACGGCGTCTACGCCGCGGGCTCCACGATCTACCTCGCAACCGACGGCGGTCTGTCGATCTCGTCCGACGGCGGGACGAGCTGGACGAATGACGCCTACCCCACGACCGCGGGGTTCGGCGCGACATCGAGCAACAACGACGTATACGGCGTCTGCGCGTCAGGCTCGACGATTTACGCCGCCACCGACGGGGGTCTTCTCATCTCCACGGACGGCGGCACGACGTGGACGAATTACACAACGGCGCAGGGACTCGGGAGCAACAAAGTCCTCGGGGTCTCCGTCTCGGGAACCGCGATCTGCGCCGCCACCGAGGGCGGCCTCTCGATCTCGACGAACGGCGGGACGAGCTGGACGACCTCCACGACCGCGCAAGGCTTGGGCTCGAGCCTCGTCCTCGGGGTGTACGCGTCGGGCACCTCGGTCTATGCCGCCACCGAGGGCGGCCTCTCGATCTCGACGAACGAGGGCTCCTCCTGGACGACCTCCACGACCGCGCAGGGCTTGGGATCGAGCGTGGTCCTCGGCGCGTACGCCTCCGGAGCCACGGTCTATGCCGCCACCGAAGGCGGACTCTCGGTCTCGCTCGACGGCGGCACGACATGGACCACCACTACGACGGCGCAGGGCCTGGGCCTCGGCGTCTCGGCTGAGAGGCGCGGCACGTAGTCGGCAGGGGACGAGGCTCCGGCTTCGTCCGGGACGACTTTCTCCTCCCTCCAAGGCCGGGGTCCGGGAAGGTCGTCTCGCGCCCGCCTCGGAACCTGCGGGCCCGAGCGCGCGCGGGCGGCGGCGCCGAGGAGCCCTTGCAAAAGTGCCCCAACTGGACTAAGGTGGTGCGAGAGAGCACCCATGGCTGAGACGGACAAGCAGATTCAAATTGTCACCTTTCAACTGGGCGGGGAGCACTACGGCATCGACATCATGGATGTCAGGGAGATCGTCCGGATTCAGGAGGTGCGCCAGATT
>JASHNV010000081.1 GCA_030041455.1 Spirochaetia bacterium
CGATCCGCCGCGAGAGCCTTTCGGTAGAGCCCGAGCAGGATCGCGAACCCGGCGAGGAGCAGCGGGATGACGAGGAACGCGGTCCAAGCGTCGGAGAAGAGAAGGAAGTCGTAGCACCCGTGAATCAACACCGCGTAGAGGAGGCCGCGTCCGAACAGCGGACGCTCGGCGAACTTCGATACGCCGACGTAGTAGCCGAGGATGCCGGCGGAGATGGCGTGGAGGGGTACCGCGGTCAGGCCGCGCACGACGAGGACCTCGGGCGGACCGAAGCTGTACAGGATGTTCTCGAAGAAGGCGAAACCGAGGCCCGCGGCGATCGTGTAGACGACGCCGTCGGTGATCTCGTTGAGCTCCGGCCTGCGGTAGATGAAAACCCGGACGACGAGGAGCTTGGTGCCCTCCTCGACGAGCCCCGCGACCAGGAAGGCGTGGATCAGGTTCAAGCGAAGGGAGGGGGCGACGCCCCCGGCAAGTCCGTCCAAGACGTATTCGGCGAGGGCTGCCGGAATCACCGCGAGGAAGCCGAAAAAATAGGTTTTCCAGACGAGCCCCGGAAACTCGGGCTTCAGGCGGCCCTTTCTCGTAAAAAAGGCGATCAATGCGAGGGACGGAACCGCGGCGAGGAGAACGTTCATGAACAAGAACCCCATTGATCCCCCCGGTAGATCGTTTCGGCGGTGACACCCCGCGACGAGGATGTGCAGCCTGAAATTTAGCATATTTCCGGCAGGCAGCGCTCGAAAAGTCACTTTTTTCCACAGTCAGGTTGATTTTTATCCAAAGTGGTCATATATTCGGGGCGTACGTGAAGCGGCACACGATTCTGTCGATGCCGCTCGGGGGGGAGGAGCTCAGTGGATACAAAAACCGTCTCGCGCGCGCAGACGCTGCAATGGACGGTCGGCCAAATCGCGCTTTCTGTCCGCGACCTGGAGAAGTCGATCGGCTTCTATCGGGATACGCTGGGGATGCGGTTTCTCTTTTCCTCGCCTACCGGAATGGCTTTCTTCGACTGCGACGGCATTCGCTTGATGCTGAGCGCGTCGGAGCGGCCCGAGTTTAGCCACGCCTCTTCGAAGATCTACTTTACGGTGAACGACATCCAGGCGGCCTATAGCTCGCTACGGGAGCGAGGGGTTCATTTCTTCGACAAGCCGCATGTGATCAACGAGACCGACACTGCTACGGTTTGGATGGCCTTCTTCAGCGATTTCGACCGAAATGTTCTCGGCATCATGAGCGAGGTTCCCAAGACCTGAACGGATTGTCGAGCCGTGCAGCTCGACAACCCGTCAATCCCACTCCAACGATCCGCCGGTCTGGTATTCAGTAACTCGAGTCTCGAAGAAATTCTTTTCCTTCGCGAGGTCGACGGACTGCGACATCCACGGAAAGGGATTTTCGGTATGGTAGACCTTCGGAAGCTCGATGCGCTCGAGCCTCCGGTCGGCGATGTACTCGACGTACTCCGCGAACTTCGAGGCGTTGATTCCGAGGATTCCCTCGGGGCAGGCGTCCCTGGCGTAGATCTTCTCCAAATCGACCGCCTTCTTGATGAGCTCCACCGCCTCGCTCTTGAAGGCGTCGGTCCAGACGGCGGGGTTCTCCCGCCGGATGGTATTGATGAGGTCGCAGCCGAAGGCAAGGTGGAGGCTCTCGTCGCGCATGATGTACTCGAACTGCTCGCCGATCCCCACCATCTTGTGCTGGCGCTTGAGCGCGAGCATCATCGCGAAGCCGGCATAAAAGAACAGCCCTTCCATGATCACGTAGTAGCCGATGAGGTCGTGGACGAATTTTTGGACGTTCGCGTCGCCCTCGGTCGTGAAGTTTCGGTCGAAAACCGACCGGGTCAGATCGACCACGTAGGCGTCCTTTTCCCGGATCGAAGGGATCGTGTTGTACATCGTGTAGATCTCCTCGGGGTCGAGTCCGAGGGAGTCGCAGCAGTAGATGAAGGTGTCGGTATGAACCGCCTCCTCGTAGGCCTGCCTGAGGAGGTACTGGCGGCACTCGGGATTCGTGACGTGGCTGTAGACGGCGAGGACGATGTTGTTCGCGGTCAGGGACTCGGCGGTCGAGAAGAAGCCGAGGTTCCATTTGACGAGGCGCCGCTCGGTGTCCGAGAGCGCCTTGTCGGACTTCCACTGCTCGATGTCGTCCTGCATCGGAATCTCGTCGGGGGTCCAATTGTTCGCGACGCCATCCTTGTAGTGACGCCGCGCCCACGGATACGTAAGCGGAAGGATCTTGTTCGGATCGGTGCGCGAGCTGTTGATGAGCGACATGGCGCGACTCCTTCAATCACATGAGCGGGACGCGAGGCCTTCCCTTACTGGCAGGCCTCGCAGGTTGGATCGGCGATCGCGCAGGCGTTGATCCCCTCCGCCGCGGTCGCGACGACCTGGAAGCGCTGCTGCGCCGACGCGCTTTCGGCGAGCGCGACCGGCTCCTCTCGCTCCTCCATCACGGCGTACTCGCGCTTCTGCGTATAGCCGTACTTCGCGGCGTCGAGCGTGGACTTCTCGATCTGAGAGGCGCCGAGGGTCCTCAGGTAGTAGGTGGTCTTCAGGCCGAGCTCCCACGCGGTGAAGTATACCTTCTCGAGGAGCTTCCCTGAAGTGCCCTTCATGAAGACGTTGTGAGACTGGCTCTGGTCGATCCACTTGCCGCGCGCGGCGGTGATCCGAATGAGATGGATGGGGTCGATCTCGAAGGCTTCCTGGTATTTCATCCTCAGGTGGGCCGGAATGCTCGCGATGAGCTGGAGGTTGCCGTCGTAGTACTTGAGCTGCTCGAGCATCTTCTCGCTCCACAGCCCGAGCGCCTTGAGGTCGTTCACGAGGTAGTCGTTCACGATCGTGAACTCGCCGCTCATGTTGGACTTGACGTAGATGTTTTTATAGATCGGCTCGATGCACGGGAAGCATCCGGCGATGTTCGATATGGTAGCGGTCGGCGCCACCGCCATGGTGTTGGAGTTCCTCATCCCGTGGCGGGCGACGTGCTCGCGCACCGGCGTCCAATCGAGGGCGCCCTCCTTGGAGATCGGGACCGCGCGTCCGCGCTCCTTCTCGAGGAGCGACAGCGTGTCGATCGGGAACACTCCTCGATCCCACTTCGAGCCCGGATAGGACTGGTAGGCGCCCCGCTCCTTCGCGAGCTCCGAGGAGGAGAGGATCGCATAGTAGGAGACGAGCTCCATCGTGCGGTCGGCGAACGCTATCGCCGCCTCCGATTGGAAGGGGATGTCGAGCTTGAACAGGGCGTCCTGGAAACCCATGATTCCAAGGCCGACCGGGCGGTGGCGCAGGTTCGAGTCCCGCGCCTCCGGCGTCGGATAGTAGTTGAGATCCACCACGTTGTCGAGCATTCTCATCCCCGTGCGCACCGTCGAGGCGAGAAGGTCGCGGTCGATGTCGCCCCCGGAGACGAGCTTCTCGAGGTTGACCGAGCCGAGGTTGCAGACCGCCGTCTCGGACTGCGAGTTGTTGAGCGTGATCTCGGTGCAGAGGTTCGAGTTGTGCACGACCCCCGCGTGGTCCTGCGGAGAGCGGATGTTGGAGGGATCCTTGAAGGTGATCCACGGATGGCCGGTCTCGAAGAGACGGGTCAACATCTTGCGCCAGAGCTTGCCCGCCGATATCACCCGGAACTTCTCGATTTTCCCCTCCCGCGCGAGGCGCTCGTACTCCTCGTAGCGCGTCTCGAAAGCTCGGCCGTAGAGATCGTGGAGATCCGGCACTTCGTCCGGGGAGAAGAGCGTCCAGTCGGCGTCGGCTTCCACCCGCTTCATGAACAGGTCGGGGATCCAGTTGGCGGTGTTCATGTCGTGGGTCCGCCTGCGATCGTCCCCGGTATTGCGCCTGAGGTCGAGGAAATCCTCGATATCGAAATGCCACGTTTCAAGATAGGCGCAGGTCGCGCCGCGGCGCTTTCCGCTTCGGTTGATCGCCACCGTCACGTCGTTCGCGATCTTCAGGAACGGGATCACCCCCTGGCTCTCGACGTTCGTGCTGCGGATCCGCGCGCCGGTCCCGCGGACGTAGGTCCAGTCGTTTCCGATGCCGCCCGACCACTTGGAGAGCTGGGCGTTGTCGGCGAATACCTTGAATATGTGATCGAGGTCGTCCTTGACCGTGCTCAAATAGCACGAGCTCAGCTGCGGGCGCGAGAGTCCGGCGTGGAAGAGGGTCGGAGTCGACGACACGAAGCGCAGCGACGAGAGGAGATCGTAGAACTCGAGCGCCCGGCGTTCCCGCTCCGTCTCGCCGAGGGAAAGCCCCATCGCGACGCGCATCCAGAAGGTCTGCGGGAGCTCCATCACGCGCTCTTCGACACGGAGGAAATAGCGCTCGTAGAGGGTGTGGACTCCGAGGTAGCCGAGCATGCCGTCGCGCTCGATCCGCAGGCCTTCGGCGAGGCGCTCGAGATCGAAGTCGAGGAGCCTCGTGTCGAGGACGCCGGACCTCGCGCCCGCTCGGATCCCCTCGGCGAACGCGGTGCGATACCGGGAGTCGAAGCTCGCGGCGTCCGCCGACGACCCCGCCACCTCCTTCATGATCTTCTGGAGCATGAGGCGCGCCGAGATGAAATTGAAGGCGGGGTCCCGCTCGATGAAGGAGATTCCGGCGAGAACGAGCGCGCGCTCGAGATCCTCCGAGGGGATCGAGTCGTAGATGTTGCCGAGAGCTTCGTTGTAGATGAGCTCGACGAAGCTCTCCTCGCCCAAGCCCTCGGAAGCCCTGCGGATCGAGGCGAGCAGCTTTTCGCTGCTGAAGGCGACAGTCGTCCCGTTGCGCTTCTTCACCCGCAGAGCGCCCGCGGCCGCCTGCTCCGCGATTCTTCGCCTCCGGTTCTCCCGCTCCTCTTTTCGCTTCTCGCGGTACAGGATGTAGCGCTTCGCGACCTCGTAGAGGCCGCCTTTGACGAGGTTCTTCTCGACGATGTCCTGAATGTTCTCCACGCTCGGTCGGGCTTCGGCGAAGCTCTGCCCGATTTCCCGGACGATGCCGTCGATGAGCCCGTCGAAGTCGATGTTGCCGAGGCTCACGTCGGCGGCGGCGAACGCCTTCTGAACGGCAACGACAATCCGCTCCCTGTCGAAATCGATCACCCTTCCGTCGCGCTTCTTCACCTGCATGTTGGACATCTCTCCTCCCAATAAACCGCCAAATGTAATCTTAACAAAGGTCCTCCGATAATGCAAGACTTCACGCTATATATATCGTCATCTTTCACAGAAAATTAAGAACCGGCCCCATATATCCGGTCCCAGCTCCCGCCCGGCCGGCGCGCTCCTGGGTCAAAAAAGCCCATCTCGCGGCGCCGCAGAACCTTCCGTCGGGCCGTCGGAGTTCGAGATAATCCTTTTCATCAGGGACAAAATCCCATATAGTATACTGCTTGAACGCAGCATCCAAAGGAGAAGTATGGAACCCGAGCAATACTCGTTTCCTCTCGAGCGCTACATGGATCCAACGGTCTTCGAGCGCGTCAAGGCGTTCGTCGCCGTCAAGGAGACGCCGTGCCTGGTCATGGACCTCGAGGTCGTCGAGAGGAAATACCGCGAGCTCGTCGCCCAACTGCCGTTTGCCAAAATCTACTATGCAATTAAAGCCAACCCGATGGACGAAGTGGTCAAGCTCCTGTATGACCTCGGTTCCAACTACGACGTCGCCTCCGCTCCCGAGCTCAATCAGCTCCTGCGAATCGGCGTTCCCGGATCCCGGGTGAGCTTCGGCAACACCATCAAGAAGGCGCGCGACATCCGCTACTTCCACGAGAAGGGCGTGCGTCTCTTCGCGACCGATTCGGAGGAGGACCTCAAGAATATCGCGGAGAACGCCCCCGGCGCCCAGGTGTACTTCCGCATCATCACCGAGGGCACCGGCTCCGACTGGCCGCTCTCGCGGAAGTTCGGCGCGCACTCGGAGGTGATCTTCGCGCTCATCAAGCAGGCGAAGGAGCTCGGGCTGGAGCCCTACGGGCTCTCGTTTCACGTCGGCTCGCAGCAGCGGGACGTCGGACAGTGGGACGACGCGCTCGCGCGCTGCACCTACCTCTTCGAGTCGGCGGAGCTCGTCGGAATCAATCTCAAGATGATCAATCTCGGAGGCGGCTTCCCCGCGCGCTACCTCGAAGCCACGCCGCCGCTCGAGGTCTACACCGCCGAGATCAAGCGCTTCCTCGCGGAGGACTTCGGCGACGAGATTCCCGAGATCTACGTCGAGCCCGGCCGCTCCCTCGCGGCCGACGCCGGAGTTCTCGCGGCGGAGGTGGTGCTCGCGGCCAAGAAATCGAAGAACAGCCTGTTCCGCTGGGTCTACCTCGACGTGGGCTTGTTCGGCGGGCTCATCGAGACCCTCGGAGAGGCGATCAAGTATCCGATCTATTTCGACAAGACCGGAGAGACGGAGGAGGTCATCCTCTCGGGCCCGACCTGCGACAGCATGGACATCCTCTACGAGAACTACAAGTACCGGATGCCGTCGTCGGTGGCGCCCGGCGACCGGGTGTACCTCTTCTCGACCGGAGCGTACACGCAGAGCTACAGCTCGGTGTATTTCAACGGTTTCCCCCCCCTCGCCACCTACGTGCTGCCCCGGTAGCCCGCGTGGGAGGCCTCCGCCAAGATCACGCCTTACTCCGTTTGTAACCTTTCGTTGCCGAATTGCTTTTGATGAGTATCCGGTGACGTCAGCCGCAGCGGGAGAGGCCCGCGGAAAGCCGCCAAGCGGCTCGGTACGGCACGCACCCAGGCAGGTAGTCCATGTACGTTTACAAGGAACACGCCGCGAACGAGGATCCCGTCGAGCAGCTCGCGATCGAGATCCGCGTCTTCACGGCCATGATCAACAAGCTCGTGAGCCGCAACTTCGAGCAGCGGCTCGCCGCGCGCTATCCGGGAGTCTCGGCGCTCCAATTCGGCATTCTCAGGCTCGTGGGACAGCGCGAAAACACCATCAGCGAGATCAGCGCGAAGATGATGCTCGCTCCGGCGACGCTCGTGCCGGCGGTCGACAAGCTCGAGAAGGAGGGCTTTCTCCTGCGCGGCAAGGACCCGCGGGACCGCCGCCGAAACCCGCTCCACCTCACCGAGAAGGGCGAGCATATCCTCGACGATGTCGCCTACGTGAGCCCCGAGGACTCGCTCTACCAGGCGATCGCGTCCATCGGCGAGGCCCAAGCGCGCGACTTCTGCGCCCGGCTCCGCACGCTCTTCGCGGCGCTGAGCCCGCGAGGCGACGTCGCCGAGGAGCTCCTCGCGCACCTCGGCGTCGGCGTTCCGGCGGAGGAGAGAGGCTCGGAGGCGAATTAGTCAGCCGCGGTTCGGCGGGTTTTTCTTCAGGTACTCGTGATCGCCCCGCACGTCGTGAATGAGGTCCTTGATCTTCCACTCGAGATTGGTCGGAGTGCTCATCGCGAACGCGATATCCTTCGGGTCCTCGGCGACCGCTTTCACCGCTTTCAGGATCTTGTTGATCTCCTCGTGACTGAATCCGTGGAGCAAAATGAGCTTCCCGTCCCTCACCGCCGTCACCTCTTCGTTCTCGTTCCGCCGCGCTCGCGCCCGATCGGTCTTCTCAATCCTAACCGCCCTCGCTCGTCGATTCAAGGCTCGCGTCGCGCGAAAAGGCTTGACAAAAACCAGTTAGTGAGTACATACTAATTTTATGAGCAGGAGCGGCCGCCAAGAAACAAGCCCGCGTCTCGCCGAGCGGCGCGGGGAGATTCTCGATGCCGCGATCGAGGAGTTCGCGAAGACGGGTCTCCACGGCACGTCGACGGAGACGATCGCCGAGCGCGCCGGGATCTCCCAGCCCTACGTTTTTCGCCTGTTCGGGACGAAGAAGGAGCTCTTCCTCGAGGCCGCTTCGCGCGTGTGCCTCCGCGTACGGGAGGCCTTCGCTGCCGCGGCCCGCTTGAATCCCGAACGGCCCCTCGAGGCGATGGGCGACGCCTATCTCGCGCTGCTCGGGCGGAAGAGCGAGCTCCTCGTCCTCTTGCATGCCTTCGCCGCCTCCGGCGACGAGGAGGTCGGCGGGCCCGTCAAGGCCCGCTACCTGGAGCTCTGGGAGTTCGTCGCGAAGACCACAGGCGCTTCGCGAAAGGAGCTCAGGGACTTTTTCGCCGCGGGCATGGGTCTCACCGTCGCCGCGGCGCTGAATCTTCCCGAGCTCTTTACCCCCTGCCCCGAGGACGAGTCCCGGGACGAGACACCGTAATTTTTTGAACGAAAAAGTAGTGACTAATCACTAATATTCCAAGGAGGAGTCTTGGTATGGTACGAGAAAATCGATGGTGGACCTTCGCGGTCGTCTCGATCGCGCTTTTCATGGGGATGCTCGACAACCTCGTCGTGACTACCGCGCTTCCGACGATCGAGCGGTCGCTCGGCGCGAGCGTCGCAAACCTCGAGTGGGTCGTCGACGCCTACATTCTCGGCTTCGCGATTTTCATGATCCCGGCCGCCGGGCTCGGAGAGCGCGTCGGGCGCAGGCGCGTCCTCCTCGCCGGGGTCGCCCTGTTCACCGCGGGCTCGGCGCTCGCCGCGCTCTCCTCGGGTGCCGGCCTCCTCATCGTCGCCCGCGCCGTCCAAGGGATCGGCAGCGCGATGATCGCGCCCCTGACCCTGACGATCCTCGTGAGGGTCTTCCCGCCCGAGCGCAGGGCGGCCGCGATCGGGCTGTGGTCGGGCGTCTCCGGCCTCGGGCTCGCGACCGGACCCCTCATCGGGGGAGCGATCGTCAACGGACTGTCGTGGAACGCGGTCTTCTGGCTGAACGTGCCGATCGGCGTCGCCCTCCTCGCTCTCGGTCGGTGGAGGATCGAGGAGTCGCGCGGGGCGGCCCGAATCGTCGATCCGGTAAGCGTTCTCCTGTCGAGCGCGGGCCTTTTCGGCATCGTCTTCGGCCTGATCCGGGGAAACGCGGTCGGCTGGGCGAGCGCGGAGATCTCGGGCTCCCTCGCCCTGGGCGCCGCACTGCTCGTCGTCTTCGTGCTTCGCGAGCGCGGCAACCGGAACGCGATGCTCGACCTCGGCCTTTTCGCCGTCCGTCCCTTCGCGGTCGCGAACGGCGTCGGCTTCCTCTCGAGCCTCGGCATGTTCGGCTCGATTTTCTTCATCACCCTTTTCGTCCAGGGGGTTTGGGGCTGGTCCCCGCTCGCCGCCGGGCTCGGCACCATGCCCTGGACCGGCACGATCATGCTCTGCGCCCCCGCCGCCGGAGCGATCGCGGGGCGCTTCGGCGCCCGGCGCGTCGTGGTCGCGGGAATGGCCGCTCAGGCGATTTCTCTCGGCTGGATCGGCGCGAGCGCGACGGCGGGGAGCAGCTACGTCTCGCTCCTTCCCGCCTTCATCCTCGGCGGCCTCGGCATGGGGCTCTCCTTCGCGCCGCTTTCCGCCACGGTCATGACCGGGCTCGGCTCGGAGCGTCAAGGACAGGCGTCGGGAGCGTACAACACCGTCCGCGAGCTCGGCGGAGTCTTCGGGATCGCGGTGCTCGGCGCGATTTTCCAGCGGACTGCCCCGGACCCGAGCCAGTTTACGAGCGGCTTCCACGCCGCGCTCCTCGCAGGCGCGCTCTTCGCCGCCGGCGGATTGGCGCTCGCCGCGCTCCTTCCCGGCGTCGGGAGCCTTCCGGGGGCCCGAAGCGATTGCCGTTCCGTCGACGCTTCCGTATCTTACTAGCTACGGAGGATCGGAATGAGGTACGACAAGCTGACCCAGAAGGCGCAGGAGGCTTTTCAGGAGGCCGACTCGCTCCGCCGGAAGTACAGCCATTCCTCGATCGAGACCGAGCACTTCCTCCTCGCGCTCCTGCGCCAGGAGGGCGGCGTGATCCCTCCGCTGCTCGACCGCCTGGGCGTGGGGGAGAAGGCGCTTGAGGGCGACGTCGAGGGGCTCCTCGAGCAGAAGCCCAAGGTGTACGGCGACCTCGCCGAGAATCAGCTCTCCCCCGAGCTCGGCCGCGTGCTCAACCAGGCCGAGGCCGAAGCCGAGGGCCTGAAGGACGAGTTCGTGAGCACCGAGCACATCCTGCTTGCGATGATCGGCTCGAGCGGCCCGGTCGGCGGGCTCCTGAAGAAGCACGGCGTTACCCGCGACCGGGTGCTCCAGGCGCTGCAGGCGATCCGCGGCAACCAGCGCGTCACCGATCCGAACCCCGAGAACAAGTACCAGGTGCTCGAGAAGTACACCCGCGACCTCACCGCGCTCGCCCGCCGCGGGAAGCTCGATCCGGTCATCGGCCGCGACGAGGAAATCCGCCGGGTCATGCAGGTGCTGTCGAGGAGGACCAAGAACAATCCGGTGCTCATCGGGGAGCCCGGGGTCGGGAAGACCGCGATCGCCGAAGGCCTCGCGAGCCGCATCGTCTCGGGCGACGTGCCGGACTCCCTGAAGGACAAGCGCCTGCTCGCCCTCGACCTCGGAGCCCTCATCGCGGGCGCCAAGTTCCGCGGCGAGTTCGAGGAGCGGCTGAAGGCGGTCGTCAACGAGGTCACGAAGTCGGAGGGCGAGATCATTCTGTTCATCGACGAGCTCCACACCCTCGTCGGCGCGGGAGCCGCGGAAGGCTCCACCGACGCCTCCAACCTCCTGAAGCCGGCTCTCTCGCGCGGGGAGCTCCGCGCGATCGGCGCGACCACCCTGGACGAGTACCGCAAGTACATCGAGAAGGACGCGGCGCTCGAGCGGCGCTTCCAGCCGGTGTTCACGAAGGAGCCCTCCGTGGAGGACACGATCGCGATCCTCCGCGGCATCAAGGAGCGCTACGAGGTCCACCACGGCGTGAGGATCAAGGACGAGGCGTTGATCGCCGCGGCCACCCTCTCCGACCGCTACATCACGGCGCGCTTCCTCCCCGACAAGGCGATCGATCTCGTCGACGAGGCGGCGAGCCGACTGAAGATGGAGATCGAGAGTCAGCCCGTCGAGCTCGACACCATCGAGCGGAAGATTCTCCAGATCAACATCGAGAAGCAGGCGCTCTCGCGCGAGGAGGATGCCGCCTCGAAGGAGCGGCTGAAGAGCATCGAGAAGGAGCTCGCCGACCTGCAGGGCAGGCGAAACGCCATGAGGCTGCAGTGGCAGAACGAAAAGAAGATCATCGACGAGATCCGGCAGCTGAAGGCGCAGCTTGAGGAGCTGAAGATCGAGGAGTCCCGCTACGAGCGCGAAGGCGACCTCGCGAAGGCCGCCGAGGTGAAGCACGGGAAGATTCCGACCACCCGTCAGCGCATCGAGGAGCGAAGCCGCCAGCTCGACGCGCTTCAGGGCAAGTCGCAGCT
>JASHNV010000082.1 GCA_030041455.1 Spirochaetia bacterium
GCGGATCGAGCGCGAGCCGACGAGCTCGCTCCGCGGGTCGAAGGCGGCGAGGTCCGCTTCGTGAGTCTTCCTCCGACGGACGTATCCGGCGATTCCCCGGGAGGCGTACGGCCGGGCTCGGCACGGAGGTCCCGAGCGAGATCGCGAGTAGGCCCATGCGGCCGAGCCCGGGCTGTGCGATGCCCGTCCAGGACGCCCGCCACGGTCCGGCTTACGGCGGTCGCCCGCACGCTTCCGCTCGCGCGCGAAGCAACTCTCGCTCCCGGCCGTTCCGCGTGAGCTCCGCGGCGCGGGTGAACTCGGCGCGGGCCTCCTCGAACCTGCCGAGCTTTTCGAGGAAGTCGCCGCGCACGCCCGCAAGCAGGTGGTACCCGTCGAGCGACCGCTCGTCGACGAGGCCGTCGACGATGTCGAGGCCCAGGGCCGGACCGTAGGCCATCCCCACCGCCACGGCCCGATTGAGCTCGACGACCGGCGAGCGGGCACGCTCCTGAAGCGCCTCGTAGAGGGAGGCGATACGCGCCCAGTCGGTCTCCTCCGCGGAACGCGCGCGCGCGTGGCAGGCCGCGATCGCGGCCTGAAGGGCGTAGGACCCGAGCGCGCCTCCGAGCCGCTCCGCTCGGTCGAGAGCGGCGAGGCCCCTGCGAATGAGGAGCTGATCCCAGCGGGCGCGCTCCTGCTTCAAGAGCAGGATGGGCTCTCCGCCCGGCCCGAGCCGCGCGCCTATCCGCGACGCCTGGATCTCCATGAGCGCGACGAGCCCGTGGACCTCCGCCTCTTTCGGGGCAAGGCCTTCGAGGACTCGCCCGATCCTGAGAGCCTCCTCGCAGAGCGAGGGACGCATCCAATCCTCTCCCTCGGTCGCCGAATAGCCCTCGTTGAAGATCAGGTAGATCACTTCGAGCACCGAGGCAAGGCGGGCGTCAAGCTCGCCGGCCGAGGGGAGAGCGAAGGGCGCGTGAGCCTCCGCGAGGGTTCGCTTGGCCCTCACGATCCGCTGCGCTATCGTCGCCTCCGGGACGAGGAAAGCGCGCGCGATCTCCTCGGTCGTGAGGCCGCCGACGAGGCGGAGCGTGAGGGCGACGTGGGACTCCCGCGAAAGGACGGGATGACAGCAGATGAACATGAGGCTCAGGAGGTCGTCGCCCCCGCCGAGCGCGGCGTCGAAATCGCTCATGGTCGGTTGCCCCCGGTCGCCGATCTCGCGACCGAGCTCCTCGCGTTTCCGCTCGAGGCGCTTTTCCCGGCGCAGGAGATCGATCGCATTCCGCTTCGCGGCGGTCGTCAGCCAAGCCGCAGGATTGTCGGGAATCCCGGAGCACGGCCACCGCTTGAGCGCCTCGACGAGCGCGTCCTGCGCGAGCTCCTCCGCGAGACCCACGTCCCCCAACATCCGGGCGACCACCGCGACGATCTTCGCGGACTCGATCCGCCAAACCGCCTCGACCGCGCGATGGGACGGAGAGCTCCCGGGGGGCGCCAAGCTCAGCCCGCCCGGGAGGGCGGCCCGAAATCCGACGCTTCGTAGAGAGGCCTGATCTCGCACTCTCCGTCGCCGGCCACCTCGAGAAAGCGCTTTGCCGCGGCGATCGCCTCCTCCTTCGAGGCGTAGCGCATGAGGGCGTAGCCGGCGATCACCTCCTTCGCCTCGGCGAACGGTCCGTCTATGACCGTGTACCGTTCGCCTGCGAGCCTGATGCGCGCGCCCTGCGAGCTCGGCTTCAGCCCATCGGTCGCGAGCAGCGCGCCGGAGGTCGCCGCCTCGGCAAGGAACGAGTTCATGCGGGCTAGGTACTCAGGCTTCGGCGGAAGCCCCGCCTCCGCATCGGGGCTGTGCGGCCGATAGAACATCAAGAATCTCATGCTGCATCTCCTTACGAAGCGCGCTTTCCCGGCCGCTTCAAGCTTCCGGGGTAGAGAGTCCGGCGTTCGCCGCCGCTTCCCGAATATCGGGGGGAAACTCCGACATTTCCACCACCTGGCGGATCTCGATCACCTCGCCGTCCGAGCACGGGCAGCGCCTCGCCCACTCGATCGCCTCTTCCTTCGACCTGACCTGAATCATCCAGTACCCGCCGACCACTTCCTTCGCCTCGGGGAACGGCCCGTCGGTCACCTTCGGCTTCCCGGCCGGGAACGAGACGCGCGCGCCCATCGAGGCCGGATGAAGACCGTCGAGCGCGAGGAGAACCCCCGCCTTTTGAAGGGATTCGTTGTATCGCATCATCGTCCGAACCGCGTCCGGATCGGGCATCGCGCCGGGCCGGGCTTTCCCATAGTCCTTCGGGATCATCAACATCATGAATCGCATCGCCTACCTCCGTTCATTGCCTCTCGGTTCTTCATCGAACACGACGAATGGGGCGTCGGCTAATTCGACAACCGCGCGGCGAATGTTTCAAGGCGTGCGCGACCTCGGGACACCCGAACGGCGGGCGGCCCCGAAGGCCGTCCGGATGCCCGTGTAAGCCCTCTCGACGGGTCCGTCGTCGCCCGCGACCGGGTCCGTTCGGGGGCGGAGAGGCGCTCCGATCGCGAGTCGCGGTGTCGAGGTTGAGCGGGGAAAAACAGGCGTCGCGAAGCCTTGGGGACCTCGGACGCGCCCGGGTCCGCCGCACGCGGCGCGTCAGGCGGGCTCGTAGGGAACGATCGTTCCTTATTCGGCGGATTTTGCGCGGGCACGGTCTCTTCCCCGCCGCCCAGGTGCCCGAAGCTTCAGGCGCGATGGGATCACGCTCGGGGCCGCGGGCCGTGCGAGGCCCGGGATACCCCAAACGAACGTTTCGCGGGCGCGCGTCGGTCAGGGAGTCGCACGCTCGAGATGGAACCCACGAGCTCGATGTGACCCTGGCGAGCGATTCGGACCGAGCTCCCTTGCTGCGGTCGGACCAGGGGCTCCCTGACGCGAGAACCCTCTCCCTGCCGGGTACGGGAAGCTCGCGCCAAAGGCTCGAGGACGATGCGCCCGATCCGACGTCACGGCCCCGCGCCTCCGGAACGCCGCCGCAAGCGGCCGCTCCGATCCATCGGGTGTCGGTACGTCGAGCCGGACCGCCGATCCCGGCCGGGACGGCTTAGTCCCGCGCG
>JASHNV010000083.1 GCA_030041455.1 Spirochaetia bacterium
ATCAAGTTCTTCCGCTCCCGCGAGGGGAATCGAAGACCCAACGGTGTTCATCCGGCCAGGGACCTCCCGATATCGATCGGCTTGCTGGCTCGTTCTCGGGAGGTCATGACGATTTTTTCCTCTCGCTTCGCATCGCGCGGGCTCGCGAAACCTCTCCTGGCGCGCCCCCCTCCGTCAAACCCTCCGCCCCGCCGTCTCGAGGAGGTCCGCGAGCCGATCGGGAGCGGGGCGCTTTTTCCCCTCCTCGATGAGGTGGACCATGTCCGTAATCGCGGCATTCATCGCCACCCGAAGACCTGCCTGACTCCCTAGACGCGCCACATAGCCGTTGAGGTACTCGATCTCGGTCCGGCGTCCGCGCTCGAAGTCCTGAAGCATGGACGGCTTGAGATCGCCGTACGCCGCGACGAGGTCGTCCATCAACGTATCGTAGTCCCCGCTCCGCCTCCCGTCGTCCGGGCTCCAACCCGGGGGAATCGGCTCCACCAGCATACGCTCAGGACGAATGCCGGATGCGAGCGCGACGCGCAACGCCTCGTCGTAGCTTTGCCGAAAAACTTCCCTGCCGGAGGCGAGCCTACTGAACTCCCGCATGGTGCTGCCCGCGATCGCTCCGACCGTCGTCACGGCGCAATTCACGATGAGCTTCGCCCACAGGGCTCCCGGGAAATGCGCGCTCGTCCGTATCTCGATCGCGCGGCCCAAGAGGCCCGCGATACGCGCCACCCGATCGCCCAAGCCGCCTGAAAGCTCGCCGATGAGGAGGTGGCCGGCGTTCCGTTGTTCATAGGACCCCGGCGCATGCATGGTTGCCCCGAGGTTCGATAGCCCGCCGAGAACTTGGCCGCCGAGCTGATCGCCGAGGATTTTTGGGACTGCGCCGTTTTGTATCGGGAGCAGCGTGCCGCCCGGGACGAGAAGCGGCATCAGCCGAGAAGCGACAAGAAGCGCCTCCGGCGCCTTGGTCGCGAGGAGAACCAGATCGAATTTTTCCTGCCCTTCGTAGTCCTCGATTGGTGCGACGTATCGCGCCCTGACCGAAACCGATCCGCCGACTCCGGAAACCCGCAAGCCCTGGGCAAGAAGGACCTCGGCTGCCTTTCGATCGCGCGTAGCGAGGTGAACGGGGATCTCCACGCTTTCCATGCGCGCGGCGATCAGCCCGCCGAGGGCGCCGGCACCGACGATCAGGGTTCGCATCGGTGCTGTCCTCTGCAACGTCCGAAACCCTCGATTGAATGGTCGCCGCCTGCGAACGGCGAACGACGCGGGCCTCTTGAGCCGCAGCGGGAGATGGACGTCCCCTCATCGAATTCGGCCATTTTGTATGCCTCCGTTCTGGTCATCAAGCTTGATGATCCCCCTTGGATCATACGGTGGGAGCCCGCCGTTGGCAAACCATTCAAGCGCATGAGCTTTTCTCGCAAACGGCACGGTACATGCAGATGTTGGTGTCCAGGAGGTAGCTCAATCGAACGACTCTCGCTGTCGCACGGAACCCTGTTGCCTGCCGTCAGCCATGAAATCGGAGGTCAACCTCGAAAGACCGTCGTAAAACGACCTCCATGGATCCTCTGTGGGAATGAGCAACACAACTCCGTCTACCTTCTTTCGGGTTGGCACGGCGTACGGCGGGCCGCCGCAACGACGAGTGGTGCGACGATTCGTTCGGACAGCCAATCGCTCTGCTACCGACTCAAGAATGTCTCCGAGCAGGTTCCGGAAATCGCGCCACCTCGCTTCAAAACGATGGCGGGCGGCGCGAGACACGGCGGCGATCCGACCAGGATGCCGCCGAAAAATCCCGTCGAGGAGACGGCGGACCTTCGGCGATGGTAGCGAAGATTCCGGAGGCCTGCGTCGAGCAAGCGAAGTCTTGATCCTCCATGAACTTCTCCTCTTTACCTCATTGGAACGCTTTTACCACGGGCTTGGCTGCGCTTTGCCGGTGATGATCAGTTTGCGCAGATTGCCGTGTATCAGCATGCCCCACGCGTTCGAGCAGCTGTCGTAACATTCAAACGCCGGTACCAGGCCTTTGTGCGTGAAGCGGACCTCTGTTTTGTCGCCTTTCTTGGCAATCTCGAAGACAATGTCCGTGCCTTTCCACTCGCTCGGATCCTTTACAAAGCTCAGCTCGGCATCCACCACGTGCCATACGACTTTTTTGCCCGGGTTGAATTCCGTTATCTTCTGCTTGGAACGGTGCGCGTTTGGCACACGGTAGGTGAACTCGGCGCCGAGCTTGTCCGTGTCGCCGTCAATTTCTCCCGACCACCATCCTCGAACGTTGTTGATGGCATTGAAGACCTCCACGGGGGATTGGTCTACCGAGAAGATGGCGGTGAAATCTTGATCTCTCATGATTCTATCTCCCATCGACTCCGTGCGTCCTTCGCGACGTTATACGCCGAGGCAGGCTGCTCGGACGAAATGCCGAACTTTCTCGGCAGTAGATTGGAGCTTCGGTCGGTCGAGGCCCTGCTCGCGGCCACCTTCGGTCTCCGATTGGATCCGCCGTGATCCTCGTCGTATGAAACTTCCCTTGCCGGTGGTCCGGTATCACGATACCCCGAGAGGTTTTTCACCACGAGCGTGTCGTACTCGATTCTTTCTATAAAAGAAGCACGCTCTGCTATCGATCTTCCCGCCTCGATCCGGGCATATCATGCTCTTTGCTTGCTACCGGTAGTGCGGACAACCGCCCGCGAGCGGCCTGTCCGCGGGTCTCTATCGTACGCTTCGCCGCGGATTAACGCCGGTGGGTTTCCAATACCGAGAAAAAGTTCGCCGCCGGGTCCTTGAACCAAGCTATGTCCGGCCCGAGGTTCTTCGAGGCGCCGCGGGCGATGCCTTTTTCATCGGTGACCGGCCCCTCTTGATACCGCTCGAACCGAACGCCTTGCCTTGTGAGCTCGTCGACAGCCTCTTCGATGTCGTCCACCTCCAAATTCAATACGGTGAACGAAGCCGGCCGGTGGTCGGCCTTCGGATATACGAAGACCGTGCCGCCGCCGGGGAGGTGAAGCGTCAGCCCCATGCGGTCGCTGTCTACTTTGAGCCCTAAGACGCCGGAATAGAACGCCTCCGCCTTGGCGAGGTCGTCGACTGAAAAACTGGCAAATGCCCGGAATGCTTTGAACATTGTGCCCTCCTTATTACGAGCCTCCTCGACTGCGAGCGGGAGGCTTGGACCCGCCGGCTCCTGGGCCGCGCGGACCGCCCGGCGCCTCCATCATACCTTCCCGCCGCGACGGGGCCTACCCATTGAGCGCCTCCTCGCCGTCGGCCCGGATGAGGGGATCGCGAGCGGCCCTGACGAACTCTTCGCGAGGCCGATTCGTTACCCTCCAGACCCGCTTGAAGTCCTCCAATCGACGCGGTGGGCGAGGGGACCTTGGAGGAGGTTGCCGCGTAGCGCGGTAGATGGCGCGCCATGACAAACCCGGTTGCGTTCCACCCGTGATGGCTCCGCGTACGGTACGGCCCAGGAAATGTCCGCGCCTATCCCGCCAAGACTCAAGACGTGTCGTATAGGTAGTATAATGTGGTCATGACCGGACCGGAAAGCGAGTCCTCCCGGGCCGCCGAGATGGTCGAGACTCAGATCGTCGGGCGAGGGATCAACGACCGCGCGGTCTTACAAGCGCTGCGCATCGTGCCGCGCCATCTCTTCGTGCCCGGCCACCTTCGGTGCAACGCCTACGAAGACCATCCCTTGACCATCGGCGAAGGACAGACGATCTCGCAGCCGTACATCGTCGCGCTCATGACGGCCAATCTCGAGCTCGAAGGCGGAGAGACCGTCCTCGAGGTCGGTACGGGCTCGGGGTACCAGGCGGCCGTCCTCAGCCGGATCGTCGCGCGCGTCTACACCATCGAGGTGAAGGAGATCCTCTACCGCCGGGCGCGGAGGGTATTCGAGTCGCTCGCGTACGACAACATCACCTCGCGCCACGGCGACGGCTATTACGGCTGGCCGGAGGCGGCTCCGTTCGACGCGATCATGGTCACGGCGGCGACCGGCTCGGTGCCTTATCCCCTCCTGAGACAGCTGCGGATCGGCGGACGCATCATTCTCCCGCTCGGGACCCCTCCGGGTCATCAGCGGCTCACCGTCGTGACGCGGGATGCCGGCGGATTCCGGGAAAAGCGCCTGTCCGGGGTGATGTTCGTGCCGATGACCGGGCGAGCGAGCAGGCCTTGACGGTCCCGGGCGGGGAGCGCACGCCGCGGGAGCCGTGGCCTATTTATTGCTCGACGAAGGCCTTCAACCGCGCAAGCGACTGGTCCCAATGAGCGGACACGCGCTCGAGGTAGCCCTGGAGGCCTCGGATCGGCGCGGGCTCGAAGTCGAAAAGGCTCCTGCGCCCGGATCGGGAGCTGCGCACGAGTCCCGCGCTCTCGAGCACCCGCAGATGGCGCGTGATCGCCTGGCGGGTCACGTCGGTCCCCGCCGTGAGCTCGGCGATCGACTGCGGGGAGCGGTCGCGGAGCCGCGCGAGCAGGGACAGGCGCCTCTCGTCGCCGAGCGCGGCGAAGACGGGAGCGGGAGCCGGCCGGCTGGGATCATGCCGTCGTCGAGCCGACATAGTCCTCGATGTTCTTCATCTGCTGGGTCCAGCCCTGATCGTCCATGCGGTAGGCCTCGGCTCTGCGATGGACGGGAACCCGGCGAAAGCCCGATTCCCTTACGACGAGGAGCGTGCCGTCTCCGGCCTTCTCGAGCGTGAACTCGACGAGCGTCGGCGTCTCCTTCGTGTAGTCCACGCCGGGGTCGATCGCGTAGGGATGCCAGGTGAAGGAAAAGAGTCGCTCCGGCTCCATCTTTTGCACCACGGCCTCCCACGTGTAGCTCTCGTAGCCCGGGTACGTGATGCGTCCGCGCGCGGTCCGGCCGGGAACGAAGGGTCCTTCCAGCCTCACTCGGAACCACTCTCCGAACTCGCGGTAATCCGTCAACGCGCGCCAGACGCGCGAGACCGGCGCCTTCAACTCGATTCGCTTTTCTATGCCGTCGCCGTCTTCCATCTGCAACTCCTTTGTTGCATTTTACCGCGTCGACGCGCTTTATGCAATATTTTTGTTGCATATGTAGGCTTCGCACGCGGAGGAGATCCGCCGGAGCCTCGCACGCCTGAGACGACGGGGTCCACGCGGGCTCGCTCGCCTCCGAAGGGGACCGCGGCCGACAGGCGTTCCGGGCCTGTCGTCGAGCTTGCCGTCTGAGATCCTTAGCATTCCCGCTCGTTCCGTGATAGGCTAGCGACCATGAAAATCTCCAAGCTTTCGCCCGGCGATTTCGAGAAGGCGAGCGCGTTCTGGACGAGCACCCGGGGGATGATGGGTCAGATGGGAACCGACTCCGAGCAGGCGCTCGCGACGTTTCTCAAGCGGAATCCCGGCCTAAGCTTCAAGGTCGTGGACAACGACGAGATCGTGGGGACCATCCTCTGCGGCCATGACGGAAGGCGGGGCTATCTCCACCACCTCGCCGTCGCCGAGCAGTACCTCGGCCAGGGCCTCGGGAAGGTCCTTACCGACCGAAGCATCGAGGAGCTCAGGCGCCTGGGCATCGCGAAGTGTCATTTGTTCGTCGACTCCCGGAACTCCGAGGGCCAGCAGTTCTGGAAATCAATTCACTGGAACGAGCAGAACGACATCAGGATTTTCTCGCATGACATCGAGTATCCGAGCGACTAGGGCGGCTCGCGCGCTCGCCCGTCCGCTCTCCGAAACCTCACGAGGACGATGAGCGCCGCGAGGCTCCTCGTCTTTCTCGGAAATCCCGGTCCGGAATACGCCCGCACCCGCCACAATGCCGCCTGGCTCCTCGCGGATTCCCTCTCGTTCGCGCCGCGTCTGACGTGGCGGCGCAAGTTCAAGGGCGTCACCGCGGCGCTCGGAGACCTGCTCCTCCTGAAGCCTGAGACCCTGATGAACGCGAGCGGCGAGAGCGTGCAGGCCTGCGCCCGCTTTCATCGCCTCGATGCGCCCCGCATCCTCGTCGTTCACGACGACATCGAGCTCGATTTCGGGCGCTTCGAGAGGAAGTCCGGAGGCGGGCTCGGCGGCCACAACGGGCTGCGGGACATCGCGCGGGCGCTCGGAACGAGGGACTTCGAGCGCTTCCGTCTCGGAGTCGGAAGGCCCGGCGGAAGCGACGTGGCCGCCTACGTCCTGTCGCGCTTTTCCGCGGAAGAGCAGGCGGAGCTTTCAGGCTATCTCGTGCGCGCGGCCGGCGAGCTCGAGAGCTACCTTCAGGCCGAGGGATTTGGTATACTATCATGATGACCACGCGGAGCTCGAGCCTGAGAGCCGCGCGAGCGGTCGGACCCGGGGCGTCCTACGGAGGCAGGTGCCAACCTCGGCTCACCGGGGCGGGTCCATGACGCGCGAGCGCGCGGCCGGGCTCGTCGAGGCTGGAGGAACGGAGTAATCATGCTCGTCGAAGCGGAAATCTGGACGGTCGCTAGGACCGATCAGGGTAACGCCGTTCTTATCAAGCCCGTGGGCGGCGAGACGGCCGTCCCGATCTTCATCGGACAGCCGGAAGCCCAGTCCATCCTCATCGGCCTCGGCAACGTTCCCATGCCCCGTCCGCTCAGCCACGACCTTTTCATCATGATCATGAAGAAGGTCGGCGTCGCGCTTCAACGCGTCGAGATCACCGGCCTCAAAGAGGGTACCTTCTACGCCCAGCTCATCGTCCAGCAGGGGGAGGAGACGATCGTGGTCGACTCCCGCCCGTCCGACGCGATCGCGCTCGCCGTGCGCGTGAAGTGCCCGATCTTCATTTCCGAGACCGTCGTCGACGAGGCCGGGATATCGGTGCATTCCATCACCGAGGAAGCGAAGGAGACCGAGCCGCCGCGCGGCGACACGTCGAAGTCCCGCCTGCAGAAGGAGCTCGAAGAGGCCGTCGCCGAGGAGAACTACGAGCGCGCGGCGCAGATCAGAGACCAGCTGAAAGATCTGGAAAACCAATAACTCCCGAAGGACGTGCCATGGACGGGAACGGCGACTCCTCCCTATCGCTTCGGCTCACGAAACTGCCCGCCGATGGCGTCGCGTCGCGCGGCATTCCGGCTCCGATGGAATTCCACATCTCGCGCTTCGCGCGCGAGAAATACCGCTTCGACGAGGCGCTGTTCGGAAGCTCGGGCAACGTGATCTTCGCGAGCTTCCACGCAGTGCGACTTTTCGTCCAGCGGTACAACGAGCGCGTCGACCTCGTGAGGTTCCCCGAGCGCGCGCTCAGGACCGGCCAGGTCAACGCGATGGGGCTCATCGACGAGATTCTCCACTACGTCGTGCAGCTGTACCGCGAGGCGATCGGCGTCGATCCTTTTCGGGAGATCGACGCCGAGCTCACGGCCGCTCTCGGCGGGGAGCTCGAAGGCACGCTCCTTCGGTTCGTGACCGATTTCCCGCCCCTTGCGGTCCACCGCGGCGTCGTCAGCCCCTCAGGCTACCTCGCGGGAGCCACGAAGGGCCGGCCGAACCGCGAGATCGCCCTCGAGGAGCTCCTCCTCCTCTGGGTGGCGAACGCGAACCCCGCGTTCGCTCAGTTCAAGGAGCTCTTCGGCGACGAGGCCTTGGCCGCCACGACCGCCTATTCGAGGGTGATCGCCGGGATGCGGGAGCATTTCGAGCGGAAGCCGGGGTTCGGACCCGACGGGCAGAGCCTGATCGAGATGCTCAGGAGCCCGGCGGCCGCCTCTCCCTTCTCGCTCTCGGGCCAGCTTCGCTTCATCCGCGAGCGGTGGGGAATGCTGCTCGGGTCCTTCCTCCTGCGTCTCCTCGGCGGCCTCGACGTCATGAAGGAGGAGGAGAGGCTCGCCTTCGGCGGGCCCGGACCGTCGGAGGTCTACACCTTCTCCCCGGAGGATTCGGAGCGCGAGAAGTTCAGTCAGGACCGCGAGTGGATGCCCAAGGTCATGCTCATCGCAAAGAGCGCGCTCGTGTGGCTCGACCAGCTTTCGAGGGCCTACGGGAGAGCAATCGGCCGCCTCGACGGGATTCCCGACCAGGAGCTCGACGCGCTCCGCGAGAGGGGCTTCACCGCGCTCTGGCTGATCGGAATCTGGGAGCGAAGCGGCGCCTCCAAGCGGATCAAGCAGCTGTGCGGGAATCCCGAGGCCGAGGCCTCCGCCTACTCGCTTCGCCGCTACGCGATCGCCCCCGACCTCGGCGGCTGGGAGGCGCTCGACAACCTGCGCGAGCGCTGCGCCTCGCGAGGCATTCGCCTCGCGAGCGACATGGTCCCGAACCACACCGGGATCGACTCGACGTGGGTGCTCGACCACCCCGAGCGCTTCGTGCAGGTGTCCGACCCGCCGTTCCCCTCGTACTCCTACAGCGGCGAAAGCCTGAGCCCCGATCCCCGGATCGGGATCTACCTCGAGGACCATTACTTCGACAAAACCGACGCGGCGGTGACCTTCAAGCGCGCCGACTTCGCTTCGGGCGACGTCCGCTACATCTACCACGGCAACGACGGGACGCACATGCCCTGGAACGACACCGCGCAGCTCAACTTTCTCGATCCCTGGGTGCGCGAGGCGGTGATCCGGAAGATCGTGCACGTGGCGAGAAACTTCCCTATCATCCGCTTCGACGCCGCGATGACCTTGGCGAAGCGCCACATCCAGCGCCTGTGGTTCCCGGAGCCCGGCTCCGGAGGCGCCATTCCCTCGCGCTCGGAGCACGCCATGCCGGCCTCCGAGTTCGACCGGGCGATCCCGAGCGAGTTTTGGCGCGAGGTCGTCGACCGCGTCGCCGCCGAGGCTCCCGACACGCTGCTCCTCGCCGAGGCGTTTTGGATGATGGAGAGCTACTTCGTGAGGAGCCTCGGCATCCACCGCGTCTACAACAGCGCCTTCATGAACATGCTCAAGGACGAGGAGAACGCGAAGTACCGCCAGACGGTCAAGAACACCCTCGAGTTCGACCCGGAGATCCTCAAGCGGTTCGTGAACTTCATGAACAATCCCGACGAGGAGACCGCGGTCGTCCAGTTCGGCAGGGGCGACAAGTACTTCGGCGTCTGCACGCTCATGGTGACGATGCCGGGGCTGCCGATGTTCGGCCACGGCCAGATCGAGGGATTCGCCGAGAAGTACGGCATGGAATACCGGAGAGCCTACCGCGAGGAGCATCCCGACGAGGAGATGGTCCGCAGGCACGAGCGCGAGATCTTCCCGCTCATGAAGAGGCGCTACCTTTTCGCCGAAGTGAGCTCCTTCGTCTTCTACGACTTCTTCGCCCCGTCGGGCGCGGTCGACGAGAACGTCTTCGCCTACTCGAACCGCGCGGGCGAGGAGCAGGCGCTCGTGCTCTACAACAACCGGATGGAGCGAACGAGCGGCTGGATCAAGGACTCGGTCCCCCGGACCGTGAAAGAGCCCGACGGCTCGAAGCGCTCCACGCGAGCGCCCCTCGCGCAGGCGCTCGGCCTCCGCGACGAGGACGGCTGCTACGCCGTCCTCGTCGAGCAGCGAAGCGGTCTCACCTATCTTCGATCGAGCCGGGAGCTCTGGGCCGGGGGGCTCCACGCGGAGCTTCAGGGCTACGAAAGCCAGGTCTTCCTCTCGATCCGCGAAGTGCGGGACAACGATCTCGGCCACTATCGAAGGCTCTGCGAGGTTCTCGCGGGCAGGGGAGCGCGGGACCTCGACGCCGCGCTGAAAGGGGTCTTCCTCGAGCCGCTCCACCGCGCGCTTTCGAGAGTCCTGCGTCCGGCCTCGGTCGGCCTCCTCCTCTCGCCGGGCGCGCCGAAGGAGACGGGGGCGTTCGAGGATTATCGGGCCTTCCTCCGGTGCGGCTGCGACTTCTCAAGCGGCAGCTACTACGGCGAGGAGAGCGTGGAGGCGCTGCGGAAGACCGCCTCCTCGATCCGGGAGATCATGGCCTCCGGGTTCGAGGACGCCGCCTGCCGGAGCTACCTGGAGACCGGCCTCGAGCTCAATCCGCGCGCCTTTCAGTTCCTCGGCTGCTGGGCGCTCCTCAAGGGCATCGGCGCGATCCTCCCGGGAGATCGCGCCGAGCGGAGCCGCAGCCTGATCGACGAATGGATGCTCGACGATGCGATCGCCGCCTCGCTCCGCGAGCTCGAAGTCACGGGCCTTTCCCCGGACAGACAGGTCCTCCTCGTGAAGCTCCTCGTCGCCGAGCAGGATTGGTTCCGTCTCCACGCCGCGGCGCCTGACCCGGCGCGGGCGATGAGCCGGATCTTCGCCGACGAGGACGCGCGCGCCTTTCTCGGCGAGAACCGCTTCAAGGAGATCCTCTGGTTCGGCAGGGAGGCCTACCTCGACCTCGCGTGGTGGCTCTTCATGGCGGCGGCGATCGGCGTGTACGAGGACACCCCGAAGGGCGAAGCGAGGCGGGAAGCCATGAGCGCGCTCTCGACCGTCATCCGAGCCTGGCTCGCCGCGCTCGACACGTCCGAATACCAAGTGGAGCGCCTCATCGCCGCGCTCCGCGCCGAGCCGAGACCCGAAAGCTCGATCCGGTAGCGGCCTTTGTGTCGCGCTGCGGCTCCTTCCGTTTCTTGGGAAGCCCGCTGATCGCGTATCCTCGCGGACATCCGGTCGACCGCCCCGGAGATCGACCGCAAAGAGCGCCTCGCACGAGACTTCGCGCCCGTCGAAGGCGCTTGTCTTCCCGACCGCGACTCGGGCCGTCCTCGCTCGCGAGGATCGAGAGCAAGGATGGCCCCTCATTCATGGCCGGTCTTCCGAACCGACCGGCGGCGGTCGGACTCGAACGAGATCGAGAGACTCGCGGGAGTCCGGAAGGGCCGGGCTGGCGCCTAACGTTGGGTCCGTCGACGGCGACGGGTGCGGTGGGGAGATGGGAGAAACCGCATCCGCTAAGCGGGATTCCGTCGACTATCCCAGGGTCGTGCTGGTAATCCTGGGCTGGTACTGCTACACTCGGAATTGAAGAGAGAGGTCTGACATGGAACGGAAATTTACCCTCGAATACTGGATAGACGACGGCTGGTATGTGGGGAGGATCAGGGAGGTCCCCGGGGTATTCAGCCAAGGGCCGACACTCGGAGATCTGGAGGACAATATTGTCGACGCGTACAAGATGGTTCTTTCTGAGGAGGGGGAGTACACACCATCATCTGAGATTCAGCGAAAAGAACTGACATTGCAGTTGTGAAGCGAACACTGTTCATCCAAGACTTGGCGCGTTCGGGCTGTTACCTCAAACGCAGCGGCGGACGTCATGACCTTTATGCCAATCCCGCAACGGGGAGAACAGCACCGGTTCCCCGACATTCCGAAATTAAAGAGTCTCTTTGCCGACTAATTTGGAAGCAACTAGGCCTTCCCCGATAGGGAGTCGCGACCGCTCCGGAGCGGATTTATTCGCGATGCCGGGTTGAGAATCGACTCGAAAGGAGAGACGGAGCGTGTGGTCAACGAGTTGCTGAAGGTCGAGCTGACCGTGTACCGACATATGCCAGACGAGTGTGGCGGGTCGTCCACAACCTTGGTGGCCTAAAACGCCGGCTTTTCTTGATCAGAGGCGAGAGGAATGGTGCCTGGGCGGAAACGTGGAATCGGCAAAGGCTGCCGGCAACATGCCAACCTTCGAGAGTCGCACATCATAGCGGGTGGGTGTATCTGAGCGTCTATACCAAGGATCATAAATTTTTCCCACTCCGCGACGATAACGAGGGTGACCTTCGCCAGCCGGCAGCGCCTACCGCTCCGCCCTCCCCCCGTTGTTCCGCCACCCATGCGCCTCACTCGCCTCTCCCGTGTCAACGCTCCCTGCATGCCTGCTTTGAGCTGCTGCACCGCGCGCGGGATCGTTGACCGGCCTCGCGCCAGACGGTACGATAGCCGACCATGAAGAGCACCATGCTGATCACCGGGAGGGACACACCGCTCGGCGGCGAGCTCACCGATCGCGCGCTCGCCGCGGGCTTCGCGGTGGTCGCAACCGTCAACTCGCTTCCCAAGAAAAAGAGCGCCCCTCGCGGCAAGGATGACGGAGAGCGGAAAGCGGAGCCCGACGCGCTTCTCCTCCTGCCGTGGACGAGACCCTCCGCCCTCTCGGCGCAAAACGTCATCCTGCGGGCGCTCAAGGCCCACGACTCCCTCGATCACGCCGTGGTCGTGGTCGACGGCGGCGCGGAGAGCCGCGCGCTTCACGAGCTCCCGGCCGCGAAGGTCCAGGAGATCATCGACGCGCAGCTGAAGGGCCATGTCTTCCTGATCAAAGAGGTGCTGCACCTCTTTCTCCGCCGGAGGGCGGGCACCCTGTCGCTCGTCCTGCATGCCGGGGGCGCGGAGGCGCCCTCCGCGCTCGACTCGATGACGACGGCGAGCTTCCTCGCGCTCGCCCGCTCGATGATGAGCACCTATCAGAACGAGCCGATCGCCATCAACGGATTCGAGACCGCCTCCTCGGCCGACTCGGCGTACGCGGGGTACGTCATCCGCGCGATCAAGGGCGGGAGTCGGACGAGCGGCGGGAAATGGCACCGCTTCAACGACAGGGCGGGCCTTCGCGGCCTCGGCTTCCGCAAGAAAGGCTAACGGGCGCCTCCGGAGCGACCGTCGTTGACGGACCACCGGGAAATGGCTAAGGTTGCCGGATGAAAATCTGGATCAAGCTGCTCATCGGAAGCGTCGTGGGCGTTTTCCTCGGGCTGCTCCTTCCCCTCGACGACGGCGCGACCTACCGAACCTTCGCGGTCATCTCGCAAATCGTCATGAACATCGGCCGCTGGATCCTCTTCCCCCTCGTGTTTTTTTCGCTCGCGGTCGGTACCCTCGAGCTCCGCCAGGAAAAGCAGGTCCTGCGGGTCTACGGCCGCGCCATTCTCTACCTCGCGGGCACGGCGCTCATCCTCGTGACCTTCGCCGTGATAACGGTCCTCGTCTTCTCTCCGGCGCGCATCCCGATCATCGACGAGGAGCACGTCGTCTTCTCGATCCCGAGCTTCACGCAGGTCGTGCTTCAGCTCTTCCCCGCGAACCTCTTTCTCATCTTCACCGACAAGGGCGATTACCTGCTGCCGATCTACTTCCTCTCGTTCTTCATCGGCTTGAACTTCTCCTTCGACCGCCTCGTCACGAAGCCGGCGGTCCAGCTGTTCGACTCCCTGTCGCGGATCTTCTACCACGTGAACAGCTTCATCGTCGAGATCATCGGCATCGGCATGATCGCCCTCGGCGCCTACCTCGTCATCGGCGTCCGCACGGAGTCGGAGATCGGCCTTTTCTCCCAGCTCATCATCGTGCTCGTCGTCGACACGGCGCTGATCGTCTTCGGTCTGTTCCCGATCCTGCTCTACTACTTCGGCGAGCGCGAAAATCCCTATCGGTGGCTCTACGCGACGATGGCCTCCGCGATCGCGGGTTTCTTCTCCGGCAACACCTACTTCTCCCTCTCGCTCCTCATCCGCGAGGGCAAGGAGAACTACGGGGTCCCGCGGCGCATCGGCTCGGCAAGCTACCCCTTCGCGGTCCTTTTCGGGCGGGCGGGAACCGCGTTCGTGAGCGCGGTCTCCTTCATGGTCATTCTCAAGTCCTATTCGAGCCTCGGCGTCTCGTTCCTCCAGGCGCTCTGGGTGATCGGGGCGACGTTCCTCGTGTCCCTGCTCCTCGGCTCGGTGCCCGGCATGGGGAGCATCGTCGCCGTCTCGGTCGTCTGCGGAATGTTCGGCCGGGGTCTCGAGCAGGGCTACCTGATCCTGCGGCCGGTCGCTCCGCTCCTCGTGAGCTTCGGGGTCCTGCTCGACCTCATGACCGCCTCGCTCGTCTCCCTCCTCGTGACGCGCAAGGAGAACGCCCAGACGGAGATCGAGGCGAAGGACTACGTCTAGCCCGCGCTACTTCATGCTGATTTTCAGTCCGACGTTCCCCGCGATCATGAGCTGATCCCAGAAGGGCAGGTCCTCCCCGTCCCAGAGGTGGAACAGGGGGATAAAGGCCTTGAGGCGAATCTCGACCGCCACCTTCGGGAGAATTTGGTAGTCGAGGTAGCTCTCGGCGGTCGGGTAGAAGAAGCGCCCCAACCCGTAGAAGTAGGAGAGCATCGTGCCCTCCTCGTCCTGGCCGCTTCCGTACGGAAAGACGGGAACGCGCAGGAGAAGCGACGGCGACGCGCCGACTCCGAGGGTCAGGATCTTGGAGAGCGGAAAGTCGTAGCGCACCGGAAAATCGAGCAAGAAAATAGCGCACCAAACCTGGGAGCCGGTCTCGATCTCGGTCGGAATCGCGCGGGTGCCGTCCGAGCTCAGCTGGTACTGGGTCCCGAAGAAATCGAGCTCGGGGGCGATCGAGAGCCTCGAGGTGAGGTACATGGGGAGCGCGACGCCGATCGTCGAGAGGACCGGGCTCGGCGCGCCCTCGGACGACGAGTTCCCGATCCACATGAGGCCGCCGTCGATGTCGACGGTCTTGACCGAGAGCGCCCGAGCCCCGCTCGCCGCGAGAAGCAGCAGGACGACCGACGCGCATCCCCGGATTCGCCGGCGTCGCGTGCTCAACGCGCCTTCTCCATGGACCACACTATACCACATCCAGCCTCCTCGCCCTACCTCGCGCTACGGAGAGGGGGCGGGCGAGGCCGGCGTCAAGGCCCGGATGAAGAGCCCCGCCGCGCCGACGTCGGGAAAGCGCTGCTGCTCCCAGGATACGACGAGCGTCGTCCCGTCGGTCCAAAGGTCGGTGTAGACCCACCCCGGCGGGAGAGCGGGAAGCGGAATCGCCGCGGGAGCGCCCTGCCGCGACGGGTCGGCCGCGAGGACGCTTCCGCCGGGAAGGAGCGCGTAGTAGTTGCCCTTCGCGCGAACGACCGGGACCGTGACGAGCTTGGCGTCGCCCGACAGGAGGCGGCCCTCCGAGCCCGATCGATACAAGAGGATCGTCGAGGAGCCGCGGGCCTGAAGCTCGTAGTGGACGACCGCGCCGCCTCCGACGGCGGAGCGGACGGCGCGGTCGATCGCCCTGAGCATCCGCGGCGCGGCGAGCATGCCGTGAAAATCGTAGGAGGCGAGGAAGTCGCGCTGGGTGATGAACCGCTCGTTTCCGGTGAGGGGCGAGTAGACGGCGTAACGGAAGGAGACCGCCTTCGCTCCGGTGCGCTTCCAGGCGATCGCCCACCCGCCGTCGTCGAGGTGCACGACGTCCTCGGTCTCCCAGCCGAGCCTCGTGAGGGGGAGCGTACCCGAGCGAAGCGCGCCTGAGGCGGTGTCGAGCCGCACGATCGCCTCCGGCGCGCCCGGGGGCGGGTCCGTCGCGAAGAGGGTGTTCCGGTAGACGTGGACGACGAGATTCCGGCCGTCGGCATAGAAGCCGTTGATGCTTCGGCCGGCGAAAAGCACCGGGTCCTCGAAGGCCGCGAAGGCGACCGGCTCCGCGGCGAGATCGGCCGCGGCGACCACCCCCCAGCCGTTCACCGCCACGTAGAGGGTAGGGCCCCTCTCGACGAAGCCCGCGACCCTCGCCTGCGTCGTCCAGGGCTGGAAGGGCGTCGGCTCCGCGTCGGGCGCGCGCTCAGGCTCGGGAAGCCCGGAGCGGAGCACGTACCACCGGGGGCTCGAAAGCGTGCCGGAGGGCGCTTTCGGCGCGGCGGGGGCGCAGCCTGCAAGGAGCAGGAGAAGGCCCGCGAGGGCGGCCTGCGCGACCAGGCTCACGGCGGACTTCAGTACGCCCGCGCGAAGACCGCGCGGACGACCGCTTGCTTCCCGCACGACACGCACGAGCCCGACGCCCCGGGGGAATCGAGGGGAAGCGCGCGGATGGTCGCCTTCGTCGCCTCCTTGATCCCCGCCTCGCACTCGACCGCGCCGCACCAGCCGGCCTCCACGAAGCCGCCTTCGCCGTCGAAGATCGCCTTCAGCTCCTCGAAGCTCTCGGCCTTGAAGGTATTCTTGTCGCGGAAGCTTCGCGCCCGCTCGAAGAGCGACGTCTGGATCTCGGCGAGGAGCTCGCGGATGCGCTCGGGCGCCGAGGCGGCGTCGACCGAGATCTTCTCGCCGGTGTCGCGCCGCGCGAGGACGACCTTTCCCGCGTCGATGTCGCGCGGGCCGACCTCCACGCGGACCGGCACGCCGAGGAGCTCCCATTCGGAGAACTTCCAGCCCGGAGAGTTCGCGTCGTCGTCGTCGATCTCGGCGCGCAGATGCTCCCGCAGCCTCCGATGGAAGCCGCGGGCGAACTCGACGACCTTGTCCTTGGTGTCGTTCTTGTAGATGGGCACGACGACGACCTCGGTCGGCGCGACGGCCGGGGGCAGGACGAGGCCCTTGTCGTCGGAGTGGGTCATGATGAGGGCGCCGAGGAGACGCCAGGAGACGCCCCACGAGGTGGCCCATACGAAGTCGAGCCCGCCCTCCTTGGTCTGGAAGGCGACGTCGAACGCCTTCGCGAAGTTCTGGCCGAGGAAGTGCGAGGTGCCCGCCTGGAGCGCCCGGCGGTCCTGCATCATCCCCTCGATCGAATAGGTGCGTACGGCGCCCGCGAACTTCTCGGAGTCGGACTTCAGGCCCGCGAGAACCGGCAGCGCGAGGAACTCCTCGGCGAAGCGCCGGTAGACTCCGAGCATCCGGAGGGTCTCCTCCGCCGCCTCGGCTTCGGTCGCGTGCGCGGTGTGCCCCTCCTGCCACAGAAACTCGGTGGTCCTCAGGAACAGCCGCGTGCGCTTCTCCCAGCGGACCACGTTCGCCCACTGGTTGATGAGGAGCGGAAGGTCGCGGTAGGACTGCACCCACTTCTTGTACATGCTCCAGATGATCGTCTCGGAGGTCGGCCGGACGACGAGGGGCTCCTCGAGCTTCTCGCCGCCCGCGTGCGTGACGACCGCGAGCTCGGGAGCGAAGCCCTCCACGTGCTCGGCCTCGCGCTTGAGAAAGCTCTCGGGGATGAGGAGGGGGAAATAGGCGTTGGAGTGGCCGGTCTCCTTGAACATCGCGTCGAGGACGGATTGGATCCGCTCCCACAGCGCGTAGCCGCGCGGACGGACCACCATGCACCCCTTCACCGGCGCGTAGTCGGCGAGCTTCGCCTTCAGGACGATGTCGACATACCACTGAGAATAGTCTTGCGAGCGCGGGGTGATTCGTTCCGCCATGGTTTCCTCGTCGCGTTGAGTTGGGGGGCTTGAAGGGCTTGATTCTACGGGTTTCGGCGGCTTCTGGTCAACGACCCGCCGTGAGGAAGGCGCGAGTGAGCTCGGGCGGTCGCGCTACGGATCGATTCCGAGGGACTCGACCATGTACCTGACGTTCGCGCCGTCCTTGTCCTTCTCCTCTTTCTGGATGACGAAGATGAGCGAGCGGCCCGCGGGCGCGAGGAGAATGCGGCACACGCGATAGTTCTCCACGCCCGGCCGCTTGAAGTTGGGAAGCCCCGCGGTGTAGTGGCGCTCCCCGCCGTTCGCCGAGCGGACGGCGACCTCGAGGCTGAACGAGGAGCTCACGCTGTCGTTGGAGTACTTCAGCTGATTGAGCGTGACGGAGTAGGAGCTCCCGGTCCGGAAGTCGCGGAACTCGATGTGCGACTGCGGCGCCTGTCCGTCGATGAGGACGTAGAGCTCCCGCCCCGTGATGAGGTGGTTGATTCGGTAGCGCTCGGCGAGGGCGACGTTGCTCGCGACGAGGGTGAACATCGCGCCGAGGCCGTCCTCGCCCGCCTCGATCGGCCCCCGGTACTCGACCGACTTCTCTCCCTCCGGGAGGAAGCGGTTCGCGCCGACGTCGACGGCGTACAGGTGCGCGTAGGGGATCGAGTCGTCGGCGACGCCGTACTCGCCGAACATGAAGTACCTCGCGTCGGCGGAGAAGCCTAGATTGACAAAGGTTGCGACGTCGCCCGCGAAAAGCGCGCCGGCGCACAGGAAGAGCGCGCCGAAGAGTATCGATCGTTTCACCATACCAGACCCTCTCCTAACACTATCGAACATTTGGTACATTACTGTAGAGAATTTCGCGACATGACCATAACCGTCAGAAACACCCTTCTCGGGGCGGGGCTGCTCCTCTGCCTGCTCCTCCTCGCCGGCTTTCTCCTCGCCTTCGCGGCCGCCTACTCGTTCCAGGCTCCGGCGGGGCCGCTCGGGCGGGGGGTTCTCGTCTCGCTCATGGCGCTCGGCGGGCTCCTCGTCTATTCGCTCGGCGCCGGCCTTTCCCTCCAGCGCTTTTTCCGGAAAACGGTCTCCTCCGAAATGTTTTTCTTCATTTTCTTCGTCATCTCGCTTTCCTTCGAGTCCTTCAAGGCGCTCGGGGTGCTGTTTCAGCTCTGGGGCCTCGCGACCTACTACGGCGTGATCGTCGCTCGGGTCGTCTACTTCAGCCGCTTTTTCGGCGTATTCTGTCTCCTCACGTCCGGGCTCTACGCGACCGGCATCGAGTACCAGAAGTTCGAGGTCGTGCTCGGGATCGCGTTCCTGCTCGCCTTCACCCTCTCCTTCTCGATTCCGATCGACTCGTCGGTCTTTCTCCCGACCCTCCTCTACCGGATCGGGGGTACGGTGCAGCTCCTCGCGGTCTTCTCCGCCCTCGAGCTCTTCTCGATCCTGAACTTCGTCCTCGCGTCGATCCTCAGCCGCAGGAGGGAGTACCTCATCATGGCCGGCGGGCTCCTGCTCGTCATAGCGGGGAAAGATCTCCTCTTCTTCGCCCATGGAGCGCCGGCCGCAGTCGCGGCCTTCGCGTTCCTGCTCGCGGGGACGATCGTGTTCGGCAACCGCGCTCACGCGATCTACCTGTGGACGTAAAGCCCGCCTTGACAAACGAACCGCCCGCCATGATGATCTTCAGGCGATGGGTGACAGTAACGGGCGGAGGACCACGGTCGAGCTCCTGCTCGCCGCGTGCGTGCTCCTCGCCCTCCTCCTCGGGGTCTTCCTCGGCGTCTACATCGCGCGGACGCGGAACATCGCGCTCGGCTCCGGGGTCGGCGACTACAAGCTCGCCATGCCCTCGCAGATCCTCGACCGAAAGGGCCGCTTGATCACCGAGTTCTTCGGCGACGACAAGCGCGACGTGGTTCCGCTCAGCGAGATTCCGAAGTCCCTGATCTACGCCCTCATCACGCGCGAGGACTCGCGCTTCTTTCAGCACCACGGCTTCAGCGTCCGGGGCCTCGTGCGCGCCGCGTGGAACATCGCCACCGGGCAGTACGTCTCGGGCGGGAGTACCATCACGCAGCAGCTTGCCGGCACGCTGTACGCCGACCGGTCCGACCGGACCATCGCGCGCAAGGTGAAGGAGCTGTGGTGGGCGCTCCAACTCGAGCGGAACCTCACGAAGAACCAGATTCTCGAGCTCTACATGAACGAGGCGTTCTTCGGCGGCGGCACCCACGGGGTAGAGGCCGCCTCGCAGTTCTATTTCGGTCACTCCGTGCGCGACATCACGGTCGCCGAGTCCGCGATGCTCGTCATCCAGCTCGCGAACCCCGCCCGCTACTCCCCGAGCCGGCATCCCGACCTCGCGCGGAAAATCCAGCGGGTCGTCCTCGACGAGATGGTCCGGAACGGCTACGTGAGCCGGGACGAAGCCGACCGCTCGTTCAACGACTACTGGAGCGACTTCGACTACACCCGGCCCGCCTACGCGTCGGCCTTCGAGGAGAACACGAGCCGCGCGCCCTATTTTTCCGAATACGTCCGGCAGGAGCTCGATCGGACGCTCTTCGGCAAGCTCGATTACTTCCGCGACGGCCTCGTCGTCCACACGACGCTCGATCTCGATTTCCAAAAGATCGCGGACGACGTGATGCGGCGAAATCTCAAGATCATCAACGCGACCTACAAGGCCGGCTCCGGGACGCGCCTCACCACGGTGGACCGCGAGGTCATGCCGGCGGTGAGCCTCCTCGCGCTCGGCTTCGATCTCGGCGCGCTCGATGAAGCGCGCCGACACCGAAGCGCGCAGCGAACGCAGGACTTTCTCGTCTCCTCGATCAACCCGATTCTCGAGATCACCTCCCAGCTCTTCGGCCTCGACGGGGTGAAGGAGGCCGCGAACGCGGCGAACAGGGTGAAGAAGGTCGAGAACGAGAAGACCACCGTCGAGGACGCCCTCGTCACCCTCGACAACTCGACCGGCGAGATCCTCGCGATGATAGGCGGCAGCAGCTGGGAGACGTCGCGGTTCAACCGGGCCGTCGACGGGAGGATCCAGCCGGGCTCCGCGATCAAGCCCCTCTACTACTCGCAGGCCATCTCCTCGGGAAAGTTCACCCCCGCCTCGCGGATCTACGACGGGCCGATCGTCTTCTACGGCGAGGACGGCAAGCCCTACACGCCGTCCAACTTCCTCGGCGAGTGGAAGGGGTCGGTGCTCCTGCGCACGGCGCTCGCCGACTCGATGAACGTGCCGTCGCTGCAGGTGCTGGACGGCATCGGCTTCGACGCCGCGATCGACCGCATGTCGAAGCTCCTCGGAATGGAAGAGGAGAAGAACAACCCGCGGGTCTTCCCCCGGGTCTATCCGCTCGGGCTCGGCGTCATGTCGGTGGCTCCGATCAACATGGCGCGCGCCTACGCGACCTTCGCGAACCAAGGACAGGAGGTCGACCCCGTCGCCATCCAGTACATCGAGGATCGGGAGGGCAACATCATCCTCGAGCCGGAGAAGGAGCTCAGGGCGGAGCAGAAGCGGAAGGGCAGGGACCTCCAGATCATGTCGCCCCAGGCGGCCTACGTGATGGTGTCGCTCCTCGAGAGCACCGTCGACTTCGGAACCCTCGCGGGCGTGCCCTGGCGGATCGGCGGCTTCGACGGAATGCCGATGGCGGGCAAGACGGGCACGACGCAAAACTGGTCGGACGCGTGGACGGTCGGCTTCTCGCCGTACTACACGACCGCGATCTGGTTCGGCTTCGACAAGCGGGGCGCCACCCTCGGCCTCGCGCAGACCGGCGCCACGGCCGCCGGCCCCGTGTGGGGCGAGTACATGAAGGCGATCGACAAGAATCTGCCCCGCAAGGACTTCATCATGCCGGAGTCCGGGCTCGTGCGCTTGAAGGTCGACGCGGAGTCCGGCCTGCTTCCGACGAGCTTCTCGAAGAAGGTGATCGACGAGCTCTTCATCGCGGGAACCGAGCCCCGGCGGTTCGACACGCTCCAAAACTACCGGGACACCCGCGACGCCGAGCTCGTGCGGAAGCTCCAGGAGTCAGCCCTCATCCAGAGCCTCGGCGGGACCGGTTCGGGCGGAGAGCCTGAGCGCTCGGCCGACTCGACTCCCCCGATTCCACCGGCGACTCCCCCGGCCCCGTCCGAGAGCGCGGGACAGAAGAACCCCCTCCTCGACTGAAGAGAGACGTTGACGCGCGCTATCCGAGGAGGAGCTGGCTCGCGACGAAGCCGGTCCCGACGGGAAGGATGATGTTGTCGAGATCGCCGGTCGGAAGCGCCTCGAGCACCGCGGCGCTCGCCCCGACGGCCAGGCCCGCCGAGAGTCTGCCGCTTACGCGGTAGGCGATCATGAACACCGCGAGAAAGCAGACGCCGCTTCCGGCGAAGGTCTTCCCGCCGGTGAGGGGGATCCGCAGGCGGCCGAACAGCTTTCCGACGACGCTCGACAGACCGTCGCCGAAGGCGAGGGCGAAGATGGCGATCGTCGCGGCGGGCTCCGGATAGAGCAGGAGCGCGATCATGGCGCCCATCGAGAGGGTGACCGGGCCGAAAACGAACTTTCCGACGTCGCGCGGCCGGGAGGCGGCGCTCGTGATCGGCGAGATGAGCGCGACGACGAAGCCCTGCGTCCGCTTCAGCTCGGCGTAGGTGTAGACGATCGTCCCGGCGGCGAGGAGCGCCATCGTCATCGCAAGGTCGACCCGTGCGAGGAACGGTACCGCCGCGATGAAGAGGTGGATGGTCTTTCTGAGGAGCTCTCCCTGCAGCTCCCGAGAAACGCTCAGGAATCCATGGACCCTGCCACTGCGAACCACAGACGATGCCGTCATGATGTCCATTTCAGCTCACACTCGTCGTTCAAATTTCCCAGTTTCGCCAGTTTCGCCAGAATCTTATGCAAGAATGATACCAAGTCGCCAAATCGCGGAGAATTTCGCTAATTACTTTTCGGAGAAGCAGTTGAGGATCGAGCGCGCACGGATCGGGTGCATACCGGAGAAATGGTATTATTTTCTATACTCCTTCGGTTCTCAATCTGCTACACCCCGGGGCTCACGGCGCCCGCTCGCGCTCCGCGAGCCTCCGCTCGACCTCTTCGACCCTCGATCTCAAGATCTGGAGCTCGCGGGCCATCCTCCGCCGCTGGCGGACCGAGCCGAGAAGGCGGATGACGGAAACCGGCAGGTACGACACGACCGCGAGGAACAGCTTGCTCAGGAGCTCCGCGAAGTCCGGCTGCCTGATCCCGCCGAGGAGGTTGATCCTGCCGAGAAGATTGGCTTCGGAGGCGAGCCTCCGGAGAACGACGGGCCTGCCGTGGACGAGGTACGAGGCGGCGACGATCGCGATCGCGACGGCGTTGTACACGACGAGCACGGTCAGGTAGGCGCCGCGCCGGCCCGCGCGGAGCGCTCCGGCGAAAATCGCGAGGAAGACCGCCGAGAGAACGGTAAGGGCGTCGAGGGCGACGAGGCCGGCGAGGTCGAGGCGGAAGGACGATTCGGCCGCCCATCCCGAGAGCGCGGCGAGCAGGAAGTAGCTGCTCGGAGCGACGATGAGGACCATGCGCGCCGCGCTCTCGTCGGGAAGGCGCGCCTTGTCGAGCCACCACAGGTAGATCCAGACCGACCAGAGCACCGTGATCCCCGCGGTCCCGAGGTAAATGAGGGTTTCTGCCATAGATACACCGTAGCGCGACGAAGCGTCGGATTCAGTATCGTCCTGGAACGCTTCGGAGCTGAGCCAAGGCGATCGAGGTCCGTCGAGCGCGGAAGCGGCCGGCGCGATCGGGACCGCGCGCCGCGGGAGCGCAGCGGGAGCCGCGAGCGAAGCCCGATGCGCGGCTTCGGAGTGGCGTGGAGAAGCCCGGCTCCCGGGCGGCGGCCTCCGAATGCGCTCGAGCGGAGAAAGGCCAGAGGAATTCGCGAGCTTCGCCCCGGGCGCAGCTACGAGGCGTCCGATCCGCTCG
>JASHNV010000010.1 GCA_030041455.1 Spirochaetia bacterium
GGAAGCTCGGTCGAGATCCTGCGAGATTTCCCGTCCCTGCCGCCCTGGGCGAGGCCCCGGTCGTTGGGGCACGAGCACGGTCACGAGGGGTCCGGATGACGCCGTCCGGTTTCATCGCGCGCGTGCATACCCTGGACGTCGCCGTCACCCGAGGCTCCGGAGACTTCCCCGAAGAGAACCTGTTGGCGATCTCTCCCGAGGTATTCTCAAGCCTGTCTCTAAATCTCACCTGAAACGAGAGACGTAGGCTCCCTCAAGTCCCGTTCCAGCCGCTTGTGTCGACCTGGCGACCGGAGAACGCGCTCCGCGCCTCGGGGCAATCCGCGCGCTCGACCCGCTCCTCCCGCGAGCTACCGAAGGAGATCGGGCGGAGCGCTTGACTTCGAGCTCGACCGATTATATACTTCTATCATCTAATTGTTAGATGGTAGAAGTATGAGCCAGTCCACGGAAGATTGCGCAAAGGTCATCCTCGAGGTAGCCCCCCTTGTGATGCGCGCCATCCGCACGGAGATGCGCCGCCACCGCGGCCCCGAGCTCTCGGTGCCGCAGTTTCGGATCCTCACCTACCTGAACCGCAACGAGGGCGCCTCCCTCTCCCAAGCCGCCGAACACATAGGCCTCGCGCTTCCCACCATGTCGAAGATGATCGAGGGCGCCGTATCGCGCGGTCTCGCCTCGCGCCTCGCCCACCCCTCCGACCGGCGCCGCGTGGCGTTGTCCCTGACCGCTGAGGGGCGGAAGACCCTCGATAGGGCGCGCCGCGCGACGGAGGCTCAGATGACCTCGTGGCTCCAGAGGCTGAGCGACGGCGAGAAGCGGACGGTGCTTGAGGCGATGCGCATTCTCGGGCCGGTTTTTTCCGCGCCGCCCGGCGGCGCCTAGCGGGGAAAGACATGCCGATTGTCGAGACGAGAAATCTGAGCAAGCGCTACGGGAGCTCGCTCGCGGTCAAGGAATTGACCCTGAGCGTCGAGAGCGGGGAAATTTTCGGCCTGCTCGGGCCGAACGGCGCGGGCAAGTCGACCACGTTGAAGATGCTCACCACCCTCATCCCGCCGACCTCGGGCGGGGCGCTCGTCGGGGGCTGCGATATCGTACGCCAGGCGAACGCGGTGCGCCGGATCATCGGCTACGTGCCGCAGCTCCTGTCGGCCGACGGCGCCCTTTCGGGCTTCGAGAACCTGCTCATCTTCTCGAAGCTCTACGAAGTGCCGCGCGCGCAGCGCAGGGCGCGCATCGAGGAGGCGCTTGAGGTCATGGGGCTTTCCGAGTTCGCGCGGAAGCTCGTGCGCACCTATTCGGGGGGAATGATCCGCAGGCTCGAGATCGCCCAGGCGATGGTCTACCGGCCCAAGGTCCTGTTTCTCGACGAGCCGACCGTGGGCCTCGACCCCGTCGCGAGACAGGCGGTCTGGGAGCGCATCGGCGAGCTGCGAACCGCCTACGGCATGACGATCGTGCTCACGACCCACTACATGGAGGAGGCCGACGATCTGTGCTCGCGCGTCGGCATTCTCCATCTCGGCGAGATGATGGCGCTCGGGACGCCCGCGGAGCTCAAGGCTTCGCTTCGCGTCCCCGACGCGACGCTTGACGACGTGTTCGTGAACTTCGCCGGCACGTCGCTCCAAACCGGAGGAAGCTATCGTGACACACGAAGGGCTCGGCGCACCGCGCGCCGCCTCGGATAGCGCCGGGGCGGCAGTCGTCCGCCTCGTGAAGAAGACTCTTGTGATCGCGGAGCTCGAGGTTCGCAAGCTCAGGCACGACGCGACCGAACTCGTGACGCGCGCGGTTCAGCCCGCTCTGTGGCTCCTCATTTTCGGGCAGGTGTTCACCCGCGTTCGCGCCATTCCGACCGGCAACCTCCGCTACCTCGACTTCATGGCGCCGGGCATCCTCGCCCAGAGCGTCCTTTTCATCGCGATCTTCTACGGCATCGCGATCATCTGGGAGCGCGATCTCGGGATCCTCCACAAGTTCCTCGTGAGCCCCTCGCCCCGGGCCGCGTTGGTCCTCGGCAAGGCGCTCTCCGCCGGCGTGCGAAGCCTCTCGCAGGCGGCGATCGTCTATCTCCTCGCGCTCCTGCTCGGCGTGCGGCTGAATTCGAACCCGGGGGCCATCGCGCTCGTGATCTGCGCGGTGATCCTCGGCGCCGCGTTCTTCGCCACCCTTTCCCTCGTGATCGCGAGCCTCGTGAAGACCCGCGAGCGCTTCATGGGGATCGGCCAGATCATGACAATGCCCCTGTTCTTCGCGAGCAACGCCATTTATCCGATCGCGATCATGCCGGGCTGGCTGCAGGTGGTGTCCCACGCGAACCCGCTCACCTACGAGGTGGACGCGCTCAGGGGCTTGATGATCTCCGGCGGGAGCGCGGCCTACGGCGTCGGGCCGGATCTCGGGATCCTCGTCGGCGCGACCGCGGTCATGACCCTGATCGCCGCGCGGCTCTTTCCGAGGGTGGTGGCCTGAGCGAGGTCTCCCGGGCTCATCGATAGGGTCGCCCGTACACGCCGCGGTACTGCACCGGAAGTCCCGCGGCGTAGAGGTGGGAGACGTCGCCCAAGCCGAGGCAGCGCGGCACGGCCCACCGGGCCGATCGCTCCTCGAAGGCCACGGTGGTGAGGGAGCTCGGCGGCAGCCAGAAGCCGGTCCACATGACGAGCGGCGGAACGGAAAGCAGGTGGGAGAGCCAGGTGAGGCCGAAGCCGTTGTGGCAGAAAAGCGCGATCTTGAGGTCGTTCCGCTCCTCGATCGCGTAGCGTCCGGCCTCGCGCCGGTAGCCGAGCGACCGGAGAAACGCGTCGGAATTCGCGCGTAGCGCCGCGACCTTCGCCTTCATGCCGACCTCGGCGAGGTGGGGAAAGTCGACCCAGCCGTCTTGGTCGAACGCCGGCCGGCGCTCGTAGACGAGCTCGCCCGGGGCGTCCCAGGCGCCGAGCCTTCCGCCGGACTCGAAGGTGACCTCGGCGCCGGCGATCTCCTGAATCCAGTCGAGGATGACGGCCTCCTTGCCCGCGAGCTCCGCCGAGTACCGCATGGTGTGGAGAGCCCTTCCCATGGGAGAGCAGTAGATGCGATCGATCTTCTCCGCGGCAAGCCGCGGCGCGAGCGCCATGGCCTCCTTGCGTCCTTCCGGGGTGATCGTGGCGTTCGGATAGTCCGGATCGGCGTGACGAATGATGTAGAGCTTCATTCCGGGATGGTACCGCGCGCCGAGCCGCGGCTCAAGTCCGCGAGGCGCTCGAGGACGGAAGCGCGGGCCCCCGCCTCCCGCTTCAATCAAGGAAGCGCAGCGTGGTCGACGCGGCGGCCCGCTCTTCCGTATTCGGGAGAACCCGGTGCCACACCTTGAGATGGACGGTCTTGTGATCGGGATGGCGCACGTAGCCGCGAACGTAGACCTCGGCGTCCGCCACGCGAGGCTCCCAACGGGCCTTCGCGCGCTCCGGATGCTCGAGCGTCATCGCCCTGCGCTCTTCGTCGGAAATGCCGCTCGGCGCCCATACGGGATGGACCCATACGGAACGACCGCCCTTTCGCACGAGCTCCTCACAGAGGTGCGGCTTATTGCGCCCGCGCGAGATCGGCTCGCGCCAGTGGACATCGCAGTCGTCCGCCTCCATCTCGGGAATCGGGAGAAAGAACCATTCTCCCTGGCGAACGTAGGCGGTCTGCAGCCTTCGATTGCGATCCTTCGCCTTCGCGCCGAGGGCGGCTTGGCGGCTTCTCACTCCGGCCGGCTTCAGCGCCTCCATGGCGTCGGGAACGTTCCTGACCCGTGCGTCCTCGGGAATCGCCGCGACGAACCAATGGCGCTCGTCGTGGCCCATGAGGTATTTCGAGACGCCGCCCCGGCTCCGCACCATGAGCAGGAGGTGGCGGGCGTCGGGCCGGAGATCGAGGATCCGTACCTGCGCTCCGGGGTCGTCGAATACGTCGATGACGAACCGCTCCCGGCGGCGGATCCGCTCGACGTCGATCGTAGGCGAGCGCGGCATGGCGGCCCGCCCGCTTCCTCTTCCCGTCCTTCCGACCTTCCGGAGACGCTCGCTCTCCCATCGGAAGATTTCGCGGCCGCGCGCGTCCCTGAACGCGACGTCCGCGCCCATTGTGCGGAATTTCTCGCGAATGTTCTCTTCCAGGATCATGTGATCGCCTCCTTCCCGTAGCTCCTTCATGGAGCGTTCGGCCTCCGAGCGAGTCGCCCGCGCAACCGAGACTTCGCCGCTCGACGCGCTCCGCGAGGACGCGAAGCGTCGGCCTCGGCCGCGCGCTTGAGCGCCTCAAGCCGGCGATCCCACGCGGCGGCGAGATCGGAAAGCCATCGAGCCGAAGCGTCGAGCGGCTCCGGTCGAACCCGGTAGAGCACCTCCCGCCCCGCGCGCCCGCCTGCGACGATGCCCGCTTCGCTCAGGACCCGCAGGTGCTTGGCGACCGCCTGGCGAGTCACGGGCAGGCGCCCGGCGAGGTTCGTCGCGCTCGCGCTGCCCTCGTCGGCAAGCGCGTCGAGAAGCCGCCGCCGCGTGGGATCCGCGAGCGCGACGAGCACCGCCCCGACGTCGGGACGCTTCCCCCTCACGCCGCCGACCCCGTCTCGATCGCGCAGCCGCCGTCTCGGGCGTCTCCCTTGGGGGGTCCGCCCCGGATTTTTTCGCCGGAGGCGGGAAAGCGAAGGCCACTCTCCACGACCCGCAGGCGCGTTTTTCCGTCGCGCTCGGACAGCCAGAACTCGACGAGAGTCGAGGTGCCGCGTCCCGGCGTCTCTCCGGGAAACTCGCCCACCCATCGATAGGAGAGGTAGCGCTTCGGCTTTGCCGAGACGAGACGTACCGGAAAACGTTCGCGCCGGGGACCGCGGAGGAACTCCGCGCCTCCCTTGCGCCGTCTAGACCGCTCGGCCCGGTCGCCGATCCACCATCCCGGGACGACGAGAAGCGCCCACACGCGATCGATCGGCGCGTCGATGGTGATCTCCCGCTCGATCCTGTCCGGGATTTCCATGGGTTCCTCCTGCACGTGCCTCGACGTGCAACCCAATAGTAGCACAAGAATCGAAAACGAGCAACCCTCGGGTAGCTCTTTGAAACGCGGGAAAAGGGCGACGGGATGTCGCTTTTCGGCGGCGGTCGGGCGCTCCCAGTCGCGAGGAGATGTCCTTTATGAGGTAGGCGGGGGGATCGACGCCGCGCCTGTCGCTTCCGATACGCGACGGCCTGCCGTCCGCCGCCCGATTCGCTCCATGATCGGGTGCGGGTTCACGGAGTCCCTTCCCGGGTCCGGCGAAGCGGGCTCCCGCCGCTCGCCCGTGAGTTGGCGAGGCCGGACAGTCGCTTTTCCGACCCCTCGACGGCTTGCCGCTTACACCCGCTCGCGCCCCGCTCATTGGTCCGGGGCGCCGCGACGGGCTCCTCCGCGTGCTCGGAGAGGAGATTCCCGAGCTCGATACCGTCGAGCATCGCGTGATTTCCCCTCCTTGCGAAGATGGGCATCGTCCACGAACGCGACTCTTCGGCTGGCAATTCCGTCGAGGTCGGGCTTGGGTATGCGCAGGCTCCGCATGAGCCAGTTAACATCCCATTGTGACAGGTCGGATCTCGCCGTCCGGCAGGCGCGGCACCACAGTCGCCGCCTTCCGATGCCGCGCCAAATGCTCTTGCCAAGCAGGCACCCCGAGCCTCCACTGAGAATTTTCTCCGCAACCCCGGGGAGGGGATGGCCGTGCCGTGCAAAGGCTGGCTACCCTCTCCGGTGTCCTTCCTGCAAGCGAATACAGGGACCTACCTCAGGCAAACGAGAGGAAACCTCTCCCCGGCGACCTTGCATGGTTTCACGAAACTAGGTCTGTCGAACTACAATTTTGCGGCGTATTGGTCGGCGATCGAATGGTAATCGACCCCTTCCTTCAACCTTGATTGCCGCAAAAGGGATCGCCGCCGGTCAAGCGGAGTGGGCCTTCCGCTTTTTTTGATCGCGTAGCATCGCTTCTCGGAGGATCCCATTGAGCCTCGTCTGATACCGTTCCCCGCCGCTTT
>JASHNV010000084.1 GCA_030041455.1 Spirochaetia bacterium
ACGTTCCGGCGGTCGGCGATCCGGTGGGCGATGTTCGCCGTCGCCTCGGTGACCACCGGCGAGTCGATGCGCGACCCGAAGAAGCAGACGACGCCCGCCTCCTTTTCGATCGCGCTCGACTCGATTCCGCGGAGAACGGCCGCCTGATAGGCATCCGTAAGGTCGGCGGTGAGAACCCCGATCATGCGTTGGTGAGAATTGTTCCGTCGCACGGCCCGCCCTTCAGCCTCCGTAAGTCAGCGTCTGAGCGCACAGCGTAGAGCTTCCGCCGCGATTGGGCAAGAACCTCTCCTGCGTTTGGATTGTATCGCGAGGCGACGGGAGCCGCCGTCGAAGCGCCGACGAGAAACCCCGCCGCGCCCAACTCCCGGCGAGAGGACGTCGAAACCCGCGTCCCGCCGCTCTCGCTCGGGCGGTCTTCCGCGCCGCCTCCGCGAAACGTCCCGCGCCGCGCCCGGAGATGGTCACGCGGATTCTCGAGAGCGGAGTCCCGAGCGCGCCGCTTCGCGAGAGCGCGCGGGATTCGCCTCGTCATTGACACCCTCGGACCGTGAAGTTAGCATCCAGCGAACGTGACGCGCTGATTCGGAGAGCCCATGACGCGTGAGCTGCGATTTAGGCAGGTGCATCTCGATTTTCACACCTCCGAGGAGATTCCCGACGTGGGCGTCTCCTTCGACCCCGACCGATTCGTTTCAATTCTCGCGAAGGCGCACGTGAACTCGGTGACCCTCTTCGCCCGCGACCATCACGGGTGGTGCTACTATCCGTCGCGAATCGGGAAACCGCATCCGAGGCTCGCTCGTCCCGACCTTCTCGGCGAGATGGTGAGAGCGTGCCGGAGGAGCGACATCAACGTTCCGATCTATCTCTCCGTTCAGTGGGACGAGCGCACGGCGCGCGAGCACCCCGAGTGGCGCGTCGTCGAGGCGCACAACCGCGCGGTTTCCCCCGACCGCGACGACGAGTCGGCCATGAACCAGCTCACGGCCACCTGGCATCCGGTCTGCCTGAGCAACCCGAGCTACGTCGAATACGTGATCGCGCTCGCCCTCGAGGTCGTCGACCTGTACCGTCCCGACGGGCTGTTCTTCGACATACTCCTCCAGCCCGAGTGCGTCTGCTCGAGCTGCCTCGCGCGGATGCGCTCGCGCGGTCTCGATCCCGCGCGGAGCCGGGACCGCGCGCGGAACGCGCGGGAGCTCGTCCTCTCCTACTACGAGACCGTGACCGAAGCGGTGCGGCGCAAGGACGGCGACCTCCGCGTCTTCCACAACAGCGGCCACGTGTATCGCGGCGAGCGGGAGCGCTATCGGTGGTTCAGCCACCTCGAGATCGAGTCGCTTCCGACGGGCGGCTGGGGCTACGACCACTTCCCGCTCTCGGCCCGGTACGCCGCGACGCTCGACATGGAGTACCTCGGCATGACGGGGAAGTTCCACACGATGTGGGGCGAATTCGGCGGCTTCAAGCGTCCCGTGGCGCTCGAGTACGAGTGCGCGTTGATGGCGGCGCTCGGAGCGAGGTGCAGCATCGGCGACCAGCTGCACCCGAGCGGCGCTCTCGACGAGGCGACCTACCTCGCCATCGAGCCCGCCTACCGCAGGATCGAGCGGATCGAGGCGCTCCTCGACGGCGCTCGGCCGGTCTCCGAGATCGCGATCCTATCGAGCGAAGCCGCTCAGGCGGCCGGCAGGCGCGAAGGGATCGGTCATGTCACGCGCACCGACGAGTCCGACGCGGGGGCGGCGCGCATGCTCCTCGAGATGCACGAGATGTTCGACGTGATCGACCTCGAGGCGCGCTTCGAAAGCTATCGGCTCCTCGTCCTTCCGGACTCCGTCGTGCTTGACGGCCCCCTCGCGGCGCGCATCGAGGCTTTTCTCCGTCGAGGCGGAAAGCTCGTTCTGAGCGGCGCCTCCGGGATGGCGCCCGGAGCGTCGCGTTTTGCGCTCGATCTGCCTCTCGACTTCGACGGCGGACAAAGCGAGCTCTGCCCCGACTACGTCGAGGTTCTGACCGACCTCGACCCCGATCTCGTCGCCTCTCCGTTCGTCGTCTACGAGCGAGCCTATCGCGTCAAGGGGCGCGCGGGCTCGGAGGTCCTCGCCGGGACGCGCCTGCCCTACTTCAACAGGACGTGGGACCATTTTTCCTCCCACCAGCACGCGCCCTTTCGCGAACGCCGCAACGAGAGCTACGACGCGCTCCTTCAGTGCGGACCGGTCGCCTATTTCTCCCATCCCGTGTTTCGCGCCTACTTCCGAAGCGGTCAGCCGCTCCTCAAGTACCTGTTTCGGGGAACGCTCGGCAGGCTTCTTCCCGAACGGATGCTCCGCGTGTCCATGCCGTCGAGCGGAAGGGTGAGCCTCATGGAGCAAACGTCGCGCAATCGGCTCCTCCTCCACCTGCTCTTCGCGCAGCCGCAGCTCCGGGGGGCGGGTCTCCGCTATCCCGACGGACGCCTCCTTCCCGTCGAGATCATCGAGGACGCCGTCCCGCTTCGCGACGTTGAGTGTCTCCTCAGGCTCCCGACCCGTCCGAGGAGGATCTCAAGCGGCTACACCGACGAGCCGATCGAGTTCTCCTACGCGAACGGACTCGCCTCCTTCCGCGTTCCGGAGCTCTCCGTCCACGAGGTCGTGGTCATCGAGAGGTAGCCTGGGCCTTCAGCCCCGGGGGCCGTCGGCTCAGGCGATGCGCCGCGAGCGGCCCGCCTTCACAGCATGTAGCGGATGTCGGAGACGCTCGTGGGGTAGGAATAGATTCTCCCCTTGAGCTCCTCGGCCGTCATGCCGGTCTGAATCGCGAGGCTGAAGAGATTGATGACCTCCTCGGCATGGCTGCCGAGGAGATGGGCGCCGAGCAGGCGGCCGGTACCCTCCTCGATGAGAACTTTGTAGCCTGAGTGCCGAAGGTTCGTCCGCCGGGAGCTGTACCATCCCGCGGTATCCGCCCGGTTCAGCCGAAAGCGCGTGCCCCGGCGGGTTGCCTCCTCCACGCTCAAGCCCACCGAGGCGAGCGGAGGAATCGAGAAGACGACAGTCGGGATGGCGGTGTAGTCGACCTTTATCTTCGCGCCGCCGAGCATGTTCCGTCCCGCGGCGCTCCCCTCCGCGACCGCGACGGGCGTGAGCGGCATTCCGGGCGTGCGCGCGCAATCCCCCGCCGCGTAGACCCTCGGGTTCGTCACGCTCTGGAGGTATTCGTCGACGATCACTCCCCGTTCGTCGTAGGAGACGCCCGCGGCATCGAGCCCGAGGCTTCCGATCTCCGGGATCCTGCCTGCGCTGTGCACGACGAGATCCGCCTCGACGCTCAGCCTTTCTGAGGCCCGACCGTAGAAGACCGTCGAGCCGCTCCCCCCTTTCTCGACCCGCTCCACCGAGGCGTCGAGGACCACCGCGATCCCGGCCTCCTCGCACGCATGTCGAACCTCCTCGGACAGGTCGGGGTCGAACCCCTTGAGCAGTCGCTCGCCGCGGTGCAGGATGGTGACCTCCGCTCCGGCGCGCGCCGCGACGTTCGCGAACTCCACGGCGATGTAGCCGCCTCCGACGAAGACGACGCGCCGCGGCAGGCTCGAAAGATCGAGGAATTGGTCGCTCCGGACCAGGTGCCGCTCGCCGGGGATCCCGAGAGGCGCGGGTTCGGATCCGCAGGCGATCAGGAAATACCGCGCGGAGAGCTCCCGATCCCCGACCCGCAGGGTCTCCTTCCCGGAGAACCTCGCCTCGCCGTGGAAGGCCGAGATGCCCGCCTCGCGGAATGCGCTTTCCATTCGGCCGGGAAACGGCTCGGTGAAGCCCCTCTTGAAATCCATGAGCGAGGCCCAATCGATGGAGACCCCGTCGAAAGCGAGCCCTTTGCCGCTCATGCGCCTCGCCCAGTCGTAGAGCTCCGCCGCCCCGACGAGCACCTTCTTCGGATCGCATCCGCGAAGCGCGCAGGTGCCGCCGAACGGCCTCGAGTCGACCACCCCTACCCGCCAGCCCGCTTCGCGGCAGTCGAACGCCGCCGAGGTAGCCGCCGACCCCGTGCCGACGACGAGGAGATCAAAGGAATCGCTCATGGTTCTCCCCTTGCCCGCAAGCCCGAGCTCTGCGGAGGCCCGTGCCGATCGGACGCCCTCAACGGGAGGGCGGAAGCACGATCGTCTTCGACGCCGGCTCGCCGAGCGACGCGAAGCCGTAGATGTGCGCGAGCACGATGAGCGCGAGCGGAACGAGAATCAGGACGAAGACTTGGACGACCCAGGACAAGCGCTTCAGCCGCCCGAGGAGGATGCCGACGATCACCACCGCGACGGCGATGAGAAACACGAGCCGATGATTGTCGAGGTAGACGATCGTATCCGTCGTGGCTTTGTACCAGCGCATAAAGCTGAACTCGACGACGGCGGCGAGGAGCAGGAACGAGACGACGAGCGCGATGAGGATCGGAGCATACCGCTCGCTCTTGCCGAACAGCACCCGCAGGAGCACGAGCGCGAGGAATACGATGGTGAGGGTACTGGGGGTGCCGAGTCGCCCGAGGGAGCTCTGGAGAAAATCAAGCGGACCGTCAATGTCGAAGAGCGCGAGACCGACCGGCACGAGAGCAAGAAAGCCTATCCAGGAGAGCACGTTGAGAAACCGCTCGTAGAACTTCATCGACTCCTCTCTTCTCGATCGTGATCGCGAGGCGACGGCCGCCCGCTCAGTCGATGCTCAGGACCACCTTCCCCGTCGTTTTTCTCCCCTCAAGATCGCGGTGCGCCTGCGCGGCGTCGCCGAGCCGGAACCGCGCCCCGATCATGACCTTCAGCTTCCCCGACGCGACGAGCCGAAGGATCTCTCCGGCCCGCTCCTCGAGCGACGCGCGATCCGAGATATAGTGGTCCAGCGTGGGACGGGTGAGAAAGAGGGATCCTTTCCGCATGAGGAGCACCGGCTCGATCCCCTCGACCTTGCCGCTCGAGTTGCCGAACGAGACCATCATACCGCGAGGCTTCAGGCAGTCCAGGCTCTTCTCGAACGTCGCCTTTCCGACCGAGTCGTACACCACCTCGACGCCGCGCCCGCCGGTAAGCCTGCGGACCTCCGCGACGAAGTCCTCGTCGGAGTAGCGGATGACGTGATCGGCGCCCGCTCGACGGGCGAGCTCGGTCTTCTCCCGGGTCGAGGCGGTCGCGATGACGCTGGCGCCCTTTCGCTTTGCGAGCTGAACCAACAGCTGGCCGACGCCGCCCGCCGCCGCGTGGACGAGGCAGAGGTCTCCCCGCTTCAAAGGGTAGGTGCTGTTCACGAGGTAGTGCGCCGTGAGGCCCTGGAGGAGAACGGCCGCCGCGGTCTCAAGCCCGACTTTCTTGGGGACCTTGATGAGGCGATCGGCCGGCGCGGAGACGTATTCCGCGTAGGAAAACGGGACGCCGGTGTAGGCGACCTGTTCGCCTACGCGGAAGCCTCGGACCCCTTCGCCGACTTCCTCGACGACGCCCGCTCCCTCCTGTCCGGGGATGAACGGGAGCTTCACCGGATAGAGTCCGCTTCGCTGGTAGGTGTCGATGTAATTGACGCCCGCGACGACGAGCTTCACGAGCACCCGACCTGCGGCCGCTTGCGGCTTCTCCGCGTCACGGAGGACAAGAACCTCCGGACCGCCGTGCTGAGCGAGCTCGATTGCTTTCATGCCTTCCATCATAAACCGCGGCGAGGCGACGAGTAAAGAGGCTCCCCGCTCTCGGCGGGGTTCTCGCTCCGGTGGGCTTGTGGTAGAATTCGATGAGATGTCTGGCGGAGGCCAGGCGAGGAGATACGCGATGGAATATGTGAGGCTCGGCAGGACGGGACTGAAGGTTTCAAGGATATGCCTCGGCGCGATGACCTACGGCTCGCCGAAGTGGAGGGATTGGGTTCTCGGCGAGGCGGAGGCGAAGCCGTTCTTCAAGCGCGCGGTCGAGCGCGGGATCAACTTCTTCGATACGGCGGACGTCTACTCGAACGGCGCGAGCGAGGAGGTCACCGGCAGGGCGCTCAAGGAGCTCGTCAGACGGGACGAAGTCGTGGTCGCCACCAAGGTGTTCAACCCGACCGGCGAGGATCCGAACGCGCGCGGCCTTTCGCGCAAGCACGTCTTTGCCGCGATCGACGCGTCGCTTCGAAGGCTCGGAATGGAGTACGTGGATCTCTACCAAATCCACCGCTGGGACCCCGCCACGCCGATCGACGAGACGCTCGACGCGCTCGACGACGTCGTTCGCTCGGGCAAGGCGCGCTACATCGGCGCCTCGAGCATGTTCGCCTGGCAGTTCTCGAAGGCGCTCCACCTCTCGGAGGCCCGCGGCTGGGCGAGCTTCGTCTCGATGCAGAACCACTACAACCTTGTCTACCGCGAAGAGGAGCGGGAGATGATCCCGCTCTGCGAAGACCGGGGCGTCGGGATCATCCCCTGGAGCCCGCTCGCCCGGGGCTTCCTCGCCGGAAATCGGACGCCGGGCAAGGGAGGCGCCACCGCACGGAGCAAATCGGACGAGTTCGCCCACCGGCTCTACTACCAGCCGGAGGACTTCGCGATCGTCGACCGCGCGAGCGAGGTAGCGGCGGAGATCGGCCGGAGCACGGCTCAAGTGGCGCTCGCGTGGATGCTTTCCAAGCCCTTCATCACGGCGCCTATCGTCGGTGCGAGCAAGATGCCCCACCTCGATGAGGCGATCGACGCGCTCTCGATCAAGCTGTCCGCGGAGCAGATCAAGCGGCTTGAGGAGCCGTACAAGCCGCATCCGGTGGGGGGACACTAGCGATCGGCAAACAGGCGCCATTTACTTTTGTCCTCGCCGTGGTTACCTTCAAGGTCGACACCATTTTGGTATTGAAGGCAGGACGATGAACAACACGACCCGCGTCTACGAGAGCATTTTCGAGATGTTGCCGAACGAGGAGAACCCCACGCCGTTGGTGCGGATCAACCGCTTGAACCCCGCCCCCGACTTCCCGCTCTACGCGAAGCTCGAATGGATGAATCCGTTCGGCTCGCTGAAGGACCGCGCCGCCTTCGAGATGCTCAAGGACCTCGAGGACCGCGGCGAAGTCGGCGGCGGCCGGGGTCTCGTGGAGCCGACCTCCGGCAACACCGGGATCAGCCTCGCGGGCATGGCGAGCGTCCGGGGATACCCGATGCGCGCGGTCGTTCCCGAGCGGGTCCCCCTCGAGAAAAAGATCCTCCTGAAGATCGTCGGCGCGGAGCTCGACGTCGTCGCCGACGCGCTCTGCCCGGTCCCCGGCCAGAGCGGCGGCACCATCAATCTCGCGAAGACTCACGCGAAGGCGCAAAAGGACCGCTACGTGATGCCGAATCAATACGAGAACGAGAACAACGTGCGAGCGCACCTTCGAACGACGGGCCCGGAGATCTGGCGGCAGACCGAGGGGAAGATCACCCATCTGTTCGTCGCGCTCGGAACCTGCGGCACGGTCACGGGGTGCAGCACGTTTCTGAAGGAAAGGAATCCCTCGATCAAGATCGTCGCGGTGCAGCCCACCGAGGGGCACGACGTCCCCGGGCTCCGGAACCTCAAGGAGCTCGAGGTCACGAAGCTCTATGATCCCAAGCTCATCGACGAAGTTCTCGAGATAGACTACGAGCTCGCTTACCAGCGGGTTCTCGACCTCTCGCGAAAAGAGGGCCTCCTGAGCGGACCGAGCGGCGCGCTCGTTTTCGAAGGCGCTCGGAGGATCGCCGAGCGCGAGCGGGTCGGTTTCGGCGTCATGATTTTCGCGGACAACGTCTTCAAATACGTCTCGAGCATGCTCCGCCATCTCCCTCAGCTCGGAGCGGGAATCGCGCCGCCGGAGCTGACCGAGGTCAGCGTGACCTTCTAGGCTGAAGACCGTCAGAAGATCTTTACGGTCACGTATTTGCGGGGATTCTTCTTGATGTCGTCGATGAGGCTCTTGAACTCCTGAGTCGATTCGGTGAGCTGAACGTAGAGGGTGTCGTCGACGAGGAGCTTGCCTAACGTCCCCTTGCCGTCCTTCAAGTCGTCGAGAATAGCGTCAACCTTGTCGAGCGAAACGCTCATCTTCTGAATGGCCGCCGCGAGGTCGTCGCTCGTGCGATTGATGGAGCTCACCGTCTGCGCGATCGGCTCGCGATCCTCGGCGCTCATACCCTGGAGGCTCGTCATGGTGGCCGCGAGCGCGGCGCGGTTGTCGCTCAAGATCCCCTGGACCTCAAGCGCCGAGGCGTTGAGGTTCTCGATGAGGCTGTAGAGGTTCTTCAGAGTTGCCTCTCCCGAAAGGTTGTTGATGTTGGCGAGAATCTGTCCGAATTGTCCCTGAAAAGCCGTGGTGTCGAGCGTCGTAATGCCGCCCTCGCTTCGCCCCGTAACCCTGTCGCTCGAGCGCAGGTAGGTCGACGAGCTCCCCGCCTTGATCTCGACGAGCTTGCCACCGATGAGGCTCGCGTCCTTTATCGTGAACCGCGAGTCGGCCGGTATGTCCGGCGTTCCGTTCAGCTTGATGTCGACGAGGACGCCGCGCCGCTCGAGCTTGATCGACTGCACGGATCCCGCGACGATGCCGCGATAGGTCACGTCGTCGCCCACGCCGAGTCCCTCGGCGTTCACGACGTACATCTCGATGCGCATGCCGGTCACGAAGAAATTCGACCTGCTGAGGACCATGATTCCCCCGATGACGATCAACGTCGCGATCGTCACCGTGAGGCCGATGGCAAGCTCGTTGTACTTCGATCTCATGACAGGATGCCGACCTCCCCGCGAATGAATCCGTTAAAGACCGGATCGCTCTGCTGCCACATTTCCGACGCCGCGCATTCGTGGACGATTCGCCCGTCGAACAGCAAGGCGACCCGTTGGGAGAACTTGCGGAGGTTCTCGATGTCGTGGCTGATGATGAGCGACGTGGTATGAAGCTCGCGGTGGAGGCTGATGATCAGCCGATTTACCATCTCCGCGAGGACCGGATCGAGTCCCGTCGTCGGCTCGTCGTAGAGGAGGTACTTCGGCCGGGCGGCGATCGCGCGGGCGATCGACGCGCGCTTGATCATCCCGCCGCTCAGCTCCTCGGGGTACATCTTCTGCACGTCCGGCAAGCCCACTAGCTCGAGGCTCTCGCGGATGAGCTCCGCGCGCTCCTTGCGCGACAGGTTACGCCGGATCGAGAGGGCAAGGTCGATGTTCTCCTCGATCGTCATCGAGTCCCAGAGGGCGCCCTGCTGGAAGATCATGCTCATGCGGCTTCGAACCCGATCGTTGTATTCCGATTCGGAAAGATTGGTGATGTCGACGCCGTCGAACAGGACCCTTCCTCCGTCGGGCTCGATCAGCCCGACGATCGTCTTCATGAGGACCGACTTGCCCACCCCGCTCATCCCGATGACCGTGAGGATCTCTCCGTCGTTCAGGACTAGGCTCACGTCCTCGAGAACTCGCGTCTCGCCGAAGTACTTCCGAAGATGCTCTACGATTACCATATGAAGAACAACACCGCCGAGATGACATAGTCCAGCACGAGAATCGCGACCGAGGACCAGACGAAGGCAAGCGTGGTCGAAGAGCCTACCCCCTTCGCGCCTCTCTTCGCGGTCATGCCGAAAAAGCACCCGAACAGGATGAACACAACCCCGAAGATCGTGGACTTGATGAGACTCGCGAACACGTCGGTGATCGCAAAGGCTCTGGTCATGCCTTTCATGAATCCGTCCCACGACAGGTGGATCGTAAAATAGGCGGAAACGTACCCGGAGAGAATCGCGACAAGCTCCGCGAAAATCACCAGGACGGGCACCGCCACGAGACCCGCGACGATGCGGGGCATGACGAGAAACTCCACGGGATCCACCGCCATGACCCGAAGGGCGTCGATCTGCTCGGTGACCTGCATCGCGCCGAGCTCCGCCGCGATTCCGGAGCCGACGCGCCCGGAAAGCACGAGAGCCATGATGAGGGGGCCCATCTCGAGAAGGACCGACCTCAGGATGAGTCCTCCCTCATACCACTTGGGCGTCGCGGCGTCCATCTGCGTTCCGATTTGAATGCCGAGGATGAACCCCATCGCCGAGGCGGCGACGATCACGAGAGGCCGGGAGCGCCGCTCGATATTGCTGTACTGCTCGACGATCTGCGGAAGATACGTTGGAATCTTGCGAAAGGCTACGAGCGTCTGGAATAGGAGAATCGTCACCTGACCGTACGCGGTCATGAACCGCGCCGCGTTCCGTCCGACCGTGACCACCGGATTCCTCATGCGCTCCACCATACCAGAACTCGGTGAGAACATCCAGTTGGACCGATCCGCGGGCTCGAAGAAGCGCGTCGAAACGCGCGAGAGAGTGGAATAAAGTCACAAAGTGTTCTAATATTGCACGCATTTTTAGCTCACGTACCAACTTTGGAGGCGCGCTCGCCATGATAGAGGTGAAGGAAGCGGTCACGAGGCGGGAAATCCGGGAGTTCATCAAATTCCCCTGGAAGGTCTATCGAAATGACCCGAACTGGGTGCCTCCGGTCATCATGGATGTGCAAGGCATGCTGGATCGGAAGAAGTCCCCCTTTTTCGAGTTCGGAGAGGCCGCCTACTTCCTTGCCCAAAAAGACGGGCGTGTCGCGGGCAGGATCACCGCCCACGTCAACCGTAACCATAACGTCTTCCACGGCGTCAAGGAGGGCTTTTTCGGTTTCTACGAATGCCTCGACGACGACGAGGTCGCCGCAGCTCTCCTGAGCCGCGCCGAGGATTGGCTTCGCGGGCGCGGCATGACGAAGATCGTGGGACCGGAGAGCTTCACGATCTACGACGAGACCTGCTTTCAGGTCGACGGCTGGGACGCGGACCCGCCTACTCCGGTCGTTCTCGAGAGCTATAATCCGCGCTATTACCTGCGCCAGATGGCGGGAGCAGGGTACCGCAAGGAGGTCGACTGGTACGCCTTCAAGGTCGACGGCAGCAAGCCGATCGGCGAGGGCCTGCTGAAGGCGAAGGAGCGGATCATGAAACAGCGCGGTTTCATCCTCCGCAACGTCGATTTCAAGCACATCGAGCGCGACGTCGCGATGATCAAGCAGATCTTCAACGAGGCATGGGCGGAGAACTGGGGGCACGTTCGGCTCACCGACCGGCAGCTTGAGAGGCTCAAGGAAGCGCTCCTCGCCTTCGTCGATCCCCGCCTCTGTTTCATGGTCGAGACCGCCTCCGGAGAGCCGGTCGGCTGCGCAGTGACCATTCCCGACATCAACCCGTCGGTCAAGAAAATGAACGGCCGACTCTTTCCTGTCGGCTGGTACCATTTCCTCCGCGCGCGGCGCCACAGCATCGGAGCGAGGACGTTCATGATGGGGGTTCTCAAGAAGTATCGAAACATGGGAGTCGACATCGCGCTCGTGGTGCAGACCATCAAAGACGGCCTCGCGGCGGGGTATCGCTGGGCGGAGTGCTCGCTCATCGTCGAGACGAACCTGAACATGATCCGCCCGGTGGAAAAGTGGGGCGGCGAGCGATACAAGACCTATCGTCTCTTCAGCAAGCAGCTGTAGGGGCGCCCATTCCCCGCGTCGGGGGCTTCCGCGAGCGGAGGCCCGCCGTTCTCCGACGTTTCGTTCCCTTTTCGCGGCCAAAAGGATATACTCTGCGTCCATGAGGACGAACACCGATCTTGTCGAGAGGGCGAAAAGCCTCGAATTGGACGCCGCCGACTACGAAAAGCTCCTGAGGCTCTTCGCGCTGACGGCGGAGGCCGACCTTCGTCGCCTCGAGGCGGCCGTGGCGGAAACCAATCTCGAAGAGGTCTCGGCGCAGGTCCACTCGATACGCGGCGTCACCGACAATCTCAACCTTCACGAGATGCGCGCCGCGATCGAATCCTTCGCCGAGAAGGCCCGCTCCGGCTCCCTTCGGACGGTCGAGGACGAGCTTCGCGTTCTCAGAGCCGAATTGCGCGCGATCGTCGACCTCCTTTCGAGTCGCGGCCCAAGGTAGACCCGCGCATGGGCAAGACCGTACTCATCGTCGACAACCAGCCGGTCATATTGGAGTTTCTCACGAACCTGCTCCTGAAGGAGGGCTTTACGCCGCTTCCGGCAACGGACGGATTGTCCGCTCTCGCCCTCCTCAACAAGAAAGTTCCCGACGTCCTCATCACCGACCTCGTCATGCCGAACATCGACGGCCAGAAGCTGTGCAAGATCGTGCGAAACAAGCCCTCCTGCCAGAACGTCTACATCATCGTGCTCTCTGCAATCGCCGCCGAATACGAGGTGAATCTCAACTCGATCGGGGCGAACGCGTGCATCGCGAAGGGTCCTCTCAACAAGATGAAGGATTACATCCTGGAGCTGCTCTCCCGGCCTGTCCTCGATTCGCAGGACTTCGACCAGAGAAATCTCTTCGGTTTGGAGGACATCTTCGCGAGGAAGATAACGCGGGAGCTGCTGACCTCGAAACGGCACTTCGAGGTCATTCTCGACAACATGGCGGAGGGTATTCTCGAGGTCACGATCGACGGGGACATCATCTACGCGAATCCGTCGGTCGTCGAGATCCTCGGGGAAGCCGAGGACGAGCTTCTCGGCCGCAACCTGAACTCTCTTCTCTTTCGCATCAACGGGGTGGCGACCAAGAATCTGCTCGGACTCCTGCAAGAAGGACGAATCAGGCGGGACGCGAACATCTTTCACGGAGGCAGGCAACTGTCGGTCGTGATCCTTCCGATTCCGGAGAACCACGGCGGCACGGCGATGGTCATTCTCGAGGACGTCACCGAGCGAAAGCGGGTCGAGCGCGAGATGAAGCGTTCCTTGGAGGAGAAGGAGGTGCTCCTCAAGGAGGTGCACCATCGGGTGAAGAACAACCTGATGATGGTCGCGGGGCTCATCTCGCTCCAAGCTCCCTACCTGCGCGACGAGCGGGACGTGGCGATCCTCGGGCAGCTGAAGAACCGCATTCAGTCGATCTCCCTCGTCCACGAAAAGCTCTACTTGAGCCACGATCTCGCGCGAGTGAACTTCGCGGCGTACGTGAAGGACCTCAGCGCGAGCGTGCTCGACTCCCTCGCCGCGGATCGCGCCGTCCTCGACGTCGCGCTCTCGGTCGCCGACGCGCAGCTGAGCGTGGACGTCGCCATCCCGCTTGGACTCATCGTCGCCGAGCTCATCACGAACGCCCTGATGCACGCGTTTGCTCCCGGGGCCCCGGGTCGGATCTCGGTGAGCCTCGTGCGGCAGGAGGACGTCTTTCTCCTCGCGGTCGCCGATAACGGCCGGGGATTGCCGCCCGACTTCGATCTCCGCGCCTCGACGACCCTCGGGCTTCAGCTTGTCTCGTCGCTCGCCCTTCAGCTCGGGGGAAAGCTCACCTTCGCGCAAGGGGACGGCACCGAGGTGCGCGTCCAGTTCCCGGCGAACGCGGAGTCCGTCTGAGCGCCGACCCGCGCCGCCCGACCTCCCGAAAGACGGGAAGAACCCGGCCTTGACAGGTCGCCGCGCTCGGATTATCCTAACTGTGTGACTTGACAAGGAAAAGAATTGTTCACGTTATCGGCCAAGGGCGTTTACGGACTCACTGCGGTTCTCGATCTCGCGCAAAGCCACAACAGAACGCCCGTTCAGATCAAGGATATCGCGGACGGGAACGGCATCCCCCAGCACTATCTCGAGCAGCTGCTCGTCGTTCTCAAAAAGAGCGGAATCGTCGACAGCTATCGAGGCTCGCAAGGCGGCTACATGCTCGCGCGCTCGCCCAACCACATCAGCGTGCTCGAGGTCCTCACGGCTCTCGACGGCAAGCTCGAGATCGTGCCGGAGCCGAAGCGAAGCGGATCGCTTTCGTTCTACTGGAGCGCGCTTGAGCGAACGATCAAGGACGCGCTCTCAAAGAGCCTGGACGAGATCATCACGGAACGGCAGATGGCCGAGAAGCATTTCGTGTATCACATCTGATTTTCATCCCCACGGACCTCTTCCACGACAAGGAGTCAGCTTTTCCGCCCCGCGTGAGCGTGACCGACGGACGAGGCGCCCCAAACCACGCCGAAACGTGTACGGCACTGCCCATGAAAGCGATTTTTTCAAGGGCTCAAAAACGAGACGCCGGACGGCGTGAGCTCGGACGACGAAGCTTTCGGTTCCACAGCGTGATCAAATGTCCACCTTTCGGATGACCCGCCAGATGTTGTCGAACATCCTTCGAAGAGACTCCTCGGGGTTTTCCAACGGCGAAACGGAGTGGAGGAGGAAGCAGCCTTCGAGCGTCGACACGATCTGGAGGGACCAGAGGTCGCAGTCGATGCTGTCCCGCACCTCGCCCTGCTCTTGTCCTTGCCTGAGCAGCTTCGAGCAGGTCTCGATGTGGTGGTGGAAGATCTCGGAAATCCTTTTCCGGACGATCTCCGAGCCCTTCTGACCGTCGAACACCATGGCGTAGTAGCTGCGCGCTCGTCGAAGCGGCGCGAAGAAAAGCTCCTCGATCTGCTTCTCCGCCGAGCGGGCGGACGGGCTCTCCTCGGCCGCCGGCTGTTCGTTCCCGGCGAAGAGCGTCCGCTCGACGACCGCGGCGAAAAGCTCCTCTTTGCTTTCGAAGTGATGGTAGAAGCCGCCCTTCGAGACGCCAGCAAGACGAACGATATCCCGGAGCGAGGTCCCGTGAAAGCCCTTCGCGGGAAAGAGCTCCAGCCCGCTTGCCAGGATCTTCTCACGACCGTCCATAAGCGCGACAACGTCCTCCGACCGGACGCGAGCTACCGACCGGTCGGGAGGAAGTATCGGACAGGGAGGGATCGGAGTCAAGGACCAGACCGACTGGTCGGTTTGGCTATGTTCTCGGAGCTTCGTCGGGATCTACCGGTCTGCCGTTGCGGTAGACAAAAAAATAGGTGCACGCCTGACCGGTTCGCGGATTGATCCCCATCTGGGCCACCTCCGTCCCCGATTGCACGTAATCGCCCACCTTGACGAGAGTCGTACGATTCCCGCCGTAGACATAAATGTAGTTCGAGACCGACTCGACAAAAACGACCCTGCCGTAGCCGCGATAGGGGCCCACCCACACGACGCGGCCGGCCGCGACGGCCACGATGGGATCTCCCTCTTTGCCGAGAATCTGCGCGCCCCCGGCGAGCTTGCCGCTCAGGAGAACGCGAGATCCCGAGTGCGGCCAGAGCTCGGAACCGACGGCGGAGGCGCTCGCCTGAGCGGTGGCGGCGGGTGTCTGACTCCGCTCGACCTC
>JASHNV010000085.1 GCA_030041455.1 Spirochaetia bacterium
GCGGTGAGGCCCGACTCGAACTCGCCGAGCTGATTGGACGTTCCGATGAAGAGCGCGTTGACCGCGCTCACGCGGCCTCGCATCTCGTCGGGAGTCCGAAGCTGGACGAGGGAGGTGCGGATCACCACGCTCACCACGTCCGAGGCGCCGAGAACGACGAGAGCTCCGAGGGAGAGCCAGAGCGACGTCGAAAGCCCGAAGACGATCGTGGCAAGCCCGAATACCGCCACCGCGAGGAGCATGATCCTTCCCGCGCGATGGTTGAGCGGCGAGCGGGCGAGGACGACCGACATGGCGAGGGCTCCCGCTCCGGGGGCGGAGCGGAGCAGGCCGAGGCCCCACGGTCCGGTCGCGAGGATATCGCGGGCATAGGCCGGGAGGAGCGCCGTGGCGCCGCCGAGGAGCACCGCGAAGAGGTCGAGGGAGATCGCGCCGAGAATCTCGGGCTTCCGCCGGATGAACGAGAGCCCCGCGAGCGCGGAGCGCAGGCTGACCGGCCCGCGCGAAGCGGCGCGCGAGCCGGGTCCCACGAGGGTGATGAACGCGCTTGCCGCGAGAAAGAGGGCTCCGGCCGCGAAGAAGCCGACGCCCGCGCCGAGCGCGTAGAGGAGGCCGCCGACCGCCGGTCCGACCACGGTCGCGCTCTGCATCGCCGAGGCGCTCCAAGCGGCCGCGCGCGGAAAGAGCTCGGTGGGAACGAGGCTCGGTAGGAGCGCCTGCATCGTCGGCCCCTCGAAGGCCCGCGCCGCTCCCACGACCGCGACGAGGGCGAGGAGCCCGTCGGTCGAGAGCCAGCCCTTCGCGCCGAGGGCAAGGACGACCGCGGCCCCCGCCTCTACGAGCTGGCAGACGCGCACGATCGTCCTGCGGTTGAAGCGGTCCGCGACGTGACCCGCCACGAGCGTGAGGAGGAACATCGGCAAAAATTGCGCGAGGCCCACGAGCCCGAGGTAGAGCGCGCTCTTCGTGATCGCGTAGACCCGCCATCCGACCGCGACGGCGAGCATCTGGAAGGCGAGCGTCGTCGACACCCGCGCAAGCCAAAAGAGGACGAAGGATTTGAGGCGAAGCACCGACGGTCCGGGCTCCCGGGCGCCGAGGGAAGAGCTCATGAGCCTTCCAAAAGAGCGCGCGCTCGACCGGACGCCTTCATGCGGCCTCGGGACGGGATTCCCACCCGAGACGCGCGCCGCGTCGGCTCACGGCGCCTTTCGCTCCGCCGGCGTGAAGACAGGCGTCCGCGGATACAACCTCATGAGGAGGCTCGCCCCCGCCACGCAGAACACGGCGGTGACGGCGAACATCGCCCGGATGCCGAAAGCGTCGGCGAGGATTCCGCCGATCCACGGCCCCGTGAACATGCCGATAGCGTAGACCGCCTGGTGAATGCCCATCGCGGTGCTCCGAAACGGGCCGTCGACCCGCTCGATCGAGAGCCCCATGAGGATGGGATAGAACATGCCGGAGCCGAGGCCCATCGCGACCGTCGAGACGAAGAGCATCGGGATCGAGCGGCCGAGCGCGGCGACGACAATGCCGGCGCCGAAAAGGAGGAAGCTCGAGTACAAGAGCGCGCGGTGGCTCGACCGCCCGATCACGGCCGTGTTGAGCAGGCTCGAGGCGGCGCTCGCGACGATGTTGATCGTCACGAGGAGGCTCATCGTCAGTTTGCTCGAGCCGAGCTGCCGCGCGAGGAGCGGGAGGAAGCTGAAGACGACGGCCCAGACGCCGAACTGCGTGATCGCGCTCGCGAAGGAGGGAACGAGCACGTCCCTTCGTACGAAGATCGTGAGGATCGAGGCCGGGCTGACTCGGCCCGCGCTCTCAGGCTTCCGCCACCGGACGACCGAGATGATCCCGGCGGCGGCGCAGGCGAGCGCCCCTCCCGCGCCGAAGACGAGCCCGTAGCCGCCGAGTGAGCTCAAGAGTCCGGTCACGCTCGTCGCGGCCATCTGCGCGAAGGAGGAGGAGAACGAGAGGAGCGAGGTCGCGAAGACCACTCTCGTCGGAGGAAAGAAGCTCGTGAATGCCACGATCATCGGAACCCACGCCGCCGCGGCGGCGCCGCTGAGCGCTCGGCCGAAGGCGATGACCCCGACGGAGCTTCCGAGCCCCATGACGATCGAGCCGAGCCCGGCGACGAGGAAGCCGCCTGCGAGGAAGGGCTTGCTTCGTCCGGTCGCGTCCACGAGGATTCCGAGAGGAACCCTGCAGAGCGCCTGCCAGAGCCCGTACATCGAGAGCACCATGCCGATCACGGCGAGCGACGGGGTCCGCAGGCGCACGAACGAGGGGAGCGCCGGCACGTAGACGTAGAGGGAACTCCAGAAGAAGAACGACGCCGCGAGGAACGCGGCGATGCGGTTTCGATTCACGGGGAGAAGCGTAACCGAATCGGGCCGGCGGAATCTACCCGGTCTCGGATTATTCGAGGTGGTAGCGGAACGAGAACACCACGACGAGGGAATTGAAGATCTCGTAGACCATCCGGTGCTGGATGCTCACCCTGCGGGACCACACCTCGCCGCCCACCCCTTTCAGCCGCTCGGGTTTCCCGACTCCTTCCGAAGGGCTTCGGGTGACCTCGGGCGCGAGGGAGAAGCAGCGCTTGTAGAGCTTCGGGTCGTGCGCGCGGAACCACTCGAGATCGTTCTTTGCCTGTTCACTTATCTTCAGTTCCACCGCTCACATCCTCCATCGTGAATCCCTCGAAGGTGCCGTCGTGAATTTCCATGCGCGACCGCAGCAGGCTGTCCAAGGTCGCCTTGTCCTTCAGGACGTAGATGGTCTCCTGAAGGCTCTCGTAGTCGTCGGCCGGGATCACGACCACGTCGCCCTGATTGTTGCCGGAGACTCGGAGCGGCTCGCGGTCCTCCAGCACACGCCGGTGGAATCCTGAGAGATGGCTTCGATATTCCGATACGCGCGTAGTCTTCATACTATCACCCCCCTCTGCGAGTCTGTACCTATTTTAGTACGCACTTGGGAAAAAAGCAAGTCGGACCTCGGTTCCGCGAAGCGGTTTAACTTGACAAAGGGATTCGAGGCGCCTAGAATGCCTTTCCAGATTGACATGACGCCGATGACCCGAATCCCTCGACTCCATCCCGAACAGGAAGTTTCGTTCGCGTGCCCCGTTCCGTCACTTCAGCCACCGATTCCACGATAAGGAGGACATATCATGAAAAAGGTACAAGCATACGTACTTACGTTCGCGCTCCTGTTTGCGCTCGCGATGGCCCCAGCCTTCGCGACGGGCTCCTCTGAGCAGTCATCCCAGCCGGCCAAGACCGTGAGCTTCCTCGCCGGGGAGGTCACCGACACTGGCGGGATCGACGACCGATCGTTCAACGCCTCGGCGTGGAGGGGCTTGCAGCAGGCGCAGAGCGATACCGGCATGCAGATCCAGTACCTCCAGTCGACGAACCAGAGCGACTACGTGCCGAACATCCAGCAATTCGTCCAGAAGAAAGCGAATATCATCGTGACCGTCGGCTTCCTGATGGGCCAGGCGACGTCGGACGCCGCGAAGGCGAATCCCGATCAGAAGTTCGCGATCGTGGACTTTTCCTATAGCCCCGCGCTGCCGAACGTGCTCGCGCTGACCTACCAGACCGATCAGGCCGCGTTCCTGGGCGGCTACCTCGCCGCGGCCATGACGAAGAGCGGCAAGGTCGGCACCTTCGGAGGCATGAACATTCCGACCGTCACCATCTTCATGAACGGGTTCGTGGCGGGCGTCCGCTACTACGATCAGAAGAACAGCGCCAAGGTACAGGTGCTCGGATGGGATCCCGACAACAATCAGGGGACCTTCACGAACGACTTCACGAACCAGGAGAAGGGCAAGACCGTCACCGAGGCGCTCATGAACCAGGGCGCCGACATCGTGCTCCCGGTCGCGGGCTCGGTCGGGCTCGGCGCGGCCGCCGCGGTCCAGCAGCACAACGCCGCGAACCCCGACAGCCCCGTGTGGCTCGAGTGGGTCGACACCGACGGCTACATCTCCGCGCCGCAGTACGGGAGCCTTCTCCTCACGAGCGTCGTCAAGGGCATCGACGTGTCCGTGAAGACCGCCGCCGAGAGCGCGCTGAAGGGCACCTTCCAGGGAGGCAACTACGTGGGCACCCTGGCGAACGGCGGGGTCTCGATCGCGCCGTACCACGATTTCGACAGCAAGATTCCGGATCAGGTCAAGGCCGAGATCGAGACGCTCAAGCAGGGCATCATCGCCGGGACGATCTCCGTCGATCCGAAGTCCTATCCGGCGCCCTCCATGTAGCCAGCTGACGCGATGCGGCTCGAGCTTCAGGGAATCACGAAGCGGTTCGGCTCCTTCGTCGCAAACGACCGCATCGACCTGACCGCCGAGGGGGGCGAAGTACACGCCCTCCTCGGCGAGAACGGCGCGGGAAAGACCACGCTCATGAACGTCCTCGACGGTCTCTACAGACCGGAGGAGGGCACCATCCTTCTCGACGGCAAGCCGGTCTCCTTCCGGGATCCCGGAGCGGCGATCAGGGCGGGCATCGGCATGGTGCATCAGAACTTCATGCTGATCCCCGCCTTTACCGTCGCCGAGAACGTCATGCTCGGCTTCGAGCGGGTCCGGCGCTTCGGCTTTCTCGACCGGCCCGGCTCGCGCGAGGAGATTCGGAGCCTCTCGCGGCAATTTGGGCTGGAGGTGGACCCCGACGCGCTCGTCGCCGACCTCTCGGTCGGGCAGCAGCAGCGCGTCGAGATCGTGAAGGCGCTCGCCCGCGCGGCGCAGATCCTGATCCTCGACGAGCCCACGGCGGTCCTCACTCCCCAGGAGATCGAGGACCTCTTCTCCGTGATGCGCTCGCTTCGCGAGTCCGGCAGGACAATTCTCTTCATCACGCACAAGCTCAAGGAGGTCTTCGCGATCGCCGACAGGATCACCGTCATTCGCCACGGGCGGGTGGTCGGCACCCGGCGCCCGTCGGAGACGAGCGAGGGGGACCTCGCGACCCTCATGGTGGGCCGGGGGGTCGAGCTGCAGGTCGCGAAGAGTCCGTCAAAGCCCGGGGAAGCGGTGCTCCAGGTTTCAGGCCTCTCGGTGGTCGACGAGTCCGGCAACACCGCCGTGCGGGAGGTCTCCCTCGACGTCATGCGGGGCGAGATCCTCGCCGTGGCCGGAGTGCAGGGCAACGGCCAGACCGAGCTCGCCGAGGCGATCACCGGCCTCGCCGTCCTCACCGAGGGCACGATTCGGATCGCGGGCCGGGATCTCACGGGCGCCTCGCCGAAGCGCGTGCTCGGCATGGGGGTGGCGAACATCCCCGAGGACCGCCTTCGCGACGGGCTCGTCGGGGACTTCACCATCGCGGAAAACCTCGTCCTCGACGTCTGCGACGCGCCGCCCTACTCGAAAGCGGGCGCCCTCAGATGGGACGCGATCGCCGAGACCGCGAGGAAGCGGATCCAGGAGTTCGACATCCGCGCGAGCTCGATCAACGTCCCGGCGCGCGCGCTCTCGGGGGGCAACCAGCAGAAAGTCATCGTCGCCCGGGAGCTCTCGCGCCCGATCCGCCTCATCGTCGCCTCGCAGCCGACTCGAGGGCTCGACGTCGGATCGATCGAGTACGTTCACGCGAGGCTCGTCGAGGCCCGCGACTCGGGCGCCGCGGTCCTCCTCATCTCCGCGGAGCTCGACGAGGTCATGGCGCTCGCCGACCGGCTCGTCGTCATGTACCGCGGCAGGCTCGCGGGCCCCTTCAGGACCGGGGAGCTCACGCGCGCCCAGATCGGGCTCCTCATGGCGGGATACGCGCTCGAGGAGGCGCTCCGATGAGCCCGGACTCGAAGCCGCAGAGCCCCGGCGGCTCCCTCCTCCGCCGGGTCGCCGACTTCTTCGTCAACGGCAACGCGGTGGTGATCACCGTCCTCGCCTTCGTGAGCGCGCTCGTCATCGGAGCGATCATCGTCGTGCTCGCGACGCCTCAGGCGACGCGCGCCTGGGGCGACCTCCTCGCGCGGCCCGGCGCCGCGCTCGGCGCCTCCGCCCGGGCGGTCGCGGGCGCCTACGGCTCCCTCTTCGTCGGCTCGATCGGAAGCCCGGGCTCGATCGCGCGCGCGATCGCAAGCGGCAGGGCGTCCGATTTCGCGAACGCCTTCCGGCCGCTCTCCGAGACGCTCGTCTCGACGACCCCGCTCATGCTCGCCGGCCTCGGCATCGCGCTCGCTTTCCGAGCCGGCCTCTTCGACATCGGAGGGCAGGGCCAGCTGATCCTCGGCGCGTCGGGCGCCACCCTCGCAGGCTTCCTCCTCCCGGGCCTGCCCCAGGCCTTCCACCTGCCCTTCGCGATCCTCGCGGGGGCGGCCTTCGGCGCGGCGTGGGGCTTCATCCCCGGCGTCCTGAAGGCGCGGACCGGCGCCCACGAGGTCATCACCTCGATGATGATGAACTACATCGCCTTCAACCTGCTCACCTGGCTCCTCACGACCGAGCTCTACCAGGCGCCGCCGAGGGACCAGACGGTCTCGAAGACCGTCGCCGCAAGCGCGCACCTTCCGCTCATCGCCGGCCAGGGGCTCCGCGTCAACCTCGGGATCGTGCTCGCGGGGCTCATCGCGTTCGGCGTCTCGTGGCTCCTTCGAAGGAGCACGCTCGGTTTCCGCTTCCGGATGCTCGGCCTGAACCGGGAGGCGGCGCGGGTCGCGGGGGTCGACATCGAGCTTCACTACGTGCTCGCGATGACCTTCGCGGGCCTCCTCGTCGGACTCGCGGGCGCCTTCATGATCCTCGGCGTCGACTTCAGGCTCTCGCCGAGCTACGGGGGCACGATCGGGTTCGACGCCATCACGGTCGCGATCCTCGGGCGCGGCTCTCCGCTCGGCGTCGCGCTCTCCGCGCTCCTCTTCGGAGCCTTCGACGCGGGAGGCCGCACGATGCAGGTCAACACCGGCATTCCCCTCCAGCTCGTCGAGGTCCTGCAGGCCGTGCTCGTCCTCTTCGTCGCCGCCCCCGGCGTCATCCGCACCATCTACCGCATCCGGGTCGCCCGCTCGGGACGGCGGGTCTTCGGGGGATGGGCGGGATGAGCCTCGACCCAGACTCCCGGGTCCCGGACGCCGCGGAGCGGCTGCCCGGGGAGCGGCCCCGGGAGCCCGGAGGCGACTTCGCGGTCTCGCTCCGCGATCTCGCGGCGCTCAGGCGGCGCGGCCTCGGCGTCGCGCTCTTCGTGCTCGCCGCGATCGACCTGCTCGTCTTCGCGCGGGGGAGCCGGGCGGGGGAGCGCACGACCTTCGGACTTTCCGCGCTGCCGGGGATCCCGCTCCCGCCGCTTCATCTCGCCGTGCTCCCGACGGTCGTGGTCCTCGGCGTTCTCTGCGCGCTTCTCGCCCTCGCTCAGCTCCTCTGGAAGGCCAATCGGAGGACCTACCTGCCGCTCGGAGTCGGCCTCGTCCTCACGGGAGTCGCCTTCCTCGCCTGGGCGGGCAAGGGGCAGACGGTCGACATCGAGGGGCTCCTCATGACCTCGCTCATCGAGGCGGTTCCCCTCACACTCGGCGCTCTCGCCGGGCTCCTCTGCGAGCGCTCGGGGGTGATCAACATCGCGATCGAGGGGCAATTCCTCGTCGCCGCCTTCTTCGGCGCGCTCATCGGAAGCGCGAGCCACGACCTCTGGCTCGGTCTCCTCTCCGGCGCGATCGCGGGCGGCCTCATCGGCCTCGTGCTCGCGGTCTTCACGATCACCTACGCGGCCGACCAGGTGATCGTCGGCGTCGTGATCGACGCCTTCGCGCTCGGGCTCACGACCTTTTTTCTCCAGAGCCTCCTCGTGCCCGACCAGGCGACGTTGAACAGCCCTTCGGTCTTCCCGCCGATCGGCATCCCGCTCCTCGACCGTCTCCCGATCGTGGGCCCGCTCCTTTTCAACCAGAACATCTTCGTCTATCTGACCATCGCGATTCTCATCGTCGTTCAGGTCGCGCTTTTCCAGACCCGCTGGGGCCTGCGCGCCCGCGCGGTGGGCGAGCATCCGCGGGCGGCCGACACCGTGGGCATCAACGTGACGCTCGTCCGCTACCGCAACGTCATCCTCGGGGGAATCGTCGCGGGAATCGGGGGCGCCTCCTTCACGATCGGCTCCACGGGGCAGTTCTCCTCCAACATGACCGCCGGCCTCGGCTACATCGCGCTCGCGGCGATGATCTTCGGGCGCTGGCGGCCCCTCGGCGCGCTCGGGGCGGCGCTCCTCTTCGGGTTCTGCGACGCCCTGCAATTCGCGCTTTCCGTGCTGAACGTCCCGATCCCGTCGGAGTTTCTCACGATGTTCCCCTATCTCGCGACGATCCTCGCCGTCGCGGGCCTCGTCGGTCGGGTCATGGCGCCGGCCGCGGACGGACGGCCCTACGCGAGGGAATGACCGGGCGGCGGACGCTCGGCACGGAGTGCGAAGGCATGATCGAGTTCAAGAAGGTCACGACCCGCGCGGGTGACCAGGGGGAGTCGGGCCTCGCGAACGGCGAGCGGCTTCGAAAGGACGACCTCCTCTTCGAGACGATGGGCACCGTCGACGAGCTCTCGTCGTTCCTCGGCGTCGCGCGAGCCGCCGGGCGGCGCCTTTCGGGCCCGTCGGGGGATCCGCTCGCCCCGCGCGGGCGGCTCGACGCGATCGTCGACGCGATCCAGCGCAACCTTCTCGCCGTGGGCGCCCAGCTCGCCACGCCGAGCCGCGACCCCCACTACGCCAAGACCCGCTTCATCGCCGATCGCCACGTCGAGGAGCTCGAGGCGATCGAGGCCGAGTACCTCGCCGGAACGAAGATCGGGGGCCGCTTCGTCCAGCCCGGCGAGCTCTCGCTCGCCTCGGCCCATTTCGACGCCGCGCGCTCGGTCTGCCGGCGAGCCGAGCGGCGCATCGTCTCCTGCATGCGCGAGCGCGGGATGGAGGACCTCGCGCCCGCGCTCCGCTACGTAAACAGACTTTCCGATTTTCTGTTCGTCGTCGCCCGTCATCTCGATCAAACCGACGGGGGGGAGGTACCGTAGGCCATGGACGAGGAAGCACGGAGGATTCGGCTGCCGCTCGGGACGAGGCTCGGTTTCGGCATCTGCGATCTCGGCGGCAACCTGTTTTTCACGATGATGTCGCTCTACCTGGTCAATTTCATGACCGACACGGTGAAGCTCGCGGCGGGTCTCGCCGGCACGGCGGTCGCCGTCGGCCGGATCTGGGACGCCTTCGTCGACCCGGCGGTCGGCGCCATCTCCGACCGCACGCGCACGCGGTGGGGCAGACGCAGGCCCTTCCTGTTCGTCGGTGCGATCGTCCTCTTTTTCCTCATGGCGGTCATGTTCTCGGTGCCGCACTTCCGCACGCAGACGGCCACCTTCGTCTGGCTCACCGTGGTCTGGGCGCTCCTCGGCACCTCCTACTCCCTCGTGAACATCCCCTACGGGGCCCTGACGCCCGAGCTCACGGCGGACTTCAACGAGCGGACGGTTCTCAACGGCTTTCGGATGGGCTCGGCGGTCTTCGGAACCTTCATCGCCGGCGGTCTCGTGCTTCCCCTTGTCGGCGCCTTCGGGAGCCCCGAGGCGGGATGGCCCGCCGCCGGAGCGATCATGGGCGGCGTCATGCTCGTGACCGCGATGATTACCTTCTTCACCGTGCGCGAGCCCGCCCGATCGACGCCCAGGCGGCAGGAGGCGGTCTTCCGCTCCTACCTCGCCGTCCTCAAGCAGCGCGTCTTTCTCCTCGCGCTCCTCCCGTGGATGCTCCACACCCTCGGCGTGACGATCGTCACCGGCGCGCTCATCTACTATTTCCGCTACCTCTACGGCAACGAGGGCGCCTTCTCGATCGCGCTGCCCCTCCTTCTTGTCGGCGTCCTCGTCTTCATTCCCGTGTGGGTCGCCGTGTCGAAGAGGATCGGGAAGAAGCTCGCCTACAACCTCGGGATGGGCTTCTTCGCGTGCATGCTCCTCCTATTCTTCTTCCTCGGACCCTCCCTCGGGGTGACCTTCGCCTACGTCGTGATGTTCCTGGCCGGGATCGGGTTCTCGACGAACTACGTCATGCCCTGGTCGATCGTCCCCGATGTCGCGGAGAACGACTACGCCGAGAACGGTCTCAGGCGCGAAGGGGTATTCTACGGGCTGTGGACCTTCGCCGCGAAGGTGGGTCAGGCGCTCGGCGCCGCGGCCGTGGGATGGCTTCTCGGCGCTTTCGGGTACGCGCCGAACGTCGCGCAGAGCGGGCTCTCGCTCCTCGGCATCCGGCTCCTCTGCGGGCCGATTCCGGCGCTTTTCTTCGTCCTCGGAATCGTCGTCCTCTCGTTCTATCCGATCAACCGCGCCTACTACGACCGGATCGCGGCGAAGGCGAGAGAGCGGGAAGCGGGCTGAGCCGCGCGCGGACGCACCGAAGAGCGTAGGCTCACATGATCTTCGTGTGCTGGCTTTTCTTCTGGACGAGCCGCGCCTTGAGCGCCGCGAAGAGCTTCGCGTTCCCCTCCTCGAAGGAGGCTTTCCGGGCGACGTAGTCCTTCACGAGAGCGCAGAAGCTGTCGGGGATGTCGAAGGTTCCGAAGTGGTTGATCGCGGTCCGCGGCGCTGCGCTCGACGCGGCGCCGTTGACCTCGTTGATGGCGATCCTAAGCTGCTCGATCCAGACCTCGATGACGACGGAATCCTGTCCGGGGCGAGCGCCCTCCACCCGCGTCGAGTAGACCACCCCGTTCACGCGAACTCCCGCCTTCGAGACCCTCGATCGGCCCGCATTCCCGGAAGTTTACCCCTTCGACGGCAGTTCGGCAACATCGTCCTCGCTGACCTCCGCGGAGCTCCACTGCAGCGCGTAGAGCCTCGCATAGAAGCTGCCGGGATCGGCGAGGAGCTCCTCGTGGGTGCCCTGCTCGACGATGCGGCGGTTGTGGACGACGAGGAGGCGGTCGGCGCTCCGGACCGTGGAAAGGCGATGCGCGATGATGAAGCTCGTGCGGCCCTTCATGAGGCGGCCGAGGCCTTTCTGGATGGAGGCCTCGGTGAGGGAGTCCACGCTCGACGTCGCCTCGTCGAGCACGAGAATGCGGGGATCGGCGAGGATCGCCCGCGCGATGCCGAGGAGCTGGCGCTCGCCCTGCGAGAGGTTCGTCCCGCGCTCGGAGAGCTCGGTGTCGTAGCCCGACGGCAGGCGGCGGATGAAGTAGTCGGCGTTCGCCATGCGCGCCGCCTCGACCATCTCGTCGTGCGTCGCGCGCTCGTTGCCGTAGAGGAGGTTCTCCCTGATCGTCGCCGCGAAAAAAAAGGGCTCCTGGGGGACGATCCCCATCTTCTTTCGCAGGCCGTCGATGTCGAGGTCGCGGATGTCGTGGCCGTCGACGTGGATGCTTCCCTCGCCGACGTCGTAGAAGCGCGCGAGCAGGTTCACGAGGGTGGTCTTGCCCGCGCCGGTCGGTCCGACGATCGCGACCATCTCGCCCGAGCGGGCGTGAAAGGTGATCCCCTCGAGCACGCTCGGCCCCGAGTCGTAGCCGAAGGAGACGTTGCGGAACTCGACGTCTCCCCGCACGGTCTCAAGCGCCACCGCGTCGGCGCGCGCCGCGACCTCAGGCTTCGTGTCGAGCACCTCGAAGAGCCGCTCGGCTCCCGCGAGGGCCGACTGCATGAGGTTGTAGACCTGGGAGATCTGCTGGAGGGGCTGGAAGAAGCGCTGCGAGTAGAGCACGAAGCTCGTGAGGAGCCCGATCGAGTAGACCGCCGAGCGGCGGAGCGCGAGGAAGCCCGCGAGCCCCACGACGAGCGCGAGGGCGATCGAGGTCATCGCGCTCATCGCGGGCGTGAAGGCGTAGGAGGCGAACTCCGCGTCGAAGCCCGCCCGGCGCGCGGCGTCGTTGATCCTCTCGAACTTCGCGATCTGGGATTCCTCGCGATGGAAGGAGGCGACGACCTTGAACGCGGTGACCGACTCCTCGATGCCGCTCGTGACGGCGGCGAGCTGCTCCTGGTTCCTGCGGTAGGCGGCGCGGATCCTCTTCCCGATCGCCGCGGTGACGAGGACCATGAGGGGGACGACGGCGATGACGACGAGGGCGAGCGGAACGTTGAGCAGGAGCATCGCGACGACGACCCCGATCATGGAGAAGGCGCCGCCTAGGAGGCTTCCGAAGCCGTTGGAAAGGGCGTTGTAGATCATCTCCACGTCGTTCGTGAGCCGCGAGATGAAGTCGCCGATCCCGCGGCGGTCGAAGGTCGCCATGGAGAGGGTCTGCACGTGGTCGAAGACCTGCGAGCGGAGCCTGAAGACGATTCCGTTGGAAAGTCTCGTCATCATGGCGCCGGAGACGATGTCGAGGACCCAGGCGCCGCAGTAAATCGCGAGGATCTCCGCCATCTCGCGGTCGAAGCCCGGGAGGCTCCGCGAGCCCTCGAGGTAGCGCTTGATCGCGAAGCCGATGAGCGCGGGCGCGAGGGTCTTGAGGGCGACGCTTCCGAGGACGAGGAGCGAGGAGGCGACGACGAGGCCGATTCGGCTCCCGAAGTACCGAAGGAGCCGCGCGGCGGCGCGGCGGAAATCCCGCGGGTTCTCGATCCGTCCGGGGCCGAAGAAGCCCCCGGGCCCGCCTCCGCCGCGGCGGGCGCCGCCGCGGTCGCTCACGTCGGAACCCCCTCCGACTGCGTCTCGAAGATCTCGCGGTACTCCCCGCACTCCGCGAGGAGTGCCTCATGGGTGCCGCGCGCCACGATCCTCCCCGCGCTCATGAAGACGATCGAGTCGGCCCTCATCACCGTGGCGACCTTCTGGCTGACGACGAGCGCGGTCCGTCCGGCGAGCTCCCGGAAGAGACCGTCGAGGATCTCCCGCTCGACGGCGAGGTCGAGGGAGGAGGTCACGTCGTCGAGGATCATGACGTCGGGCCGCGCGACGAGCGCCCGCGCGATCGCGATGCGCTGCCGCTGTCCCCCGGAGAGCCCCGTCCCGCGCTCTCCGATCACCTCGTCCCAGCCCGAGGCCTTCGCCTCGATGAAATCGAGCGCGCGCGCAAGCGAGGCGGCCTCTCGGAGCTCCGCCTCCCCGGCGTCGGGCCTCCCGAAGCCGACGTTCTCCCTGATCGTCCCCGAGAGGAGCACGGTGTCCTGGAGCACGAGCAGCACACGCGTCCTCAGGGACTCAAGCGCGATCTCCCGCACGTCGATCCCGTCGATGAGGATCGATCCCTTCTGGGGGTCGTAGAAGCGCGGGATCAGGCTCACGAGGGTCGACTTGCCGGCGCCGGTCGCGCCGAGCAGGCCGACCTTCTCGCCGGGCTCGACGACGAGGCTCGCCTCCTCGAGGGCGTTCTCCCCGCCGCCGTAGGAGAAGGAGACGCCGCGGAGCTCGATCCGCCCCGCGAAGCGCTCGATCTTTCGCGCCCGCTCCGGCTCCCGCACCCGCGGCTCGTCCGAGAGCACTTCGCGGATCCTCGTCGCCGAGGCGACCGCCATCGAGATGAAGTTGAGCACGAAGCCGAGCATGATGATGGGAAACATCGCCGCCGCGGCGTAGTTGTTGAAGGCGACGAGCTGTCCGAGGGTCATCCCGCGGCCGCCATGGTAGGCGGCAAGGACGTCGCGCCCGCCGACCCACAGGACGACGAGGGCCGCGACCTGGGCGAGGAGGAAGAAGAACGGAAAGAGCGTCGCGAGCTTGTAGCCCACCCCGACCGACACGCCGTAGAACTCCGCGTTCCGCTCCTTGAAGCGCTTGATCTCGTGCGCCTGGCGCGAGAAGGCGCGCACGATCTTCGCGCCGGCGAGGTTCTCCTGGAGGAAGTTGTTCAGCCGATCGAGGCTCTTTCGCACCTTGATGAAGGCGGGCCGCACGAGCGAGGCGGCCGCGAAGAAGAGCGCGAGGCTGAGCGGCATGATGCCGGCCATGATCCAGGCGAGGCGGGCGTTCGTGAGGAACATCGCGACGAGCGTTCCGACGATCATGAGGATCGATTGCGCGATCATGAGGAGCCCCATCCGGACGAACATCCGCACGGTGTTCACGTCGGAATTGAGGCGCACCATGAGCTCGCCGGTCCGCCACCGGTCGAGGTTCTCGAAGGAGAAGCTCATGACCTTGCCGAAGAGCGCGTTCCTGAGCGCGTAGCCCATGCCCTGCGACGATCGGATCAAGGCGCTGCCCGAGGCGAGGCTCAGGGCGCTCGCGACGAGCGCCGAGAGGAGGATCCCCGCGGCGCCGAGGAGGACCCGGGTCCGGTCGTGGCCGCCGATGCCCTTGTCGATGACGAACTGAACGAGGCGCGGCTGGAGGAGCCCGAGGCCGACCGACCCGACGAGGAGGACGAAGGAGAGCGAGAGCGGGCGGGTGTAGTCCCGGAGGAAGCGAAACAGACCGACGAGCGCCTTCATCGATGCTCCTTGCATCCCGCGGCTCCGCGACGGCCTTGGCGCGTCGCGGCGCGGTCAGCCGGTACTGTAGACGACGAGGGCGGATTGTTCAACAACGGCCCGCGGCTATCCCTTCACCGCGCCGAAGGACATCCCGCGGACGAGGTAGCGCTGCACGAGGAAGGCGAAGACGAGGACCGGCGCCATCGTGATCGTGCCGGCGGCGCTCATCTGTCCCCAGAGGATCTGATACTGCGTGACCTGCGAGGAGACGAGGATCGGGAGGGTCGCCGAGACCGACGTCTGCGTGAGGATGAGGGCGAAGAGGAACTCCTGCCAGGACAGGATGACCGTGAAGATCGCGGTGGCGACGATCCCCGGCACCACGAGGGGAAGGGAGATGCGGAGGAAGGCGTGCATCCGCGAGCAGCCGTCGACCATCGCGACCTCCTCGAGATCCCTCGGCACCTCGACGAAGAAACCGCGCATCATCCACACGACGAAGGGCATGTTGAAGGCGGCGTACGCGATGACGAGGCCGAGCCGGGTGTTCACGAGGCCGAGGACCCGCATGAGCTGGAAGAGCGGAATGACCGTGATGATCGGCGGGAACATGCGGGTCGAGAGGATCCAGAACGAAACCCGCGCGTTCCACTTCCCCGGGAGCCTGAAGCGCGCGAGCGAGTAGGCGGCGAGCGTGCCGAGCGCGATCGTGGCCAGGGCGGTCGAGATCGAGACGATCACGCTGTTGAGGAGGTAGGAGAACAGGCCGTAGGTCACGAGCTCGGCGTACCGGCTGAGGGTCGGCGCCTTCGGGACGAGGATCGGCGGGATGGAGAAGATGTCGACGTCGGTCTTGATCGAGGTGCTCACGACCCAGACGATGGGGAAGACGACGACAAGCGCCGAGACGAGGAGCACGGCGAGCCTGAGGAGCCTCGACGTCATTGGGTGAAGACCTCTTCCGCCCGGAGGCGGCTGATGAAGACGTTGCTCACGACGGTCGTGAGGACGAGGAGCACGAAGGACATCGCGGTCGCGTAGCCGACGTTGTTGAAGCGGAACCCGGCCTGGTAGACGTAGAGGCTGAGCGTCTCGGTCGAGTTCGCGGGCCCTCCTCCGGTCATGACGAAGACCTGGTCGAAGATCCGCAGCGTGTCCATGAGCCTGAGGAGGACGGCGATGAGGATCGCCGGAGTGAGGAGCGGGAAGGTGACGTGCCTGAACGCCTGGAGCCAGCTCGCCCCGTCCACTTTCGCCGCCTCGTAGGGCTCGGCCGGAAGCGACTGGAGCCCGGCGAGGAGAATGAGGAGCATGAAGGGCGTCCACTCCCAGATGTCCACGAGGATGAGCGAGAACAGCGCCGTCTGGGGGCCGGACTCCCAGAGCATCCCCTTGATGCCGATGAGGCCGAGGAGCCAGTTCGAGACGCCGTACTTCTGCATGTAGATGACCTTGAACGTGATCGCGACCACGATCGGAGGGAGCATCATCGGCGCGAGGAAGATCGTCCGGAAAAGGCCTCTGCCTAGGAAGCTTTCGCTCAGGATGAGCGCGAAGGCGAGCCCGAGCGCGAACTCGACGGAGACCCCGACGCCGGTGTAGACGGCCGTGTTCCCGAGCGCGTTCCAGAAGAGCCCGTCGGAGAAGATGGAGGCGAAGTTCGCGAGCCCGACGAAGCTCCGCTCGCCGGTGCGGACGCTCACCGTTTGCAGGCTTGCCGCGAGCGCGAAGACGAGCGGATAGACCGTCAGCATGAGGAGGAGGACGATCGTCGGGGCGAGAAGGAGGTACTTCAGGTTGCGGTCCGACCAACGGGATAGGCGCTTCGAATCCATTCCAGCTCCCCGGGCAAGGCAATCCGCCGGAACGGCTCGGGGCGCGTGGTCGCGCTCCGAGCCGGCGGATCAGGTGTCTTTCTGAGGAACCGCCTACTTGATGTAGCCGGCCTTCTTCATGAGCGCCGTGATGTCGGTCTGCGCCCCGGCGAGCGCGTCCTGCGGGGACATCGTGCCCGCGACGACCTTCGACAGATAGATGCCGAACGTGTTCTCGACCTCGTTCCAGTTCGCTATGCGAGGCCTCGGCGTCGAGTTTCCCATCGCCTGGGCGAGGACCGGGAAGTAGCTGAACTGCGGCTGGGCGAGCAGATCCGCGTCGGCGAAGACGCTCTTTCGGGTCGGCGGGTTGCCGAACTTCAGCGCCATGTCCTTCTGCTCGGAGGCCGACGTCGCCCACTGGAGGAAGTCGAAGGCGCCCTGCTTGTTCTTCGCGGCGGCGGGGATCGCGGCGAGCCAGTTCCCGATCTCCGAGGATCCGATCGTCGCCTCGGAGGGGATCGCCGAGTAGCCGACCTTGCCGACGACTTTGGACTTGGTCGGATCGGAGAAGGACGCCGCGAACGCCGGCCAGTTGATCATCATCGCGACGTTCCCCTCAAGCTCGTACTGCGCGAGCTGGTCGGCGTCGAAGCTTGCCGAGCCGGGAGGCGCGATCGAGACGAGCTTCGCGAGGAAGTTGACCGCGTTGAGCGCCTGGGGGGTGTTCAGGGTGACCTGCGTGAAGTCGTCGCTGAACATCTTCGCGCCGAAGCTCCAGAAAAGCGGCATGAAGTCCGCGACCACGGGGTTGCCCTGCTGGCCGCGCAGCGCGTAGCCGTACAGGTTGCCGCCGCCTGAGTCGCTGATTTTCTTCCCGACGTTGTACACGTCGTCCCAGGTCGCGGGTCCCGTGGGAAGGTTGTACTGCGCGAGGATATCCTTGCGGAAGAAGAACATCTGCGCGTTGCCCACGGCCGGGAAGGCGTAGATCAAGCCGCTCGCGTAGGGATACTTGCAGATGGCCTGCGACTTATCGATGAAATCGGAGGACAGACCGCCCTGGCCCATGGCGGTGAAATAGGGGGTCAGGTTGGTGAGCCACTTGTTTTCCGCGAACTGGGTAAACCACGGGTCGTCGAGGAGGACGATGTCGTAGAGGCCCGTGCCCTGCGACAGATCGAGGACCTCTTTTTCGTAGATATTGGAGTAGGGCGCGTCGACGATCTCGACCTTGATTCCCTTCATCTGCCCCCACTGGCGGAGCGCCTGCGCGATGCCGTTTCCCTCGGGGGCGTTGTTGGTCGCGAGAACGATCTGTCCGCCCGCCGCGTTTCCCTGCTCCTTGCTGCCGCCAGCGAACGCGCTTGCGGAGGCGAAGAGCACCAAGGCCGCCGCGCAACCGAACACAACGAATTTTCTCATAGTCTTTCTCTCCCCTTTTTCCGGATTTTTTCGAACAACGCATGACCCGCCGCTTGGCCGCGCGGCCCTATCACCTCCTTAGTCTCTCCCGTCGCGTTTCTCCTCCGCGGCTTCTCGGCCGTCTTCAGTAGCCGAGGAGATCGATGTTCGCTCGAAGCCCGATGTCCATCCTCGTATAGAGCGCCGGGCCGTCCGGCTTCCGCCTGTCGGTGATGTAGTTGTACAGCGCCTTGACCGACTGGTAGCCCTGGCTGTAGGGGTCCTCCCCGATCGAGGCGCTCACGGTTCCGTCTTTCAGGAGCTCGAGGGTGTCGGCGAGGAAATCGAAGCAAACGACCTTGACCGTCCCGGCGACGCCGATCTCCTTCAGAGCGCGGCCGAGGGCGCCGATCCCCGTTCCGGTGGTGAGGTAGATCCCGTCGACCGCGATGCCCGCGCGGAAGATCGCGCGGGCGATCTCGTAGGGCTCGCTGTCGGAGTCGTGGGATTCGTAGATCTCGCCGATCGCGACGCCCGCGTAGTCTTTCGCGATCGCGTCGCGGAACGCGTCCATGCGCAGCTTGTGGACGAGAACGTTCTTGAAGCCGGCGATGATGGCCACCCGTCCGCGGCCTAGCAGGAACTTCGCGAGGAGCTCCGCGGCGACCCTGCCCGCAACCGCGGAGTCTTGACCGATGAAGACGATCCGGTCGCTTTCGGGCGCGTCGGTGTTCAGCGTCACGACCGGAATGCCCGACCGGACGGCCCGGTCGATCCACGGCGTGAGCAGGTCGGGGTCCGAGGGGGCGATACCGATCCCGTCGACGCGCGCTTCGAGCGCCTCCTGGAAAAGAGCCACCTCGCGCTCCGGATCGTGAACCGTCGTCTCGTACCACGTTACCCGAAGCAACCACTCCCCGAGCTCGGAAAGGTAGGAGTTCGCCCCCTCGTGCACCCTCACCCAGAAGGGATCCGAAGGAGTGATCATCGCGATCGTGATCTTCTTCCCGGTGACGAGGAGCTGCGCGAACTTGTTGGGCGCGTAGCCGAGCGATTTGGCCGTGGACAGGATCCGCTCCTTCACCGCGGTGCTGATGCCCGCGCGGCCGTGCAACGCGCGGTCGACCGTGCCCCGCGAGATCCCGAGGGCTCGCGCGATATCTTTTTGCGTCACGGTCTTTTTCGCTCTCGAGGGCTTGCCGCCTCCGCGCGAGCTATGCTCGTGCACGTGCACGGACGACTCCACGCATACTCCTTCCCGCGCCGCCCCGGGATCATTGGGCCTCGACGGCCCCGGCAGTGAGGCAACCGGTCATGATAGTATAGACCGGTCCGGCCAAAATGCAAGTTTTTTGTGCGGCGTCCCGCATGGTATACTGACGCCAAGCGGCTCATGGGCCCGCGTCCGTGAGACCGACCTCCGGGGGACGCACGGAAAAGCTCGGGATAGGCGTAGCAGGACTCGGCCGCCTCGGGCGGCTCCACGCCGAGCACGCGGCGCGCGGGCTCGACAACACGCGGCTCGTCGCGGTTTGCGACGCGCTCGGCGAGCTTGCCGCCGCCGCCGCGCGCGACCTTGCCTGCAGAGCCTACGGCTCCGTCGAAGCGCTGCTCGAGGACCGCGAAGTCGAGGCGGTCGTGGTCGCGACGCCGAGCGCCCTCCACGCGCGGCCGGTCCTCGCGATCGTCTCGGCGCGCCGGCCGCTCTTCTGCGAGAAGCCGCTCGGGGCGTCCCTCGCCGAGACCCTGGCCCTCGCCCGGGCCATCAAGGAAAGCGGCGTTCCCTTTCAGGTCGGCTTCAACCGCCGCTACGACTCAGCGTTCAGGCGCGCCGAGGCAATCGTCCGCTCGGGCGACATCGGCAGGCCCGTCTACTTCTCGGGGATCTCCCGGGATCCCTTTCCCCCTCCGGTCTGGGCGCGCGACCCCGCGCGCGGGGGCGGTCTTTTCGTCGACATGCTCCTCCACGACTTCGACATGGCGCGGCTCCTCATGGACGTCGAAGTCGAGCAGGTCGTCGCCGACGAGTCGCCCGCCCCGGACGGCTTCGCGCTCGACGCCGTCGCGCAGCTGCGCTTCCAGGGCGGCGCGCTCGGGCAGTGCCACGCGAGCGTCCACGCGGGCTACGGCTACGACATCCGAACCGAGGTCTTCGGCGAATCGGGCACGATCCTGATCGGGGGGCTGAACCGAGACGAGCTCGCGGTCGGCGCGCAGGGCAAGGGAGTGAGCCGCCCCTCCACCTACCTTCCGGAGGGGGACCTGCCGCACTTCTTCGTCAGGTTCGGCAATTCCTACCGGAGCGAGCTCCGCGCCTTCGCCTCGAGCGTGCTCGAGGGGAGACCGCCCGAGCCCGGGCTCGACGACGCCGTCGCCGCGTTCCGGGTCGCAGACGGCGCGCTCCGCTCCGCGGCGTCCGGAGAGGCGGTGCGCCTCGGGCCGTCCGCCTAGTCCGCGAGGTAGTCGATGCTTCCCTGGATCGAGACCTCGAGATCGGAAAAAGAGAGCGCCTGAACGGCCTCGGAAAACGGTTCGAAGGAGCAGAATCCGCGGTATCCGAGGGAGTCGAGGAGGCGAAGCTGCCCCGGGTTGTCGATCCGGTCCCTGCCCGTCACGAGCACCCGGTCCCCGTCGCGGTATCCCCCCTCGGGCTCCCCGGCCTCCACGCCGGAGAGGTGAACGAGCCCGATGTCCGAGACTTCCAGACCCTTCGCGGTCGTCTCGAGGGAGTCCGGGCCGATCGCGTGATGGAAGGTGTCCCAGACGATCTTGTAGCAGCGCGCGCCCGACTCGCGGATCGCTCGCGCCGCCTCGATCTTCGAGCGGAGCGAGCACTCCGGGAAGCCGAGGGGCTCCACGAGGCCGACCATGCCGGAGCGCTCCAGCCCGGGCGCGAGGGCCTGGAGGGCGAGCACGGTCTCGCGGAATATTTCCTCCGGGCTCCGATGGTCCGCGCGGTCGTTGACGGGGACGAGGACGATCCCCCTGCAGCCGATCTCCCCGCCGAGCCTCGCGAGGTCGCCGAGCGTCTTCGCCGAGGCGGCGAGCCCGGAGGCGAGGTTGAACCGCTGCACGGCGTTGATCGAGACGATCTCGACGCCTCCCGCGGCGGCGAGATCGCGCACCCGCGCGGGCGGAAGCCCGTCCAGCACCTGGCCTCCGGGGAGGTCGTTTCGAAGCTCGACGCCTGAGATGTCGAGGCGCCGGGCGAGCTCGAAGAAGCGATCGAGCGGAAGCGCCGGGCTCACGATCTTGTTCAGCGCGAAACGCGGTCTCGCGTTCATGGCGTCTCCTCCTGCCCGCGCGGCGCGGGTCTCGCCAGTATGCCACAGGGCCGGCGGGAGGGAACAGCCGCCCGGGCTTCTTGAGCTTTTTGCAAACGTTTGCTACGCTGCGTCTGACGCGAAGGCGGAGACGCCGGGAGCGGACCTTTCGATGAACGCAACGATCAAGGACATTGCAAAGCGGGCGCGGGTCTCCTACGCCACCGTCTCGCGGGCGCTCAACAACAAGTACGGCGTCCGGCCGGAGACCCGGGCGCGCATCCGGGAGATCGCCCGGAAGATGAGCTACAGCCCGAACGGCATCGCGCGGGGCCTCGTGAAGCGGCAGACCCGCACGATCGGCCTCATCATCCCCGACATCACGAATCCCTTCTTTCCGGAGGTCGCCCGCGGGATCGAGGACGGCGCCCAGGAGCGCGGCTACAGCGTCTTCCTCTGCAACACCAACTGGGAGGACGCCCGCGAGCGCCAGTACCTCGAGCTGCTTGCAGAGAAGCGCGTCGACGGCCTCGTCGTCGCGCCGATCTCGAACGTCGTCGACGCCGTGCGCGGCCGCCAGTACGGGTCGATCCCCGTCGTTTACGTAAGCAACGCGCCCCAGGGCACGGCGCGAAGCTTCGTGGTGATCGACAACGTCCGGGGCGCCTACCTCGCGACGAGGCACCTCATCGACTCAGGCTACCGGCGGATCGGCTTCATCGGGGCGGTCGAGGGGTCTCTCTCCATCGACGAGCGCATGGAGGGCTACAAGGTCGCCCTCCGCGAGCGAGGCCTCGCCGTGAGCGAGCGCTACATCAAGCTCGGGCACTTCCGCCAGGAGACCGGCGCCGCCGTGATCCGCGGGATGATCGAGGAGGGGGACTACCCCGAGGCGGTCTTCGCCGAGAACGATCTCCTCGCCCTCGGCGTCATCCAGGGCGTGCAGGGCATGGGTCTCGCGGTTCCCCGGGATGTCGCGGTGGTCGGTTTCGACGACATACCCTTCGCGGGTTTCCAGGAGGTACAGCTCACCACCGTCTGCCAGCCGAAGTACCACATGGGAAAGACGGCCGTCGGCCTGCTGCTCGACGAGATCGGGAGCGGCCGGCCTCGATCGGGGGCGGCCCGCCAGGTCGTCCTTGAGCCCGAGCTCATCGTCCGCAAGACGAGCCTTCCGGGGTAGAAGAGAGGACTTTACATCCGGCGGGAAAGGCATACAATGACGGTACGGCGTTGGAAACGTTTACGAAAAACTTCTCGAGACAGGAGAATAGCATGGCGGAGACGAAGATGAAGGCGGTCAGGCTCTACGCCGACTGGGATCCCAAGCCCGGCTTCAAGCTCGGCTCGAAGGATATCGAGAGGAAGCAGTCCTACCTCGGAAGCCGCGTCTGGCGGAATCCGCGGCTCGTGGTCGAGGAGGTGCCGATCCCGAAACCCGGCTACAAGGAGGTGCTCATCGAGGTCCGCCAGTGCGGCATCTGCGGAAGCGACGTGCACATGGCGCAGGCCGAGAAGGACGGCTACATCTTCTACCCCGGCCTGACCGGCTTCCCGTGCACCCTCGGCCACGAGCTCTCGGGGGTGGTGCGGGACTTCGGTCCCGGCGCGATGGACAAGGTCACGAACAAGCCCTTCAAGGGCGGCGAGTGGGTGTGCACCGAGGAGATGGTGTGGTGCGGCTCCTGCCAGCCGTGCGCCGACGGCTTTCCGAACCATTGCGAGCGTCTCGACGAGATCGGATTCAACGTGAACGGCGGCTTCACCAAGTATCTCGTCGTTCCCGATCGCCTGCTCTGGAGCCTCGACCCGATCAGGGAGCGCTACTCGGAGGCCGACACCTTCCGGCTCGGGAGCATGGTGGAGCCGACGAGCGTCGCCTACACGGCGGTCATCGTCCGCGGCGGGGGGATCAGGCCCGGCGACAACGCGGTCATCCTCGGCTCAGGTCCGGTCGGCCTCGCCGCCTGCGCGATCCTTAAGCGGGCGGGGGCGGCAAAGGTCATCCTCTCGGAGCCCGAGCGGGCGCGCGGCGAGGTGGCGAAGAAGCTCGGCGCCGACGTGGTCGTGAATCCGCTCGAGGAAAACCTCCCCGAGCGGGTCCTCGAGATCACCCACGGCATGGGCGCGAAGCTCTACCTCGAGGCGACCGGGCTTCCGACCGTCGTCTATCCCCAGATCGAGCAGTGCATCTGGGAGGGCCGCGCCCTCAACTCGACGGTCGTCATCGTGGCGCGCGCCGACGCGAAGATTCCGGTGACCGGCGAGGTGCTCCAGGTCCGCCGCGCGCAGGTCGTCGGGACGCAGGGCCACTCCGGCGACGGCACCTTCCCGCACGTCGTTCAGCTCATGGCGAGCGGGATGAGCATGCTCCCGATGGTGACGAAGGAGGTCGCCCTCGACCAGGTGAGCGAGCACATCGTGCTCCTGCGGACCGACAAGCGGGAGTCGAAGGTGAGCTGCCCCAACCCGGGAAGCAACTAGCGGCGCGGCGAAGCGCGCCTGCAAGGAGGATCCATGGGAAAGAACGCAATGAAGTTTCTCACGACCGCTCACCCGCTCATCGTGTTCGAGGACAACGAGGTCGGGCGGCTGAAGAAGCGGGTCTTCGACGCGTCGATGCGGGAGATCGAGGGGATCTTGGCCGAGTACGGGATCCCCTCGCCGTCGGAGCTCGGCAAGGGAGGGTGCTACATCCAGACCACGCCGAGGGCGCGCCAGAACGAGAAGCGCCGGAAGAACGACATCGTGCTGATCCCGGTCGGGACGACCGAGAATCACGGCGACCACGCGAACAGCGGTCTCGACAACTTCATGGTCACCCAGATCTGCGAGGGCGTGCGGCGCTACACCGCGAAGAAGGGCAGGGAGGTGAGCATCGCCTCCCCGCCCCTCAACTACGGCGGCCATCCCTACCACCACCTCGGCATGCCCGGCACCGTCATGGTCAGCCAGGAGGTGGTCGTCGAGACGCTCGTCTACGTCATGCTCGGCCTGTGGAACGACGGCTACCGCAAGCAGATCATCATCAACAACCACGGCCAGCTCTGGATGCTCGAGACCGCGCTCCACGAGTTCCTGAAGCGCTTCCAGCTCCCCGGCATTTACCAGGTTCTCGATTGGCACCGCGCCGTGCGCGAGTTCTTCATCCCGATCGACCGAGCCGACTCGCTTGAGACGACCTTCATTCACGCCGACGAGAGCGAGACCGCCGTCGGGCTGCTCCTCTTTCCCGACATGATCGACATGAGCCACGTGAAGGACGCCCGGGGACCGCAGTTCCTCCCCGCCGGCCATTTTGACACCTCGGTCGATCCCTGGAGGCGCCCGCATCGCTGGTCGGAAGGCGAGGGGCAGGCTGCGATCGAGCGGCGGGGGACCCCCGAGGGCGTCGTGGGCGAGCCGTCGCTCGCGACCGCGGAGAAGGCGAAGCGGCCCATCGCCGCCATCCTCTCGTACTTGACGCTCACCGTGGAGCAGATCCTCGACGCCTATCCGCCGGGCAGGCTCCCGCCGATCGACCAGATCACGCTGCGGGACCCCGCGGAGCTCGCGCCCTTCCTCCAGGAGCCCTACAGCCCGGGGTGGAAGTCGGTCTTCGAGCTGCCCTACATCGGGCCGTTCACGAAGGGCTGACCGCGCCGTCGTGCTCGCCTATCCGCTGTCGCTCCAGACCGTCCTTCCCGAGGACTACGCCGAGAGCGGGGCGTTCGCCTCGCTTCTGTCGAGGTTGCGAGCGCTCGGATTCGCCGGGGTGGAGCTCAACATCGCCGACCCGCTCCGCCACGACGTCCGGGCCGTCCGGAGCTTCCTCGGCTCCTACGGCCTCAAGCTCACCATGCTCGCGACCGGTCTCACGGCGCGGCGGGCCGGGCTCTCCCTCTCGCATCCCGACGAGGGCGTCCGGCGCGCCTCGATCGAGGCGTCCTTTCGGCTCATCGACTGGGTCGCGGGCGCCGACACCGGGCTCATCATCGGCTTTCTCAAAGGGGGCGTCGCCTCAGACCCCCGAAGCGCGCAGGAGCTCTTCGCCCGCTCGCTCGCCGAGCTCGCGCCCCGAGCGGAGTCGGCGGGGGTCAACCTCCACGTCGAGGCGACCAACCGCTACGAGAGCTCCGTCGCGAACACCCTCGACGAGGCGGCCGCCTTCGTGGAGGGGACGGGCTCCCCGCGGACGCGGCTCCTCCCGGACACCTTCCACATGAACATCGAGGAGGCCGATCCGTACGCTGCGCTCGAGCGGAACCGCGCGCGGTTCGCCTCGCTTCACCTCTCCGACAACAACCGCCTGCTTCCCGGCCTCGGCGCCCTCGATTTCACGAGGATGTCAGTGTTTCTTCGGAACATCGGCTACGCGGGAGGCCTTGCCCTCGAGGGGAATATCCGAAACGATATCGAGAGCGACCTGCGCGCCTCCATGGACGCGCTCGCTCCGCTCCTCGGCGCCTGATCGCGCCGCGCTTTCATGGAAGGAGGAGACATGGCCGGAAAAGTCGCGATAGGGCTCATCGGCGCCGGGAGGATCGGGCGCCTCCATGCCGAGCATCTCATGTACCGGGTTCCGGGGGCTATGCTCCTCGCGATCTCGGACATCGCACCGGGTGCCGCGGAGCGGTGCGCCTCCGACTTCGGCATCCCCGCCGTCGAGAAGGACTATCGCGCCCTCCTCGACAACCCCTCGATTCAGGCGGTGGTCGTCTGCTCGACCACCGACACCCACGCGGGGATCATCGCGGAGGCTGCTCGGCGCGGCAAGCACGTCTTCTGCGAGAAGCCGATCGCGCTCGATCTCAAGGTCATCGACTCCGCGCTCGAAGCGGTCCGGAAAGCGGGCGTCAAGCTCCAGATCGGGTTCAACCGGCGCTTCGACGCGAATTACCGCAGGGTCTGGGAGCTGATCCGGGAGGGAAGGATCGGCGACCTCCACACGCTGAGGATCACGAGCCGCGACCCCGCGCCGCCGCCGATCGACTACGTGAAGGCTTCAGGCGGCCTCTTCCTCGACATGATGATCCACGACTTCGACATGGCGCGCTTCCTGACCGGAAGCGAGGTCGAGGAGGTCTTTACGCTCGGCGCGGTGCGCGTCGACCCCGAGATCGGAAAGGCGGGCGACCTCGACACCGCGGTGGTGAGCTTGAGATTCGAGAACGGCGTGATCGGCTCGATCGAGAACAGCAGGAGAGCGGTTTTCGGCTACGACCAGCGCGTGGAGGTCTTCGGCTCGAAGGGAATGGCCCAGACCGCGAACAACGGCGCGAACAACGCGCGCGTGAGCGGGCCCGACGAGGTGTCCGAAGACCTTCCCTTGAATTTCTTCATGGATCGATACGTCGACTCCTACGTCCGCGAGATGCGGGAGTTCGTCCGTTGCGTCGCCGAGGGCTCGGAGCCGCCGGTCACGGGCTACGACGGGAAGATGCCCGTGCGGATCGGCAAGGCGGCGAGGCTCTCCTACGACCAGCATCGGCCGGTGAGGGTGTCCGAGATCGTCTCGGAGGCGTAGCGCCTAGAATCCCCCGACGGGGGAGGAATGTACGCGGGAGCGGATTTAATCCGCTCCCTTCTGTGATTCCCGCGCTGCGGCAAAAACTCCCGAAACGTCGGGCGCCTTAGGACTGCGGCGGAATCTCGCGAGACCGGAGCACACGTTCTCCGATGCGTCGGATGCCGCTACGACGTGTTCTGCCACGCCGCGGCCCATGACCATGACGTGCCGCAACGACATCGCAGGCTCTTCTGCGCCCGATCGGGAGGGCCCGGGGGCCGCTCGGTCCGTCGGCCTCGAGGGTGCTCTCCCGGCGTGCAACCCTCGGTGGCCTCGGGCCGGCTCCTCGTCAAGTTCCCGAATGCGCGTAGAGGAAATGCGAAGACCATGAGACTCCCATTCGGGTGAAACCCCCAAAATCTCCGACCAGAACGCGGGAGCGTAGAATCGGTTTTCCTCTCAGTATCAGGTAGGAGACGCTCGAGTCGGCTCGGGGCTGTGCCGGGAGTGGAAGCTCGACCTTATACGGAACTTCGGGACCCACCTCGGAGTGATCGGGAGGAAGAGGTGTCCCCGACGGTTCGCGGAGAGGCCGGAGGAGTCGGAGCCGTTCAGGGAGCAGACGGCGGGGGGCTATGCTTCCTGGATTCTTCCTCGCAGATCGTCTGGCACATTGATTTCGCGTAGCTCCACGCCGAGAAATCCGGCCGAGGGTCCGGACCGGTGATGAATGGGTCGTCTCCGAAGTCCTGGTAGTTGCTGTACAGTTCGTCTCCCGTCATTCCGGGTTTGTATTCCCATCGAAGCGAACGGAGGACGATCTCTTTGGCGGCCTCCAGCGCCTCTTCCGCGGTAGCGTACGTTCCGGCTTCGGTTCGTTCGTCTTCGTCCATGTAGTGGAAATTGTCGTCGACAAGAACTTTGTAACCCGTAATTTCCTCTCCTCGTGGTCGCGCCCGATCCGAGGCGGATGCGAGCCCGTCGGGATCGCCAACCGCCGTCCCGTCTCCCGCTGGCTCAAGTCCTGCTCCAGCATCATCTTCACCGCCTCGGCCTTCACGTCGGCGCTGTACGTTCTCGACTCTCTCGTCGTTCCCCTTCCGCCTCGTACCTCATCCGTCCGTGTCTCCTGAACTCAGTATGCTCCACCTCGCTTTCTCCGCCAAAGAGTGCTTGCCAACTTCGACAATCGGGAAATCCATCTCGGCGAGTCTTTTGCATTCCTTTGGGATCGTGCAGGAAATCCGATTTCGCGGCCGGCCCAGTCGATCACCGCTTCCGCGACGGACAGCAGTTCGGTGAACTCACCTTCGGTCACCGGCTCGGAGACACCCGGGTATCGGTCGGCGACTGCAAAGCGCGTCAGGCGAATTGACTCGCGCACCTGAGAAGGTGCTTCCGGGCCCGTGCCCTCCGCAAGATCAAGCAAACGACCGAGATCGTGCACGTACGGAAAGGGTACTCCCCGCCTGACGAGCACCGCCTTGATCGCTTTCTCGGCTGCCTGCTGGGCGTCGAAGCAGAGATCTTCCAGGTAAATATCGTCGGCGCGAACATGCGCCTTCGCGAGGCTGCTCCGGGCGCGATTCAGCCATTCGCGCGGATCGGTAGGCGAATGCCGCTCAGGCGCCATAGAGCACTCTCCCTTCGCGCAGGGCGGCAGAAAAGACCAGAGCGGGAGATTCACCGTACCGCTCAATGTCTTCCGGTTTGGCGACGACGATATCGACCGCAACGCCGAGCCCGCGAAGCGATCGGTATATGCATTCGGTGAGATTCCCACGATGGTACACACCCGCCTTGATGACGAGCACATCGAGATCGCTATTCGCGGTCAACTCCCCGCGCGCGGCCGAGCCGAAAAGCACGATTCGGTCAGGGCGAGCGGCCTGAACAATCCGGCGCACAAGATCGTCGAGGAGGGTCGTCTCCGCTGCTTTTGCGGCGTCGGTCATAACGCGCCTC
>JASHNV010000086.1 GCA_030041455.1 Spirochaetia bacterium
GCGATGAAGCCGGCCCGCATGGCGCACGCGGCGACGAAGGCGTACCGCGAGAGAACGCGCCGCGACGCGCGCCCGTCGATCGCGCGGTAGGCGTCCCAAAGCCCCGCCCAGGAGTCCTTCTCGACGAGCTCCGTGCAGAGGGCGTCGAGAATGTCGTCGAAGAAAGAGGGCGTGTGCCACGCTTCCGCGTAGCTCGCGAGGACCCCGGCCGCGGCGCTCGGCGACTGGAGTACCTCGCTATCGAGCGCGTACCAGAGCATGCGATCTCGATCCCGGTCGCTCGCGGCGTAGCCGTATGCGCGCTTGTACGCGTCGATCGCGTTCGCGAAGCTCTCGTCCGTCCGGTAGAGGTGACCGAGGTCCTCGTAGGCGGCGTACATGAGCCTGCCGCTCGCCGAGCCCGCGCGGACGGCCGCGACGATGTCTTTGAACGTTCGAATGCCCGAGAGGAGGCTCCCGTCCTGGATATAGGCGCGGCAGAGGTCGTGAAGGTCCGCGCTCGTGAAGAGGAGCGGATCGCGCGCCTCGATGAGGGGCTTCAGAAGCTGCAGGGCGTCGGCGTAGCGCTCGCGCGCGATGTCGCTCTTCGCCTCCATGAGCGCGAGCTCCCGGGGGCTGAACGCCGCTTTGTCGTCCGGATTCAGGTTGAGAAAATCGAAGGCGCGCACGTGCGCGTCCCAGGCCTCCTGGGTGGTGAAAAGCTTCATGAAGAGCGCTTTCCAGCCGTCGAGCCCGAGACGGGCGGAGGAGACCGCGCGGAACAGGTCGAGCTCGGGGTCCTTCGGCTCAGAACCGTCGTCGTTCTTCATGGCGGCGATCCTGGCGAGCGCTTTCAGAACGTCGGCGTCCTTGTGCTGCCAGTACAGCGATTGGAGCAGGACGCGATACACACCCCGGCCGGGATAGGCCAGGTAGACCTCCCGCGCGGTCTCCTCGGCGCGCTCGTATTGGGCGCTCTTCAGGAGCCGCTCGGCGAGGAGCCCGCCGGCTTCCTGCCGCCAGGCGCCGCTCCCGCGCAGCCACTCCACGCCGAGAAGCTTGTCGGAGGCGTCGTCCCGCCCGATGTCGCGGAACACGAACGACATGTAGAAAGCGGCGTGCGGTCCGAGCCGCGTCACCTCGTCGGGCCTCACCCGGTCGAAATCGATTCCCTTGAGAAACCCGACGTCGCCGCGCCGCACGCGATCAAGGAGGCTTTCCTGGCGAACGTTCCAGACCGTGCCCGGAAAGCAACTCGACAGCGTGAGGAGCGAGAGCGCGAGGAAGCCGAACTGCCTAACGGTCGGGAATGAAAATCTGTGTGCGCGCAAATATCAAATCCGGATTTCTGATGGAGTTCGCCTTCGCGATTTTCCCGTAGAGCCACGGGGTGCGGTAGAAGGAGATCGACAGGTCCCAGAGCGTGTCGCCCCATCGAACGTAGTAGGAGACGCCGCCCTCGCGAACCGCGGGCTTCACGGAGGCCGGGGGAGGCGCGACAGGCGGAGCCGGAAGAACGGGCGCCGCCGCGACGACAGGGGGCGTCTGCGCCTTCGGCGCATGGCCGGGGCGGAGGACGAGGAGCAGGACGATCGCGAGGAGCACGAGGGCCGCGAGAATGAGCCCCAGGATCCGCGGAAGCAGCGCGCGCGACGGCCTGCGCTCGGCGTCCGGCAGCGACGCTTCCGCCTGCGCGAGCACGCTTGCCTCCTCGGCGCTCACGCCGTTTTCCGCCTCGAACGGCGGCGCCGTCGCGAACTGGGCGTCCCCGAAGACCTTCTCCTGCGCGAGATCGCGCATGCTCACCGAGAGGCTCTTGCGCGTGCCCGACCACCGGTCGTTCGCCTCGGCGTTGAGATTGCCCTGCGGGTCGATGCCGAGGACGAGCTCGATCTCGGCCTCGCCCTTCGGCGCTGGCTTGATGTCCTCCACGACGAGGCTTCCGACGTACTGGGAATCGCTGAGTTTGGAATCGGAGCCCTTATAGAGGTCGATCTGCACGCTCGTTTGGCCATCCTTGACCGTGGTGAGGATCGCCTTTTTCTTGGAGCGCGCGCCTTCGTCGAGGACCCGGTAATAGGTGCCGTTCGCTATCTTAATGCCTATCGAGGACGCGGCCACAACTTCCCCCAAAAGAACTTACAGCGTACCCGGGCGGATATCATTTGTCAATTGACACCTCCCGAAGGCGGCCACATAATAAAGCATGTCCCTGTTTCTCCCCGTGCTCCCCGTGGTCGTTTTGATTCTCGCGGTCGCTGCCTACTATATCGTCACAATAGTCAGGAAACGGACCGATTCCCATCAAAAAACGGGAAAAATCCGGGGCCGGGATCGCGACTCGACCTTTCGCGAGGCGACGAGGCGCCTCGAGCAAAATCCGCGGGACTCGGACGCGCTCCTCTCCATCGGCGAGATCTCCTTCAACGAAGGCGCTTTCGACGTCGCGTTGAAAACCTACCGGTCGCTCGTCGACCTGTGCGCCACGAATCCCCATATCGACGAGTACTTCGTGACGCTCCGCTACGGCCTCTCCGCGCTGAACAGCAACCGGCCCGAGGAGGCGTACAAGAGCCTCCTCATCGCGAAGACCATGAAAGACGGGGAGTTCGAGGTCAACTACAACCTCGGCGCGATCGAGTACCAGCACAAGAACTACGAGCGCGCGGCGCAGCTGCTGACCCTCGCGACGTCGAGGGAGCCGGAGCACCTCCTCGCCCTTCGCTTTCTCGGCCACAGCCTGTTCAAGTGCAAGCGCTGGGAGGAAGCGGCGCCGATCCTCCGCCGGGTCCTCGACCGCTCGCCCGACGACAAGGAGACCCTGTTCGCCGTCGCGCGAAGCTACCATGAGCTCGGTCAGGCGGAACAGGCTATAAAGATTTTCGTCCACCTGAGAGCCGACCCGCAGGTGGGGGCGAGCGCGGCGCTGTACGCCGGCACGATTCACCTCCAGACGCGGCAATACGACCAAGCGGTCGCCGATTTCGAAATGGGGCTCAAGCACCCCGGCGTCTCGGGAGAGGTGGAGCTCGAGCTCAAGTATCGCCTCGCCGCGACGCACATCAAACGCGAGGAGATCGGCGAAGCCATCCAGCTCCTCCAGGAGATCGCCGCCGTCTCGCCGAGCTTTCGCGATGTCGGCGAGCAGCTGAAGCACTACGGCGAGCTCAACGCCAACCAGAATCTGAAGACCTATCTCCTGTCGCCGACGGCGGAGTTCGTGCCCCTGTGCCGCAAGCTCATTGTCGGCTTCTTTCCGCAGGCGAAGGTGAAGATCGTCGACATCTCCGTTCAGAAGAGCGAGTACACCGACATTCTCGCCTCCGTCGGGACGGCCAAGTGGGAGGACGTGATTCTCTTCCGCTTCGTGCGGACGGCGGGCGTGGTCGGGGAGCTCATCCTGCGCGATCTCAACTCGAGGATCAAGGAGCTGAAAGCCGGCAGGGGCTACTGCTTCGCCGGGGGCAGCTTCACCGAGGGGGCAAAGCAGTTCGTCGAGGCGCGCCTCATCGACCTCGTCGAGAAGGACCAGCTCATGGACCGCCTGAGCTCGCTCGACATCCGCAGCCCGTCCGAGCGCCGGGCGGACGTCTCGCGGCAACCCGCGGGCGACACCGAGGGCGGGAGCGGAGAGGCGCGCGCCTAGGCCGAAAGCGCCTCCTTCACGACGACGAGGTGTCTCTCCTCCGCGAGGAAGGGCACCGAGAGCGGCACGATCTCGATTCGCCATCGGCGCGCGGGGAGGCTCTCGATCTCCTCGGCGATCGTCTCGGAGCGTCCCTTGTAGGCGACCATCGCGCCTCCGGGACGGGTGATTCGCGAAAGCGGCTCGATCACCTTGCCGAGTCCGCCGAGCGCCCGAAAGGTGACGACGTCGTAGCGGCCCACCTCGCGAGCGAGATCGACCTCGCGGACCTCCACCCGCTCCGAGAGGCCGCAGAGCGCGACGGCGTTTCGAAGAAAGGCGGCCCGCGTCGAGGAGCGCTCGATGAGCGTGAAGCGGGCGTCGGGGAGCGCCATCGCGAGGGGGATTCCCGGAAAACCCGCTCCCGAGCCGACGTCGGCGACGGAAGAACGGGGGAGCCCGCGGAGCGTCTCCGCCCCGGCCAGGCTGTCGAGCACATGGCGGACGACGAGGTCGCCGCCCGACGCGCCGACGAGGTCGACTCGGCGGTTCCAGAGCTCGATCTCCCGGAGGTAGGCGCCGAGACGGGCAACGAGCTCCGCGTCGGACCGGAGTCCGAGGAGGGCGACGCCCTCCTCAAGCAGCCCCATAGCGTCGGTCACGGTCGAGGAGAACGAGCAGGACGGCGACGTCGGCCGACCGTATCCCGGAGATCCGGGAGGCCTGTCCCACCGAGAGCGGCCGAACGAGCTTGAGCTTCTCCCTCGCCTCGTTCGACAGGCCCGTGACGGCGCCGAAGTCGAAGTCCTGCGGAATGCGGACGCTCTCCATCCGCTGGAAGCGCTGGACCTGCTTCGCCTGCCGGGCGATGTACCCCTCGTAGCGGACGTCGAGCTCGGCGAAGTGGCGGATTTCCGCCGGCCAGCGCGAGAGCTCAGGCTCGATCGCGAGGAGGTCGTCGAGCGCCACCTCCTGGGTCTTGAGGATCTGCTCGAGGCTCCGGCCGACGTACCGGGCGAGCCTCTCCTCGCGCGCCGCGTCGGCCTCGGTCAGCCTTCTCGCCCTGAGGAGCTCGGCGACCTCCTCGATGCCCCGCCGCTTGCGCTCGAGCTTCTCGATGTCCTCGCGGTGCTGCAGGCCGACGTCGAAGCCCTTCTCGAGGAGCCGGACGTCCGCGGTGTCGTGGCGAAGGCACAGCCGGTACTCCGCCCGCGAGGTGAACATCCGGTAGGGCTCCTCGGTGCCGAGGGTGACGAGGTCGTCGATGAGGACTCCGGCGTACGACTCGGCGCGCGAGAGGATGAGCGGCTCCTTTCCCTGCAGGTAGCGGGCGGCGTTGATGCCGGCGACGATGCCCTGGCAGCCCGCCTCCTCGTAGCCCGACGTCCCGTTGGTTTGCCCCGCGACGAAAAGCCCTTCGATGCGCTTCGACTGCAGGCTCGCGAAGAGCTGCTGCGGGTCCATGAAATCGTACTCGACCGCGTAGCCCGGCCGCATCATCTCCGCCTTCTCGAGGCCCGGAATGGTCTTCAGAAAGTCGAGCTGAACGTCCTCCGGGAGCGACGAGGAGATGCCGTTCAGGTACATCTCCTCGGACTCGAGCCCCTCCGGCTCGACGAAGATCTGGTGGCTCTTCCGCCCCGGAAAGCGGACCACCTTGTCCTCGATCGAGGGGCAGTAGCGCGGCCCCCGGCCGACGATCTTCCCCGAGTAGAGCGGCGAGCGGTGAAGGTTGTCGCCGATCACGCGGTGAGTCTCCTCGGTGGTATGGGTGATGTAGCAGGATACGTTGGGCCGCTTCACCTCGTCGTTCTTGAACGAAAACGGTATCACGATCTCGTCGCCGGGCTGTTCCTCCATCCGGCCGAAATCGACCGTCGAGCGCGCCACCCGGGGAGGGGTGCCGGTCTTCAGCCGGCCGACCGTGAATCCGAGCTCGCGAAGGCGCAGGCCGAGGCCGATCGCGGCCGGCTCGCCGAGCCTCCCGCCCGGGGCCGTCCACTCGCCGATGAAGAGCTTGCCGTCCATGAAGGTGCCGGTGGTGAGGACGACCGCGCGCGCGCTGAAGCGGCGTCGCCTCTCGGTCACCACGCCCTCGATCCTCTTCCCGCTCGAGTCGAGGAGGAAGTCGACGACGGTGTCCTGGAAAAGATGCAGGTCCTTCTGATGCTCGAGGGCATTCTTCGCGAGACGCGAATAGAGGAACTTGTCGGCTTGGGCGCGCGGCGCCTGAACCGCGGGGCCCCTGCTTCGGTTGAGCATGCGGTACTGGATCATGCTCGCGTCGATGAGCCTGCCCATCTCGCCGCCGAGCGCGTCGATCTCCCGAACGATGTTCCCCTTCGAGAGCCCGCCGACCGCGGGGTTGCACGAAAGGCGGCCGATCGCGTCGATGCTTTGCGTGATGAGGAGGCTCCTGAAGCCGAGGCGCGGCAGCGCGAGCGCCGCCTCGATGCCCGCGTGTCCCGCGCCGACGATGATCGCGTCGAAATCCATGGCTCTATCGTAGCAAAGAAGTCGGAAATTCACCAGACCGCGCGATCGGAGGGGTGGCTCTTCGATCCGCGCCGCGAAGGAGGCATCCCCGCGTGCCCGTGGATTCTCAAGCCCGACGAACCATCGAAGCGCCCCGTTGCGCCGCATTCCATCACGACCTCCCCTTCGCCCTGGATCCCCGGAACAAAGCCGGCCCTGGCTCAAAAAACGCCGTTCCGACGGAACGGAGGGATCCGGGGACCGCGATTGCAGGTGCCCGCGGCTTCTTTCCGTAGATCGACGGACGGACGAGTCTCGTATCGGGATCCGGCGGAGGGCCCGCGTGAGGAGGCCGGATCGGGAACCTGAGTCTCGGCTGGAGATCGACGAGGGAGCGCCCGCCTGAGTCGTTCCGAGCTCCCTCGTAGGGACGCCGAACCGTGCGCGATCGATAGAGGAGTCGGATGTGCCAAATTTCTCCGCACTCCTCGAGCGGCGCCGGCCGATTCGGTTCCCGCGGGGATCCCGGGCCCGCGAAATCGGCCGTGCTCGAGGGAAGCTCTCCGCAAGAAGCCGCGTGACGGCTCCTTGCGCTCCGAAGGCGGTTTCTGCTATACAGCGGAGACGGAGGGCCCGTGAAAATCAAGCGACATGCCGTGCTCGGTCTCCTCGGGCGCTATCTCCTCATGCAGGCCGGCGCGGTCCTCGCCGCGATCGGCCTCGAGGAGTTCCTCGTCCCGAACCGCATCATCGACGGAGGCATAACCGGCATCTCGATCATCCTCAACTACGTGACCCATTGGCCCCTCGGGTTGTTCCTCGTGGTCCTGAACATCCCCTTTCTTTTCCTCGGCTTCCGGCGGATCGGCAAGGGATTCGTCGTCGCCTCGGTCTACGCCGTCGTATCGCTTTCCATATGGGTGTCGGTATTCATTCCGCTTCCCGAGGTTACGAGAGATCCCTTCCTCGCCTCGATCTTCGGCGGCATCGTTCTCGGGCTCGGCGTCGGCCTCATCATCCGCAACGGAGGCTCTCTCGACGGAACCGAGATGGTGGCGATCGTTCTCACCAAGCGGCTGAACTTCACGGTCGGCGAGATCGTGATGTTCTTCAACGTCTTCATTCTCGGCACGGCGGGCCTCGTCCTCGGATGGGACAAAGCGATGTACTCGATGGTCGCGTACTTCGTCGCGTTCAAGGTGATCGACATCGTGAACGAGGGCCTCGACGAATCGAAGTCGGCCTTCATCGTCTCGGAAAGCTGGAAGGAGATCTCCAAGACGTTGATGGAGCGATTCCACCGCGGTCTCACGGTGCTCGACGGCATGGGGGGCTTTTCGGAAAAAGAGACGAAGGTTCTCTTCATGGTCATCCGGCGGCTTGAGATCGCGAAGCTCCGCTCGGCGGTGCACGAGATCGACAAGCACGCGTTCGTCTCGATCCACGACGTCCACGGAGTCTCGGGGAAAAACGTGAAATGAACCTGATCCTCTTCGAGCCCGGGGAGATCGACGGGACGTTGGCCGCCGGGGATCCGCGCGCCCGGCACCTCGTCGAGGTCCTGAAGCTCGCTCCCGGCGAGGAGTTCGACGCGGGCGTCGTCAACGGCCCGCGGGGGCGGGCCTGGATTCGCGAGACCGACGGAGCCGGGATGCGCTTCGGCCACCGCTTCTCCCTGGAGGCGCGGCCGGCGCCCCCGGTCGCGCTCGTCGTCGGCCTCTCCCGGCCGCAGACGATGCGCCGGGTCCTCCGCGACTGCACCTCACTCGGCGTCCGGGAAATGCTCTTCGCGCCGACGGAAACCGGCGAGGCATCCTACGCCTCGAGCGGCCTCTGGGAACGCGGCGAGTACCGGCGCCACCTCCTCGACGGCGCCCAGCAGGCCGCGACCACCTCCATCCCCGAGGTGCGCCTGTTCCCCTCCCTTCGCCTCTGTCTCGACGCGCTTCCCGCTTCGAGCGCGCGCCTCGCGCTCGACAACGTCGAGGCCTCGATCGCGCTCGCCTCGTTCGACCTTCTGGGCCCGTCGTCGGCTCTCGTCTTCCTCGCGGTCGGCTCCGAGCGGGGGTGGACCCCCTCGGAGCGCGAGCTCCTTCGATCGCGCGCTTTCACGCTCGCGCGCCTCGGATCGAGGATCCTCCGAACCGAGTCGGCCTGCCTCTCGGCGCTGACCCTCGTTCTCGCCCGGCTCGGCTGTCTCGAGTAGGAGGCCTTCGGCCTACTTTCCCACGCAGAAGCTTGAGAACATGGAGTTCAGAATGTCGGCGGTGGTGACCTCGCCGGTGATCTCTCCGAGGGCGTCGAGCGCCTCGCGCACGTCGAGCGCCACCGCGTCCAAGGGCATGCCGATCGCGATGCCGCTCTCGACGTTGCCGAGCGCCTCGACGCACCGCTCGATGAGGTCGTGCTGGCGGGCCGAGTCGATCACCGCGTCCGCCGACGGCGAGACCTCCCGGCCCGCGACGCGCCGCTTGATCTCCGAGGCAAGCTCAGGCGCCCCGCTCGCGTCGAGCGCGCTCAGCGGAAGGAAGCCCGAAGGCGCGGGAGCGCTTGAGGCGTCGACCTTGTTCCATACCCTCACGCAGCGCTCCTCGTCGCGGGAGGCGAGAAACTCGACGTCCTCGGCGGTCATCCCCAGGGTCGCGTCGACGAGGTAGACGACGAGGTCGCAGCTCTCGATGACGCGCTCGCTTCGGCGGATGCCCTCCGCCTCGACCGCGTCGCCGGGGCTCCTGAGACCCGCGGTGTCGTAGAGCCCGACCGGAATCCCCTCGATCGTGATCCACGCCTCGATGTAGTCCCGCGTGGTTCCGTGGATCTCGGAGACGATCGACCGCTCCTCGCGCGCGAGGAGATTGAAGAGCGAGGACTTGCCCGCGTTGGTCCGCCCGCACAGGGCGACCCGCACCCCCTCCTGGTAGATCCGTCCGGTGCGGTAGGTCGCCTGGAGGCCGCGGAGATCGCTTCGGATCGCGGCGAGCTCCGGGAGCACCGCCTCGATCTCGCCTTCCACCTCGTCCTCCGGGTAGTCGAGCCGGACCTCGATCGCGGCCATGAGGCGCGCGATGCGCTCCTTCGCCGCGCCGATGCGCTTCTCGATCGCCCCCGAGAGGCGGTGGAGGGCCATGGCATGCGCCTCCTTCGACTTCGAGCGGACGATCTCTTGAACGGCCTCGGCGCGGGTGAGGTCCATCTTCCTGTTGAGAAAGGCGCGGAGCGTGAACTCCCCGGGGCCGGCGTCGCGAAAGCCGCGCCCTTTGAGAGCCGCGAGGATCGCCTGGATTCCCGGCGGGCTCCCGTGGCAGAAGATCTCCACGCACTCCTGCCCGGTGTAGCTCCGCGGGGCGCGGTAGACGGCGAGCACGACCTGGTCGAGCGGCGCGCCCTCCGCGCCGTCGAGGAGCTCGCCGAGAACCATCGCGTTCCCCGGGGAGCGCCGCACCGACTCGGGAGCCGAGAAGATGCCCGCGACGCGGTCGATCGACCCCTCGCCCGACGTGCGAATGACGGCGAGCGCGCTCTCGCCCCAGGGGGTCGCGAGGGCGACGATGGGCTCGTCGGGGTTGTACGCCAGATCCTTCATGGATCGAACATAGCGGGAAAGACCTCGCTTTTCAATACGGCCCGTTCGGCATATACTCGAAGGAGGAAAGAGGCGTCCGGATGTCCGACGACTACAATATCATGGGGCTCGATCCGGAGGGCGCGCGCGAGTACGTCGTCGCGGTCATGACCACCCTCAAGGCCGCCACGGCGAAGCGCCTCCAGCTGGAAAAGGATCTCGAGCTCTGGGAGAGCCGGGTGAAGCTCGCCGCCGAGAAGGGCCGAGCCGACCTCGCCGAGGCCGCCGAGGCCCGCGCGGGCGAGCTCCGAGGAAAGATCGCGCAGCTCGACACCGAGCGAAAGGGCTACCAAGAGGGAATCGCCGAGATGATGGCGCAGCTGAAGCAGCTTCGGACTCGGCAGGCGGCAAGCGTCGACGCCGACCTCCTGTTGGCGCAGATGCAGATGCTCGTCGGGGAGACGGCTGAGACCGACCAGCGCTTCCGCGAGGCGCAGGCGCAGTGGGCGCTCGACGAGCTGAAAAAGAAGATGGGCGGCGAATGAGGAGCGCGCGCCTCGAAGCGTTTCTCGAGGCGCGCGCTCCGCTCCTGTTCGCCCACCGGGGCTACTCCCGCCGGGCGCCCGAAAATACCCTCGCGGCGTTCAGGGAGGCGCGCTCCGCCGGAGTCCCGGGCGTGGAGCTCGACGTTCAGCGGTGCCGCTCGGGGGAGCTTGTCGTCGTCCACGACTTCGATCTCGCGCGGGTTACCGGCGTGCGCCGCGCGGTCGCCGACGCGGACTACGCCGACATCCGGACGCTCGACGCGGGCTCTTGGTTCGCGCCGCGGTTTTCCCGGGAGCGGATTCCCCGCCTCGGCGCCGTCTTCGACGAGCTCGCCGACTCGGTCTACTACGACGTCGAGATCAAGGCTCGGGGCCGGGACTGCCGGGCGATCGCGCGCGGCGTCGTCGACGAGATCGTCGGGCACGGGCTCACGCGGCGGGCGCTCGTCTCCTCGTTCAATCCCTTCGCGATCCTTGCGGCGAAGCGCATCGCCCCCGAGATCCCGACCGCGATCATCTACTCAGGCGACCGGGACCTGCCCTACTTCGCGCGCCACGGCGAGGCGCGTTTCCTCGGCCGCTGGTCGGCGGTCAAACCGAGCCGGAGAAAGGTCACGCGGATCGGCGTGTTCGTCAACCGGCGCATGCTCGGCTACCCGGTCATCGCGTGGACCGTCGACGACGTCGCGCTCGCCCGCGAGCTCCTCGATCGGGGCGCCTCGGGCCTCGTCTCGAACGATCCCGCCCCGATCCTCCGCCTTCCGCAGTTCGCTCGGGCGCGGTGAGCTCACGAGCCTCGCGCCCGACGCGTGATCACCAATCGAGCGTCAGGCCGAGCCCGCCTTCGAGGCCGCCGTAGCCCAAGCCTCCCCCGATCGGGAACCACTGCGTGTAGCCGAAGTCGAGCTGGACGCGCGCCGCGCGCGTGACGAGGTAGCCCACGGAGAGCTGCCAGAATCCGCCGTAGGTGGAAGCGGCGGGGGATTGTCCCGCGGAGACCGGGAGGAGCTCGTTCAGCCCTAGAGCGGCGAGGGGCACGATGTCGAAGCGCCAAAAGCGCCAGTTGAGCTCGCCTCCGAGGAAGACGTCGACCGGCGCCCCGCCGCCGGGGGCGTAGTTGAACGGATACTCGAAGCCGATCACGGGCCGGAAATCGTAGAGGCCGCGCGTCCACGTGAGGAGCGTGCCCGCCGTAACGATGACCGGCTCGCTCGAGCCGCCTGCAAGCTGCGTGTTGTTGAAGGTCGCGTGGACGTAGAACGTCGTCTCGAGGCCGAGGCGCGGAATCGGCTGGACCTGGTCGCCGATTCGCGGCGCGCCGTCCGAATAGATGATGTGCGCGTAGGAGTAGTCCTTTCGGACCTCATCGACCTCGACGAGGCCGCCTTCGGGAGCGGAGCCCGGCCTCGCCGCGGAGAGCGCGTAGAGGTCGCCGACGTGAACCCCCATGTTTCTTCCGAATTGAAGGAGCACCGTCGTCGCGTCGACGACGACGATGCCGGTCTTCACTTGGAAATCCGGAAGCTCCCGCAGCCTGAAGGCGAGCTGCCGCGGAATCTGGCGGGCCGCCGCGCCGATCGCCTCCACGTCCGTCGCGCCCCGGCCGAGGGTGCGGATCTTCAGCGCGACGAGGGGGCTTCCCTCCTCGATGACGGAGAACGTCGTCTCAAGCTGCGCCGTGTAGGCCGACGCCTCCGAGAAATCGAGGGAGTAGTCGGTGAGAACGGGGACGATGACCGCGCGCGAGGCGGCGAGAAGGCCGAGGTCCTCGTCGCTCAAAGGAACCGCGCTCGGCCGGACCGACGGGGCGACGGCTCCCTTCGAGCTCCTCATCTCGCCTAGGCGCCTCTGAAGGCCGGCCACGTCGCTTTCGTCGAGCGCGTGGCCTATCCCGACGACGCCGAGACGCGTCGAGCCCGCGATGACGTCCTGGATGCGCTCGTTCACGCCGGCGAGCGGATCTCCGGGGAGCCTCCATCCGTTGTCGCCGAGGCGAAGCACCGCGACGTTCAGGCCGCTCGCGAGGGGCGCGAGCGCGGGGAGGAGAAGGGCGCAGATCAGGAGCGCTCTGCGCATTCGCGCCTCGCCTGAAGACCGCGCTCGGCGCGGAGATCGCCGCTCATGTTCCTCAGACGCGCTTCGATCAGGAGGCCGCGGACGCCGTGTCGACGCCGGCGCTCGTGATGCGGACCTTGTCCTTGAAGACGAGGAAGCTCCGAACGTCGAATTGGGCGGCGCCGGTGTTGACGACCCGTATGCCGATCGGAGAGAGATCCCCCTGGAAGGACTTCGAAGCGCTCCCCTGCGTGATCGTGAGCTCGCCGCCCGAGCTCGACAGCCGTATCGAGAACGGCTGGCTCGCGTCGAACGAGCCGCCGAAATCGATCGTGTCGATGTCGCTGCCGTTCGCCGAGAATACCACCGCGCCCGACGCTCCGGCGGGCACGAGAGAGAGCGACAGATCGAAGCACAGCTCGTCCTCGCCCACGACCTGCTCGGGGAGCGTCACCGACGCGCCGGCCGGGAGCGCGAGGCTTCCGCCCTGGAGATCCGAGGCGCTCACGCCGGCGCTGAACTGAAGGTCGGAAGGCAGCTCCATGCCGTCGAAGCCCTCGGCGTAGACGAACGCCGCGCCGTATTGCTCCGCCATGGCGCTCGCGAAGACGCTCGGATCGATCGCCGCCTGCCCGCTCGCGTCGCGGTAGAAGACGCCGAACTCCGCGATGAGCCCTGCGAAGCCGTTCGCCCCGGCGATCTCCGAGCCGCCCGAGGCGGACTGAACGCGCGGACTCGCCGAAAGCGAGTCCGCCTCGACGAGCTGCCCGTTCGTGAACCAGAGAAGCTCGAGCGACGAGCCTTCGGGAATCACCGAGAGGACCACGGTTTCCATCTGGCCGATCGGAAGCGCGATCCCGCTCGCCTCGGGAGTTCCCCCGACGGAGGCGAGCAGGAGCCCCTTGTCGTTCGAGGCGATCTGGAATACGGGCGAGCCGGAATCCTGGGTCGCCGTGAAGAAAACGCGGTTGAACTGATAGGAGTCGAGGCGCAGGCGCATCTCCACGGAGAAGGGAGCGAGGGTTCCCCCGGAAGCGACCGGGAGGGGGAACGAGCTCGTGCGGAAGCCGGAGTTGCCGTCGAGCTGGTAGCCGAAGAGGCTTCCGTTGACCGCGAGCTGCGGATTGCCGACGGTCGTCACCGTGTCCGCGCCGCCGAGAGCACCGGAGTCTTGGAGCGTGCCGCCGAAATGGAGAAGGCAGTAGTAGTCGGCCGCGGGCCCGAGCTCGCCGTTCGCGGTCGAAGGCGCCGTATCGGACACGTAGATCTCCGTGTGCATCGAGATCGGCGACGTGAAGTCGAAGGAGCCGCCCGTGGAGGGACCGTAGGGGAAAAGCTCCACGGTAACCGAGTAGACCCCGGCGGCGCTCGGCGCAGTCCACTGAATCTTGTCGAGCCCGTCTTGGAGATAGCCCGCGTCGAGCGTCTTTCCGCCCATGGTCCAGCGGAGGTAGGGGTTGGAGCCGTCGGGCACGGCGAGCGTCGCGGAGACGACTCCCGTCCCGCCGGGGCTGATGGTCGGCGGGTAGGAGGCGATCCCCTGCAGCGAGTAGGGTCCGTTCGCGAAGAAGAACTCCACTGTGCTCTGCGTGATGATCTGGCTGTTTCCGTCGTACAGGGTGAGCTGCATCGTATAGGTGCCGGGGGTCAAGTTCGGCAGCTGCACCGGCGGCAGCGGGGCCGTGAAGTCGATGCCCTGGATGTCGCCGCTCTGGAGAACCGTGCCGGCGGAGTTCAGAATCTCGACCTTGAGATCCTTCGGCGTAACGACGCCGGCGTTGTATTTGAGGGTGAGCGGAAATTGGTCGCCCGCGACCGCGATCGTGCCGGGGCTCACGGTGGTGAGGCTCGCCTCGGAGGTGTGGGCGGACAGAGGCGAGAGCAACCCGCTGTCGCCGCACGAAGCGAGTGATATCGCGGCGATAGCTAACGCGACGAAGAACATGTGCCTCAAAGTCTGTCCTCGGCAAGATAATACCACACTTTTCCCCCTTATCAAGACGGCGAAAAAGGGCAAGAATGCCCTGAGCCTGGGTGCCCCTCCACCAGCGGTACCCCGGACTCGCGCGGGAATATTCAATGCGGGCCACGAAAGCGATCATTCACCTAGAAAACCTGAGGCACAACATCCGCCTCGTGCGGAAGCACGTCGGGCCCGCCCCGAAGATCTGCATGGCGGTGAAGGCGGACGCCTACGGACACGGTGTACTTAAAGTTGTACAGACCGCGCTCTCGGAGGGGGTCGACACGCTCGCGGTCGCGACCGTGGAGGAGGGAGCCGAGCTCCGGGCCTCGGGCATCGGCGCGCCGATCCTCCTCCTGAGCCCGCCCGATCCGGGCGAGGTCGGCGATCTCGTCCGCGCCGGGCTCGCGCCGGTCGTCGGAGATCTCGAGCTCGCCGGCCTCATCGAGAGCGAGGCGCGAGGCCAGGGACGCCTCGTCTCCGTGCACCTCAAGGTGGATACCGGAATGGGCCGGATCGGATGCAAGCCAGCCGAGGCGCCCGGGCTCGCCGAGCGCATCGCCTCCTCGACCTCGCTCGCGCTCGGCGGCATCTGCACCCATTTCCCGGTGGCCGACCGGCGGAACAGCCGCTTCACGGCCGACCAGACCCTGGCCTTCAGGCGCGTCGTCGAGGAGGTGAGGCGCCGCGGCATCCAACCCGGCACCGTTCACGCCGCGAACTCGGGCGCCATTCTCGAGTATCCGGAAGCCCGCTTCGACATGGTCCGGCCGGGTATCCTGCTCTACGGCTACTACCCCTCGCGCGACCAGGAGCGGACGCTTGCGGTGAGGCCGGTGATGGAGCTCGAGACGCGCATTCTCTTCCTGAAGCGGGTGGACCCCGGAACGGCGATCTCCTACGGCATGACCTACGTGACGACGCGCTCCACCGTGATCGCCACGATACCGGTCGGCTACGGCGACGGATACCCCCGACTGCTCTCGAGCAAGGCGGAGGTGGCGATCGGCGGGAAGCGCTTCCCGGTCGCCGGAACCATCTGCATGGACCAGTGCATGGTCGACCTCGGGCCCGACGCCGCGGCGAGACTCTATGACCGGGTCGTGCTCTTCGGGCCCGAGCCGCCCGCGCCCACCGCGGAGGATATCGCCGACGCGATCGGGACGATTCCCTACGAGATCACCTGCGGCATCAACTGGCGCGTCCCGCGCCTCTACACCGATTCGGGCCCGACCGGAGCCGAGGCTATCCCCGCTCCGCCCATAGCGAGGCAAGATTGAGGATCGTTTCGACGGCGCGCACCATGGCCGGCACGGCGGCCCACTCCTGGCGGCTGTGATAGTTGTACCCGCCGGTGAAAAGATTCGGAGTCGGGATGCCCATCGCGCTCAGCTTCGATCCGTCGGTGCCGCCCCGGATCACGCGGAGCTCCGGCGCGATGCCGGTCCGCCGGACCGCCTCGATCATGAGATCGATCACCGGAGGGTCTTTTTGGATGGCCTCGTACATATTCACGTACTGTTTCGTCTCGGTGAGGGAGACGCGACCGTCGGGGTAGATCGCCTCGACCGCCTTCGCCATGGTCCGGAGGGTCTCAAGACGCCCGTTCATCCGCTCCCGGTCGAAGTCCCGCAGAAAAATATCGAGCGTGGCGTTCTCGAGGTTGCCGCGGATCTCGAGGGGACAGTAGTAGCCGTACCGCCCGTCGGTCGCCTCCGGGCTCTCGGAGCGGGGCAGCATGCCGAGAAAGAGCCCGGCCATGGACACCGCGTTCACGAGCTTGCCGCGCGCGACGCCGAGGTGGATGACCCGTCCGGTGAATTGCGCCCGCACCTGGTAGGCGTTGAAGCACTCCGCCTCCACGACCCCCTCTTCCCCGCCGTCGACGGTGTAGAAGCAGCGCGCCTTCAGCCGGCTCACGTCGAGGCGGTCGAGGCCCTTCCCGGTCTCCTCGTCGGGGGTAAAGAGGACCTCGATGGGCGCGTGGCGGAAGCCGGGGTTGGCCTGGAGCCAGGCGACCGCCGTCATGATCTCCGCGACGCCCGCCTTGTCGTCGGCGCCGAGCAGGGTCCGGCCGTCGGTCGTGATGATCGTCGCGCCCTTGTAGCGAGCGAGCTCGGGAAACTCGGCGGGATCGAGGCGGAACCCCTCGCCGATGTCGACGACGCCCCCGTCGTAGTCGCGGTGGAGACGGGGATTCACCCCCTCGGAGGGCGCGTCGGAAGCCGTGTCGACGTGCGCCATGAGCCCGATGACCGGACCGGAGCCCGGGCTCGACGGGATGCGCGCGATCACGTAGCCGTTCGCGGTGAGCTCGACGTCGGAAACGCCGAGATCCATGAGCTCTTTGACGAGGAGCTTGAGGAGATCCCACTGCGAAGGCGTCGAGGGGATTTCGGCGACGCTACGATCCGAGGCGGTCTCGATCCGCGCGTAGCGGAGGAACCGCTCGACGAGCTTTTCTTGCGATGCCTGGTCAAGGTTGGTCATTCCCCATGATAGCGGAGGGAGCGCTCGAAGGTAAAGTCCGCCGGCGGCCTCCTCGGGCACGCGGCGCCGAGGCGAGCCACCTTTCCGTAGGAATTCGTGCGGAATACTACCTGCGAGTTCTCGATTTGGAGGATCAATGCGGGAGGCCGAACGACCGACACGCCGCTAACTTTCTCCAGCAAAACGGTTTAGCCTCTTTCTCCTCTGAATGGCACGAATTTTGCTGAATCTTGTCACGTTCCGAAGGGCGCATGCGGGGAGGTCGGAGCGGCACCGGCTCCGATTTTGTGATTGCCTCCCGGTCCCGAGTCGCGGATAATCGAAGCTGCGCCTGGACATGCGCCCGAAGTAGCAGGTCCGCCGCGCATGGCGGCAGCGCAAAATTTACGGAGAGGAGTGACGCGCGATGAGTTCATTGAAGAGTGCGAAGGATGTCGTTGCCTTTATCGAGCGCGAGAAAGTTGAGATCGTCGATTTCCGGTTCGTAGATTTTCCTGGAACATGGCAGCATTTTTCGACGACGGTCGCCGAGGTGACCGAGGAGATCTTCACCGAAGGGCTCGGCTTCGACGGATCGAGCATCCGCGGCTGGCAGGCGATCAACGAGTCGGACATGCTCGTGAAGCCGGTGCCGGAGACCGCCTTCCTGGACCCCTTCACCCAGCACAAGACCCTCGTGATCAGCTGCAACATTGCCGACCCGATCACCGGAGAGGACTACTCGCGCGACCCGCGCAACATCGCGCGGAAGGCGGAAGCCTACCTGAAGAGCAAGGGAGTCGCGGATACGGTCTATTTCGGACCCGAGGCCGAGTTCTTCATCTTCGACGACATCCGCTACGGACAGAATCAGCACAGCGGCTACTACTACATCGACTCGGTCGAGGGAAACTGGAACACCGGGCGCGACGAGGAGCCGAACCTCGGGTACAAGATCCGGAACAAGGAGGGCTACTTCCCGGTTCCGCCGGCCGATTCGCTGCAGGACATCCGAAGCGAGATGATCCTCCACATGGAAGCGGCCGGGCTCAGGGTCGAGAAGCAGCATCACGAGGTCGCTACCGCGGGTCAGGCGGAGATCGACATCCGCTTCGCGCCGCTCATCGAGACCGCCGACGCGATGCTGAAGTACAAGTACATCGTCAAGATGACGGCGAAGAAATACGGGAAGACGGCCACCTTCATGCCGAAGCCGATCTTCGGCGACAACGGGACCGGCATGCATACCCACACGTCGCTCTGGAAGGGGGGAAAGAACCTGTTCGCGGGAGACCGCTACGCCGGGCTCTCGGAGGTCGGACTCTACGCGGCCGGAGGGCTCCTGAAACACGCGCCGGCGCTCTGCGCGTTCACGAATCCGACGATGAACAGCTACAAGCGGCTCGTGCCCGGCTTCGAGGCGCCGGTCAACCTCGCCTATTCAAGCCGCAACCGGAGCGCGGCGATTCGAATTCCGATGTACAGCGAGTCGGAGAAGTCCAAGCGCTTGGAGTTCCGCTGCCCGGATCCGTCGTGCAATCCCTACATCGCCTTCGCCGCGATGACGATGGCGATGGTCGACGGGGTCGCGAACAAGATCAATCCCGGCGACCCGCTCGACAAGGACATCTACGATCTGCCGCCCGAAGAGGCCGCGCGCGTCCCGCAGGCGCCCGGGAGCCTCAGGGAGGCTCTCCAGTCCCTGAAGAAGGACCATGAGTTCCTCCTGAAAGGCGACGTCTTCACGCCGGACGTCATCGAGACCTGGATCGAGTACAAAATGAAAAACGAGGTACAGGCGATCGAGCTGAGGCCGCATCCTTGGGAGTTCGCTCTATACTTCGACATTTAAAAAAGAGTCGACCGTGTCGAGCCGGAGGAAGCTCCGGTGAGACGCGGCGCCCATCGCTCACAACCCACCTGCCCTCGGTTCGGCAACTACATGACGACCGGGGGCTTTTTTTCGGTGTGTGTCCTCCGCGCCTGAGTCTTCGGTGCCGGATCGCCTCTCGCGGCGCTCCATGGCGGCCGCGGCGAGAAAAAAGGGAGACGCGGGGCCCTTCGGCTCTATCGTATGAGGCGTTCGGCTGCTCTGCGGTCTCTCGCTCCGGGGATGTGGCGCTATACCGGATCGTAGGCTGATCAGTCCTTCATTGTAGGCATTCGCAGAAGCCGTGCTCTGGGCTATGTCCCGTCGCCGGGACAGTCGCGCCTGCCCCCCTGTCTCCCAGGATCCACGTTCTTACTCGTCGCGAAAGTTCACCTCGACGGCGAACGAAGCCGCGCGTAGCGCGCGGTTCAGCTCGCGAAACTCGAGCCGCGCCCGGTCGAGGTCCGCGGCGGACCGGAGGTAGTCGAGGTGGCTTTCCTGAACGATGTCCCGTCCTTCCTTGTAGATGACCCGCTCCCACGCGGCGCTCGTGACCTGGGCGTGAAGATCTCCGATCTTCGTATTCAGAGCCTTGCGCGCATCGAGCGCCTCGGCGAGGGAGAGGGCGTGTCCCTGGATCTCCACGGTGTTGCGGAAGTTCGCCTCCTGGATCGCGGCGTTCAGCTTTCGCCGTTTCTGGTCCAGAGCGGCGCTCTCGTCCCGCACCTTCGCCATTTCGAAACCGGGCGCCGGTCTCGTCACGATGTCGTCCGTTCCGTAGAGGAAGCGACCCCGGTTCTCCCGTTTCTCGGGGAGACATTCGGAAAGCGTCTTGATGCGCGCGTCGTATTCCGCTCGGAGCTCCAATGCCTCGAAGATTCTCAGCTTCTTGTTGTCCATGGGCATTTCGGCCTCCCGCCGATTGAACCGCGGCAGCATATCTCTCAAGGTCTCGATCGTCAAGACCGGGAGCTTCGTCGAGGGCTTTTTTTTGCAAGGAGCTACCCGTCGGTTGCGTGATTTTTCGAGGCACGCGGCTCTCGGGCTGCGCGCGGCACGCGACAGAGCCGCCGTGAAGGGAGCCTGCGGAAAATCCTGACAAAATCGATCGGGAGATTGTGATCAGGCCCGGTCCCGACCGTGTGCGAAGCCGAACCGGGAGCTCGGGATGGAGGGGGGTGAACCCTCGAACGGCGGGGGCGGCGGAAGCGGAGCCTCCAATGGCCGAGCGCTGGTCCTCGGGCGTTTTCCGGGTTCAGCAGGCGGTCGCGCGAGAGGCCGCGTTCCCTTTTTTCGGATGAGCGGATTTTGCAGGGCGCCCCGGGGCGCGTGGAAAGACTGCGTGGCGCTCCGGCTGTCCGAGCGAGAGCGCGCTCGGCGAGGAGCGGTCGCGGAGAGCACGTCACGACGGGATGGGTCACGAGAGCACGTGCGGCATAAGAGATCCGTTGGGAGCTCCTCGCGAGCGGAACCGGAGCCCTCGGGGACATGGCGGACACCCTCATCGCGACATGGAGTGTCTCCCCGTCACGATGAGGGTATTTCGGAAAGCTTGGACACGAGCAACCGACTACCCGGGGCCCTTCGGGCGCTCAAGGAGTCCGGATAGAGGGACTTCCTCACGTCTCGTCGGGAAGGAGCCCGGCCCCTCGTCGCAGCCGTGAAGGCGTTTCTGCCGTTCGGATGATGGAGCGGTTCGGCCGAGACTGCGGAGCCTATCCGTATGGACTCTCGATTCCGCGCTTGACGACATGCCCGACGACCGGATGCCGAATGACTCAAGGAGGGACTTCGCCTCCCGCGCGCGGGGCGATCGGATCGCCTTCGTCCTGGACGACTCGACACACGGCCGCCGCGCCGGCTTACCGCGGGCGGTAGAAAGCCCGTACGGCCCGCTCGCGCCGCGCGGGGGGAGGCTACGCGGTCAGGATGTCGAGGACCTCGTCGGCGTCCTTCGCCTTCAGCAGCCGCTCGCGCTTCTGCGAATCGGTGAGCAGCTGGCTGATCTCGGCAAGGAACTGAACGTGCGGCCCCGACCGATTCACCGGCGAAAGCGTCATGATGAAAATGCGGCTCTTCTCCCCGTCAAGGGCGTCGAAGTCCCCGCCTCCGCGCTTTATCCCGACGCAGGCGACGAGCTCGTCGACGACCTCGGTCTTTCCGTGGGGAATGGCGACGCCGTTCTGAATGCCGGTCGACATCTTGCGTTCGCGCTCGAGGATCGAGCGCATCGCGGCGCTTCGATCCTTCACTTTACCCGTCGTCATCGCGAGATCCATGAGAGACTCGAGGATCTCCTCCTTCGAATTTCCGGGCAAGTCGCAGGAGATCGCCGACGGCGTGAGCACCTTCTTCAAATTCATGAAAAAAAAGCATACGGAGTGAGGAGGGAAAAGTCAATGCGTGACACGGGATCTGACGCGCGACTCGCGATCCGGAGCACGAAGGACAGGCGCGAGGGGAGATCGGAGGCCGGCGCGCGAGGCCTTCAGTCCAGGTCGACCACGCCGGGGAAGGAGTAGAGCGGATTGCCTCCCGTGAGGCCGAAGAAGTAATCGAAGCGCTCGACGATTCTTGAGGCGAAGGCGCAGGCATCCGGGTATCCCGGCGGAAAGGCGACGAAGAGGGACCAGTCCTCCCCGTGGGCGTAGAAGAGGATCGGGCCCGACGCGGAGTCGATCGCCGGCACGGCGAGGAGCCTGGTCTCGCCGCATCCCGCCGGCTTCCACGTCGAGGCCTCCGCGATCGGGCTCAGCGTGAAAACCACGTCGATCCGCGCGCCGCCGAGGGTGTAGACGCCGCGGTAGCAGGGGATCGCGTTGGGGCCGAGGCAGTCGATTCCCCGCCCGGAGCGGGGACTCTCGAGGAGGAAGGCCGCAGGGGCCTGAGCAAAGGCGACGCTTGAAACGAGGAGCAGCAACGCCCCCGCGCACGGCCAGACTCGAGCCCTATTCGACCGTGACACTCTTCGCGAGGTTCCTGGGCTGGTCGACGTCGCGCCCGAGGTCGAGCGCGCAATAGTAGGCGAACAGCTGGAGCGGCACCACCATGAGGAAGGGATAGACGAGCTCGTGCACCTTCGGCACCAGGATGACGTCGTCGGCGATCCCCGCGACCTCGTCGTCGCCGCGGACGCAGACCGCGATCACCTTGCCGCTTCGCGCCTTCACCTCCTTCATGTTGGAGATGATCTTGTCGCGCAGCCTGTCGTCGGGGATGAGGAAGAGGCTCGGCGTGCGCTCGTTGATCAGCGCGATCGGACCGTGCTTGATCTCCGCGGCGCTGTAGCCCTCCGCGTGGATGTAGGATATCTCCTTGAGCTTGAGCGCGCCCTCGAGGGCCACCGGGTAGTTGATGCCCCGCCCCATGAAGAGGAAGTCCTTCGCCCAGGAGTACTTCCGCGCGAGCGCCTGAATGGTCGCCTTGTCCTCGAGGATCTCCGCGACGAGGCGCGGAACGGCGTCGAGGTCCCGCACGAGATCCGACCCCTCCTCGAACGACATGTTCCGCATCCGCGCCATGAGGAGCGCGAAGACGTAGAAGACCGTAATCTGGGAGGTGAAGGCCTTCGTCGACGCGACGGCGATCTCGGGTCCCGAATGGATGTAGACCCCCCCGTCGGTCTCGCGCGCGATCGTGGATCCCACGACGTTGCAGATGCCGAGGACGGTCGCGCCCTTGCGCTTCAGCTCGCGCATGGCGAACAGGGTGTCGGCGGTCTCCCCCGACTGCGAGACGACGAAATGGAGCGTCTGGGGCTCGACGATCGGATTGCGGTAGCGGACCTCGCTCGCGAGCTCGGCGTAGGCGGGGATCCTCGCCATCGCCTCGAGCAGGTAGGCGCCCACCATGCCCGCGTGGTAGGAGGTGCCCGCCGCGGCGATCTTGACGCGTTCGATCTCGAGGAGCTCCTTGCTCGAGAGGTTCAAGCCCCCGAGATGGCCCGTCGCCTGCTCCGCGTCGAGCCGCCCCCGCATCGCGCGGAGGATCGACTCCGGCTGCTCGGAGATCTCCTTCTCCATGAAGCTCGCGAAGCCGTTCTTCTCGATCTCCTCGAGCTCCCAACCGATCTGCTCGACGTTCTTCGTGATGCTGTTGTCTTTCAGGTCCGAGGTCCGAAAGCCGCCGGGATCGACGGTCACCACCTCGCCGTCCTCGACGTAGACGACCTGCTTCGTGTAGGCCATCATGGCCGTCACGTCCGACGCGAGGAACATCTCCCCCTCGCCGATGCCGAGGACGAGGGGCGAGCCGTTTCGCGCGCCGACGATCTTCCCGGGCACCTCCGAGTGCATGACCACGATGCCGTAGGTGCCCTTCAGGAGCGCGAGCGCCTCTTTCACCGCCCGCTCGAGGTCGCCGTCGTAGACCGATTCGACGAGGTGGGCGATCACCTCGGAGTCGGTCTCGGAGCGGAAGACGTGGTCCTCCCCGAGGAGCTTCTCCTTGAGGCTCGCGTAGTTCTCGATGATGCCGTTGTGGACGATGGTGATCTTCCCGGTGCAGTCGGCATGTGGGTGGGCGTTCGCGTCGCTCACCCCGCCGTGGGTCGCCCAGCGGGTGTGCCCGATGCCGTAGCTTCCCTCGGGAAGGTCGGGAACCGCTCCGCGGAGATCCTTGATCTTGCCGGTGCGCTTCACGATCGTGAGCGCGCCGTCCCGGCCGACGCAGATGCCCGCCGAGTCGTATCCGCGGTACTCGAGACGCCGTAGGCCCTCGAGGAGCACCGGCGCCGCGAGCTTCGCTCCGGTGTACCCGACTATTCCACACATGTGAAGCTCCTCGCCTCGGGGGCGGTCCGCCGCGCCGCTACCTCGTGAAAGTATATCACGTTCCGCTCGCGGAAACCTCTCCGAGGGTGGCGAGCCAGTCGCGGTTCTTGAGGACCATCCGGTCCCCGGCGACCTCGATGATGGAGTTCTTCTTCAGCTCCTCGAAGAAGGCGGACACGGTCTCGTAGGGCGTCTCGAGGCTCAGCGACATCTCGCGCATCACCTTGACCGGGTCGAGGGAGCCCTTCTCGAAGCCGTTCTCGGCGAACGTGTAGTAGAGATTGAGCGCCATGAGCCCCTTGCCGCTCTTCTTCACGAGGTGCTGGATCTGGTTGTCGGCCTGCTGCAGCCTCCTGCAGAGCTTGTCGATGATGTTCAGCGCGATGCGGGCGTTCTTCTCGATCATCCCGAGGAAGCCTTCGCGGTTGAAGGCGAGCACCTGGACGGTGCCGACGGCGGTCGCCGTCGCGGTCCGCTTGACCCGGTTGACGATCGCCATCTCGCCGAAGAAATCGCCCTTCCCGAGGACCGCGAGGATGTGCTCCTTGCCCTCGATGAGCTTGCTGATCCGGACGTTCCCCTCCTGGATGATGTACATTTGGTCGCCTTCCTCGTTCTCGCGGAAAATGACCTTTCCGGAGTCGACGACGGCTCCGTATTTGCCGAAGAGGCTCGTTTCTGCCATGGGTCGATCTGCTCCTTCGAAAAATGAGATCCTGCGCAGCCGAACGAAAAGCCGCGGCGCGTCGGCCGATCAATCTATTCATCGGCAGCTCCGAGCGCTTCGATGATCGGGACGCCTCGAGGCTAGACGAGCTCCTTGAACAGCGCCTCGATCGCCGGGCGGGCCACGGCGCCGACCTGTTGGCGGACGAGCTTTCCGTCCTTGAAAACGAGGAGGGTCGGGATGCTCAGGATGCCGTACTCGGCGGCGAGGTCGCCCTCTTCGTCCACGTTCACCTTGCCCACCTTGAGCTTACCGGAGTAGGCGGTGGCCATCTCTTCGACGACCGGCGCGATCATCTTGCAGGGTCCGCACCACTCGGCCCAGAAGTCAAGGAGAACCGGAATCGGCGACTTGAGCACCTCGCTCTCGAAGTTCCGGGATGAAATCGTAATCTCTTCCGACATTGCTTAGGCTCCTTGTTTCGACGGCTTCAGGTCTTTCAGCCGGAAGTCCGCCAGAAGAATATGCACATATTCCGCGGTTTTTTCCACTCCCGGCCGGTCCTCCTCCTCGATCGCCATGCCCTCGATCTGCGCGATGACGTCCGAGACCTGGTGGAGGAGAAAGGCCCCCTCGAGGACGAGGCGCTTTTCCTCCCATTCGATCTCCTTCTGGCTTTGCGGAAAGCGCATGAGGAGCGACTGGTAGCGACTGAGGCCCGGCGGCTGGTGGGCCGCGCCGCTGCAGAGCGAGTAGAGGCGCGGCTCGAGCGCAAGGCGAGGGTTGGCGTAGGAGGAGGGGAAGAGCTTCCGAAGGACCCGGTCGAGGTGGGGCCAGTGCTCCTTGTCGAAGACGTCGAGCGCCCCGAAGAGCTTCCTCATCTCGAAGGAGGCCCGCTCGTCGATGAACATGTCGGGGTACTTCACGATCATCTGGCGGTTCTGCTCGAGAACCCGGTCGGCGAAGTCTCCGGCCGCGCCGCGAAGCGCCTTCTCCCGCCGCTTCTCCCTCCGCGCCCCCTCCTCCTCGCCGCGCTTCTCTTCGAGGAGCTTCAGGCGCTTGATGACGTCGAGCTCGGCGACCACGAAGCTGGTGAGGTCCACGCGCCGCTTTCGCGCCTCGAAGTAGCGGTCCTCGAAGGCGGTCTTCAGCGTGAAGGGCTTGAGAAAGGCGACGATGTAGTCGTCGTAGAGCTGCCTGATCTTCCCGATCGCCCGCTCGATCTCGTCGGGGGTCAGGGATTGCCGCTTCGCCGTCGTTCGTTCCTCCCGATCCTCTTCCAGGGAGCGTAGCGTCTCTCGGCGATTTGTTGAATAGGCGGAAGCTTCAGCCCGGGCCCGAGAGCGCGCGCACCCGCTCGCCCATCCGTCGCCTGAGACGCTCGGGATCGAGGCGCTCGGCGCCCCCTGGCGCCGCGGCGTCGAGGATGATCCGCACGAGCGCCGAGCCGACCACCGACGCGTGAACCTCGCTCCTGATCTCGGCGACCTGCTCCGGGCTCGAAACGCCGAACCCCGCGAGAATCCGGGCGCCGAGGGGCCTCAGGCGGTCGAGGAAGCGGTGGTTCTCGCTTCCGAGCGCCGTGTAGCGTCCGGTGATGCCCGCCCGGAGCGCGGCGTAGAGGTAGGCCGGCCGCATCGAGCGCACGAGCGCGAGCCTCTCCTCCGACACGTCCGGCGCCACGACGGGCACGATCTCGATCGCGCTCCGCGCGCCGATCTCGTAGAGGCGCTCGTCGGAGCCCGGCATGAGGTCGGGCACGATGAGCCCGGCGGCGCCGGCCGCCTTCGCGCGCTCGACGAAGCTCTCGACGCCCCTCCGGACCACGAGGTTCGCATAGCTCATGATGAAGACCGGAACGCCCGCGAGCGCGCTGATCTCCCCGACGAGCTCGAAGCCCCGCGCCACGGTGAAGCCGGCCTCGAGCGCCGAGCTGCAGGCGGTCTGGATGAGGGGCCCGTCGGCCGAGGGGTCCGAGAACGGAAACTGGACCTCGAGGTAGCGGGCTCCCCCGTCGATCATCCCGCGCGCGGCGGCGAGCGAGAGCTCGCGGCTCGGGAAAAACGCGACGAGGTGGGTCATGAGAGGCGAGCGCGCCTCAGCGGCCATAGCTTGCGGCCTCCTCCCCGAGGAAGCGCGCCCAGGCGTCGGGATCGAGCGCGCGCGCGGCGATGAAGAGGTCCTTGTCGCCGCGGCCCGACATGTTGACGACGATCGCGCGCTCCTTCGGAAGCTCGCGCGCGAGCCTGAGCGCGTGGGCGCCCGCGTGCGCCGACTCAAGCGCGAAGACAATGCCCTCCTCGCGCGCGAAGAAGCGCAGCGCCTCGATCGCCTCGAGGTCCCCCACGCTCGTGAACTCGACCCGCCCGGTCCGGCCGAGGCTCGCGAGCTGAGGCCCGATGCCGGGATAGTCGAGACCGGCGGAGACCGAGTGCGTCGGGAGGAGCTGGCCGTCCTCGTCCATGAGGAAAAGGCTCTTGTACCCCTGGACCACGCCGAGCGCGCCCTCCCCCGACATGCGCGCCGCGTTGTTTCCCCGGCCCGCCCCCCGGCCGCCCGCCTCGACGCCGATCAGGCGCGGCTCGCTCGACTCGATGAACGGCGCGAAGAACCCGATCGCGTTCGACCCGCCGCCGACGCAGGCGACGAGCGCGGCGACGTCGAGGCCGCGCTCGCGCGCCTGCGCTTGGGTCTCCCGGCCGATGACCGATTGGAACTCCCTCACCATGTCGGGGAAGGGCGAGGGCCCGAGCGCGGAGCCGAGGAGGTAGTGGGTATCCGCGAAGCTCCCGGCCCAGTCGCGCATGGCCTCGTTCACGGCGTCCTTCAGCGTCCGCGAGCCGCCGGTGACCGGGACCACCTTCGCGCCGTAGAGCTCCATCCAGAAGACGTTCGGCCGCTGCCTGCGGATGTCGACCTCCCCCATGTACACCGTGCAGTCGAGGCCGAGCTTGGCGCACATCGCGGCGCTCGCCACGCCGTGCTGGCCCGCGCCGGTCTCGGCGATGACGCGCCGCTTGCCCATGCGCTTCGCGAGGAGCCCCTGGCCCGCCGCGTTGTTGATCTTGTGGGCGCCGGTGTTCGCGAGACCCTCGAGCTTCACGTAGATCTGCGCCCCTCCGATCTCCCGGGTGGCGTTCGAGGCGAAGAGGAGCGGCGTGGGCCTTCCGATGTAGTCCCGCCTGATCGACTCGAGCTCGGCGAGAAAAGCGGGGTCGCCCATGGCGGCGAGAAACGCCGCCTCAAGCGCGTCGAGCGGGGGCCTTAAGACCTCCGGCACGTAGCGGCCGCCGAACTCGCCGAAGAAGTCGTTGTAGATCTTCATCCGCGCGCTCCGGCGCGCGAAGCCGCCTCGATCTCGCCGAAAAAGGCGCGGAGCTTCGCGGCGTCCTTCCGGCCGGGCGACGCTTCGAGGCCGCTTGAGGCGTCGACGAGCTCGGGGTTGAAGGCGAGGATGAGCTCCCGGACGTTCTCCGCGCCGATGCCGCCCGCGACCCAGAGCGGCCCGCGCGACCGCGCGGAGCGCAGGAGCTCCGGGCCGATCCGCTCGCCGGTTCCTCCGCGCATCCCCTCGCGGTACGCGTCGATGAGGACGCGCGGGCAGCGGTAGTCGGGGATCCGCTCGACGTCCGCCGCGCCCTGAAGCCTGAGCGCCTTGTAGTAGGGAAAGGCGGTGCGCCAGCAGTCCTCGGGCCCCTCGTCGCCGTGGAGCTGGACCGCGTCGAGCGCTCCTCCGTCGAGGAGGCGCTCGACCTCCTCGGGAAGGCTCTCAGGCCCCCCCGAGGTGACGACCACGCCGACCTTTTGCGCGCGCGTCGCGCCGAGCGAGCGGACCGCCTCGGCGTCGGCGCGCCGCTTGCTCGGCGCGAAGATGAAGCCGAGAAGGTCGGCGCCGAGCTCGTCGGCGAGACGCGCGTCCTCGGCCCGCGTGAGGCCGCAGACCTTCACGAGGGGGCGCGCGGAGGAGAGGCGCCCGGCGTAGAGCCGATCCCAGAAGGGCCGCCGCTCGGCGCGGAGCCCCGAGAGAAGCGCCGGGATGAGCTCCGGGGAGCGCACGACGGATTCCCCCACGAGAATGCCGTCGAAGCCCGACGCGGCGGCGAAGGCGGCGTGCTCCTCCGAGGAGATCCCCGACTCGAAGACGGTCGCCGCCTTCCACGTGATCGCGCTCCGGGCGGCAAGCGGCGAGGCGAGGTCGACCACGAACGTGTCGAGATCGCGCGCGTTCAGCCCGACGAAGGCGGGCGCGAGCGGGGCGACCTTCGCCGCTTCGCCGGCCGCGTGGATCTCGACGAGGCTCGCAAGGCCGAGCCGCGACGCGCGCTCGTGGAGCGCCGCGAGCTTCTCCTGGGAGAGCGCCGCCGCGATGAGGAGCACGGCGTCCGCCCCCGCCCGGTAGGAGGCGTCGATGTCCTCGGGCTCGAGGAGGAAGTCCTTCCGAAGGACGCAGAGCCCCGGATTGCGCCGTTTGACTTCGACGAGGTCGGAGAGCGACCCGGAGAAATGGTCCCGCTCGGTGAGGACGGAGACCGTCTTGACCCCGCGCGAGGCGTAGAGCGACGCCTGCGCGGGGGCGTCGAGCGCCGGGCTGATCGCCCCTTTCGAAGGAGAGCGGCGCTTGATCTCGCAGATGAGGAACCGCGCGCCCGAGCCCGCTCCGTCGCTCCGGCCGAAGGGGACGAGCGGAAGCTCCCGGGTCCTGGGGAGCGCGCAGCCCATCGCGGGCCCCTCGGCGCGGAGGCGCTCGGCCCGCCTCGCGACGATCTCCTCGAGGACGCTCATGCGAGCGCGGCCCCCGCCGCTCGGACCTCTTCGAGCTTCGCCAGGACCTTTCCCCCCTCGAGCGCCTCTTTCGCGAGGCGGAAGCCCTCTTTCAGGTCGGAAGCGATGCCGTAGACCGCGAGGCCCCCGGCCGCGTTGAGGAGCACGGCGGCGCGCACCGCCTCGGGCCCGCCTCCGGACAAAAGCTCCTTCGCGATCCTGGCGTTGTCCTGCGCGCTCCCGCCCTTGAGCTCGGCCGCCGGGTAGCGCTTGACGCCGATCTCGGCGGGGTCGAAGGAGCGCTCGTCGATCGCTCCGCTCTCGCCCAGCGTGACGATCCTCGTCGGCCCGCCGACCGAGATCTCGTCGAGGCCGTCGGCGCCGTGAACCACCATGACCCTCTTCAGACCGAGGAGGCGCGCCGCTTTCGCCACGGTGAGGCAGTGCTCGTCGGAGAACACCCCGATGAGCTGGTACTCGGCGCCCGCCGGGTTCACGAGGGGGCCGAGCAGGTTCATGATCGTCTTGATGCCGAGCTCCCGGCGCACCGGCCCGGCGTGGCGCATCGCGCCGTGATAGAGCGGCGCGAAGAGGAAGGCGAAGCCGGTCTTCTCGATGAGCGCCTCGGAATCCTTCGGCTTGAGCTCGATCGGGACGCCGAGCTCCTTGTAGAAATCCGCGCTCCCGGAAAGCGAGCTCACCGCCCGGTTCCCGTGCTTCGCGACGCAGGCGCCGCAGGCCGCCGCGACGAGGGCCGCGAACGAGGAGATGTTGAAGGTGCCGAGCTCGTCGCCCCCGGTGCCGCACGTATCGAGGACGGGACGCGAGACGGCGAGGGGCGTGCGCTTCTGCTGCAGGACGCGCGCGCATCCGGCGACCTCCTCGGCGGCGATGCCCTTCGCGTTGAGCGCGACGAAGTAGCCCGCGATGCTCGAGGCGTTGAGGTTCCCCTCCGTGAGCTCGGCCATGAATCCCTCCGCCTCCTTCTGCGAGAGGCTCTCGCGGCGGATGATCTTCGCGAGGTTCTCCTTCACGGGGTACGGCTCGCGCTCGTAGCTCAGGAAATTCTTCAGGATCTGCTTGCCGAACTCCGAGGCGACCGACTCGGGATGGAACTGAATCCCCTCGACGAGAAGCTCCCGGTGCCTGACTCCCATGATCTCGCCGTCGAGGGAGGTGGCGCTGACCTCGAGCTCGGGGGGAACCTTCGCCGGATCGATGACGAGCGAGTGGTAGCGGGTGAAGACACCGGTCGCGGGGAGGGTACGGAAAAGCCCCCGTCCGTCGAGCTTGATGCTCTCGGTCTTCCCATGGACGAGGCGGCGCGCCGGGACGATCGAGCCTCCGAAGGCGTAGCCGATCGCCTGGTGGCCGAGGCAGACGCCGAGGATCGGCACCTTGCCCGCGAAGCGCCGGATGGCGTCGACCGTCACGCCGGCTTCCTCCGGCCTCCCGGGGCCCGGGGAGATGATGATCCCCTCGGGACGGAGCGCCTCGATCCCGTCGCAGGTGATCCGATCGTTCCGCACCACCTTGATCTCCTTCTTCGTGAGCTCGGTCAGGTACTGGTAGATGTTGTAGGTGAACGAGTCGTAGTTGTCGATGAGCAGGTACATGTCAAACCTCCAAACCGAGCACGGAGGCGAGCGCGCGAAGCTTTTCGTTGGTTTCCTCGTACTCGCGCTCGGGAACCGAGTCGGCGACGACCCCGGCGCCGGCTTGGAGGATCATGGTGTCGCCGGTCTTCAGGCCGCTTCGAATGGTGATGCAGGTATCGAGGCTGCCGTCGGCCTCGATGTAGCCGACGAGGCCCGCGTAGAAGCGGCGCGGCGCGCGCTCGATGCGGTCGAGGATCTCGATCGCGCTGATCTTCGGCGCTCCCGACACCGTTCCGGCGGGGAAGGTCGAGCGGATCGCGTCGATGCCGGTCCTGCCCGCGGCGAGCTGCCCTTCCACCTCGGAGACGATGTGCATGACGTGCGAGTAGCGCTCGATCTCCATGTACTTCGTGACCTTGACGCTTCCCGGCGCGCAGATCCGCCCGAGATCGTTCCGCGCAAGGTCGATGAGCATGAGGTGCTCGGCACGCTCCTTCTCGTCGGCGAGGAGCTCCGCCTCGAGCGCCTCGTCCTCCGCTTGGTCCCGGCCGCGCTTGCGCGTCCCGGCGAGGGGCCGGATGACGGCCCTGCCGTCCTTCACCTTCACGTGCACCTCGGGCGACGAGCCGAACAGCTGGTAGCCGCCGAAATCGAGGTAGAAGAGGTAGGGCGACGGGTTCTTCGACCTCAGGTTCTTGTAGGCCTGAAGAGCGCCGAGATCCGTCGCGATCGTGAGCCTGCGCGAGAGCACGCCCTGGAGGAGATTGCCCTTCACGATCTCCTCTTTGACCTCCCGGACGCCGTCGAGGAACTCCTCGCGCTCCCGGGCGTCCGGGCGGTGCTCGGCGTGATGGTTCCGCGTGTCCCTCGCGAGGTAGTTGAAGTCGAGGTCGTTCATCTTCTCCTCGGTCGCGCGGAGCGCGGCCTCGAGGTCGATCTCGTGCTCGTTGTAGTTGCACCCGACGAGGTAGATGATGTCGGTGTAGTGGTCGAAGATCACGAAGACGTGCCCGAACAGGAAGCAGGCGTCCGGAAGATCGAGGGGATCCTCCTTGGGCCTGAAACGGATCGTGTCGCAACGCGCGGAGAACTCGTAGGACAGGTAGCCGATGCCGCCCGCCGGGATCGGGAGATCCTGGTGAAGCGGCGTGTGCTGCCTCGCGAAGGCCATCAGCACGTCGAGGATGTCGCGCCCGGTCGTCTCGACGGCGCGGCGCTCCCCGTCCGCCTCCATCGTGATCTCCCCGCCGCGCTGCGAGACCTGAAAGGCCTCCACCGCCATGAGGAGCGAATAGCGCTCCTTGCCCTTCTTGAACGAGGAGCTCTCGAGGATCACTTTCGCCCCGAGCTTGCGCGCGAGGGTGTAGGGCGTGAAGCGCTCCCCGGGGACGATCTTGATCACCGTGTCCTGCCGGACCCCCGCGGCCGTGCGGAGCGCGTTCTTCTCTTCGGTCTGCGTCATGAAACCCAACCTCCGAAATCGTCTCAAGGATAAAAAAACCGCGCGGGGCTGCCGACCCGGCGCGGCTTGTCGCGCGGCGGATCCGGCTCGGGGACCCGACCGCGCGAAGACAGCAAGCGGCTCCGGCTATTCCCCGGGCCGCCACCAGCGCGAGCGCAGAGCTTTCCCCGATGCGTCGGTGCGGCCGGGACCGGGTCGGTTCTCGCGCGAGCTGTTTCTATTCATAGTAACACTTATCGGACAATGTAGCCGACACCGGCCGTTTTGTCAACAGCGTTTTTTCCGGGCGCCCGGCGTCCGAGGACCCTGCCGAGGTGGTCCTCAGGACGTCGTCGCCGTGCTTGGAAGGGAGATGAGCCCGGGCTCATCGTGGCCTGCCGGGGTACCGGGGTCCGGGATCCCGGAAATCGGGGAGGACGATGGGCCGCTCGGGCTGCCCGGGGAGGCCGACCACCCGGACGCTCCGCTCGTAGGCGTCAAGGAGCTCTTCGGAGCCAAGCACCTCCAGGGGGGGTCCCGCGCGGAGGATCCGTCCGCCTTGCAGGAGCGCGAGGCGATCCGCGAAGGCCGAGGCGAGATTGAGGTCGTGGAGCACGACGAGGACGCCCGCGCCCCTCCGCGCGAGCTCGCGGATGCCGGCAAGGGCCGCGGCCTCGCGATGGATGTCCAGATGGACGGTCGGCTCGTCGAGGAGAAGGAGCTCAGGCTCCTGCGCGAGGGCGCGGGCGAGGACGGCGCGCTGCGCCTCCCCGCCTGAGAGCTCGCCGAGCCTACGGTCCGCGAGCGCGTCGAGACCGAAGGCGGCGAGCGCCTCCTCGGCGATCCTCGCGTCGCGCGCCCTCATATCCCCCCAGAAGCCGGCGAAGGGGGCGCGTCCCATCTCGACGATCTCCCTCACGGTAAAGAGCGGCGGAACGATCCCGGACTGGAGGACGACAGCGACCCGCCGTGCCATCTCGCGCCGGCTCCAGCTCGAAAGCGGCCGGCCGAACAGGCGAACCTCTCCTGAGAACGGACGAAGGAGGCCGGCCGCCGCCCGGATGAGGGTCGATTTCCCCGCGCCGTTCGGGCCGACGAGGCAGACGAGCTCGCCGGAACCGACGCCGAGCGCCGCGTCGATGAGCGCGGGCTTTCGGCCGTAGCCCGCAGTGAGCCGTTCGCACACGAGGGGATCCGCCATCCTGAAGGCCCCTCAGACCAGGTTCCGCTTCTGCCTGAGCAGAAGCGCGACGAAAAGCGGCACCCCCACGCACGCCGTCACGACGCCGAGCGGGATCTCGCGGGGAGCGAGGAGCGTCCGGGCGACGAGGTCGGCCAGGATGAGGAAGATCCCCCCGAGGAGCCCCGACATCGGGATGAGGAAGCGGTGGTCGGGCCCCCACACGAGCCTCACGGCGTGGGGAACGACGAGCCCCACGAAACCGACGATCCCGCTCACCGAGACTGCGGCCGCGGTGGCAAGCGACCCGCCGAGGATCAAGACGAGCCGCAGGCGCTCCACCCCGAGGCCGAGGGCCGCCGCCTGGTCGTCGCCGAGCTGGAGCACATTGAGCTTGTAGGAGCAGGCGAGAACGAGCGCGAGGCCGAAGGCGGCGAACGGCGCGATCTCCTCCACCTGTCTCCACGTCGCGCGCGAGAGGCTTCCCATGATCCAGCTCAAGATCTCCACGGATCGGAAGGCGTCGCGCGCCGAGAGCATGAGCAGGGTCGTCCCCGCGGAAAAGAGCGAGCCGAGCGCGACGCCCGCGAGGATCAGGAGGGTGATCGATGTCCGCCCGCCGATCCGGGAGACGCCGTAGGCGAGCACGGTGGCGAGGAGCGCGAAGCCGAAGGCGGCGGTCGGAACCGCGCCGACCTCGCTCCAGGGGAACCGCCACGTAAGCGCGATCGCAAGCGCCGCGCCGAGCGAAGCGCCCGAGGAGACTCCCACGAGATAGGGATCGGCAAGGGGATTGCGGAAGAGCCCCTGGTACGCGGCGCCTACGACGCCCAGGACGGCGCCGACGACGAGCGCGAGAACGACGCGCGGAAGGCGAATGGAGAGGACGATCGCGGCTTGCGCGGGGTCGACGGTGCCCCGGGTTCCGAGAAGCCCCGCCCAGAGGACGCGGCCGACCGCGCCGAACGGGATCCCGACCGAGCCGACGGAGGCCGCGGCGAGGAGCGCCGAGAGGAGCACGACGAGCGCGAGGGCAAGCGCGGGGCCCCTCCGCGCCGACGGACCGGCCAGGGGCATCAAAAGGCCCCCGGATGAAGAGAGCGCGCGACGAACTCGAGCGCCTCGGCGATCCTGGGTCCCGGCCGGGACACGATGTCCACGTCCGGGACGACCAACACCCTGCCGTTCCGTACCGCGCTCACGGCCGCCCATCCCGGACGGGCCCGAACCGAGCGCGCCTCCTCCTCCGTCCCGTCGGCCAGGAAGATCACCTCGGGATCGCGCGCGATGACCTGTTCGGCCGAAAGCTGGACCCACGGCGAACGAGCGTCCTCGGCGATGTTCTTCCCGCCCGCGAGGCGGATGAGGTCGTCGACGAAGGAGCCGGGTCCCGCGGTCCAGAGGTCTCCCGAGAGCTCCCAGAAGACCCGCGGCTCGGGCCTCCCCGCGACGCGGCGCGCGATCGCGTGGATCCGCTCGGAGAGCCGCTTCGTGAGGGCTTCCGCCTCCTCGGTCCGGCCGATCGCTGCGCCGACCGCCTCGATGTCGACGAGAACGCCACGGACGTCGGGAGCGTCCGGGACGAGCACGACCGTCAAGCCGAGAGCGCGCAGGGACCGGATCGTCCGGGGATCGTCGATCGAGGCGGC